>CADCAS010000075.1:0-22620 GCA_902799465.1 uncultured Eubacteriales bacterium
CAGTGCGCTTTTCCTTTTTCTGCCCATGTCCTTACCTCCGTGATATTGTTATTCTATCACAGTTTTGAAGCTATTTACAGAAAAAAGTGAAAAGGCTCCGCCCACCAGGCAGTACGTATTGTTTCGATATATGGCGGGCGGCCATTGTGACCGCCCCTACAACGCGCGGCAGCTGCTATTCATTCCTAATTCCTAATTCCTCATTCCTAATTCTCCCCGTCAAATCCCCATTCGCTGAAGCACTGAACCATTACGAAAACAGTTTACTCCACAGATTTCCTTCCGGGAGGTGATCCGACCCATGTCGACCGGCGAGGTGTTTTTCGCCATGACGGACATCCGCAAGTCCTACCCGCTGGGGGACGAGTGGCTGCCCCTGGACGGCTTCCTGGCCGGGGACTTCATCCTTCGCGCCGCCTCCGAGGGCTACGTCACCGCCGTCTATCCCCAGGCGGGACAGGCGCTGGAGCGCGGCGGGCTGGTGCTGAGCTACTGCCCCGCCGACGCCCTGGACTTCACCGCCCAAATCAGCGCCGACGACCTGCCCTTCGTCACCGTGGGCGCCCAGGCCGCCGTCACCTTTGAGCTGGCCGAGGAGACCCTGCAAACCACCGGCACCGTCCAGGCCATCTCCTTCCTCCCCGTCACCACCGAGGCCGGCACCACCTACGACGCCCGCATCGCCATCGCCCTCAACGAAAAAATCCGCCCCGGCATGCACGGGACGGCGGTGATTGGGGGCGGGGGGTAAGTATAAGGGAAAAGGGAAAAGGGAAAAGGGAAAAGGCAACAGGGAACAGGGAACAGGAATGGCCGCTGCCGCGCGCACTGTAGGGGCGGCAGCCGTTCCCCTTTTCCCTTTTCCCTGTTCCCTTTTGCCTCTTCTCTCATATATTCTCCAGGTACTCGATAGCGCTGTGCGCCGCCACATTGCCCTCGCCCACGGACTTGGCGTACTGATAGGGGCGTCCGGTGCAGTCGCCCGCGGCGAATACGCCGGGCAGGCTCGCGGCCATGCGGCGGTCCACGGCGATGTGGCCGTTTTCAGTGGCCAGTCCGGGCAGCAGGGTGTCCAGGGCGATGGCGTCCCGGAGGCAGAACAGGCCGTCCACGGCAAGGTCGCTGCCGTTATTCAGCCGCAGGCCCTCCACCCGCTCGTCCCCCGTGACCGCCACGGGACGCGCGTCCGAAGACAGGACGTTGTCGGCGATGAAGCCGGGGGCATTGTAGTAGGGGAAAAAGTATACCTTTTCGGCCAGACCCGCCAGGTATCTCGCCTCGTGCTCAAACCGGCGATTGCCGCAGACCACAGCCACCGTGCGGCCCCGGTACAGCCCGCCGTCGCAGGTGGCGCAGTAGCTGACGCCCCGGCCCAGGTATTCCGCCTCGCCCCGTATGCCGCCGGTCTGGCTGACCCCGGTGCACAGAATCAGCGCCCGGGCCTCGTAGAAGTCCGGCCCCGCCAGCAGGGCGTAGTGGTCGCCCATGGGCATAATCTGGTTCACCATGGCCTCGGTGATTTCGATGTCCATGGCCGCAAGCTGGTCCATGAACGCCCGGTTCAGCGCCGCCCCGGTGGCGTCGATGAAGCCCGGATAGTTGGAGATCCGCTCCGCCCGGCTGATCTTGTCGCTCAGATCCCTCTTTCCGATCCAGATGAACGCCTTTTCGTGGATCTTCAGGTTCAGCGCCGCCGACACCCCCGCCGGCCCGGTGCCGATGATGGCAACGTCATACAACATATCGTTTTCCTTTCATGTGGAAAGAAGAAGTGAATTAGGAATTAGGAATGAGGAATTAGGAATTAAATGGTTTGGCTGCGTATAGGCGGCGATTTGCGCCCGCCAGGTTGTACGTATTGTTTCGGTATATGGCGGACGGCAGCCCCAACAAATTGTGCGGCAGCCGCTATTTCAATTCCTAATTCCTATTTCCCCGCCACCGACAGCTCCTTTACCAGCAGGGACGGGCTGCCGTAGCAGCTGGCGGAGGGCACGCGGAACTCCAGGTCCGCGCCCACGGCCTCGATGTCCTTGAGGAGCTGGTAGAAGTTTCCGGCCACGGTGATCTGGTTGACGGCCCGGCCCAGCCTGCCGTCTTCGATGACGAACCCCTTGGCGGCCAGCGAGAAGTCGCCGGTGATGGCGTTGGCCCCGGCGTGCATGCCCTGGAGGTCTGTGATGAGCAGGCCGTCGCCGGTCTGAGCCACCAGCGCGTCGAAGTCCGCGCCGCCGGGGGCAAAGTAGAAGTTGCTGGGGGCCACGCCCACCACCGCGGCGTAGGAGGGCCGGGAGGCGTTGGCGGTGGTCTCGCAGCCCTGCTTTTTGGCGGTCTTGAGGTTGTGCAGCAGCGTGGTCAGCGTGCCGTTTTCGATGACGGACTTGGCGTAGGTGGCCACGCCCTCGCCGTCGAAAGGGGCGGAGCTGGCGCTGTCAGGGCGATGCGGATCGTCCATCAGCGTCACGCACGCGGCGGCGATGGCCTCGCCCTCCCGGCCCTTGAGCCGGGACAGGCCCCGCTGGGCGTTGTCGGCGGAGAAGATGCCCGCGAAGGTGCGCAGCATCACCCCGGCCACGTCCCGCCGCAGCAGCACCCGATACTTCCCGGAGGCCACGGGCGCGCCGTCCAGGCCGTCCACCGCCTCCTGAACCGCCGCCTTCGCCACGGCCTCAAGGTCCACGCTGTCGGGGTCCATAGTGAAGAACATCTTGCTGCCGGTGTTGACCTTCTCCCCGTCCCGCGCCACCACGGACACGTAGCCGCCCAGCAGCGCCGTGCGCATGGACACGTCCAGCCCCAGGGTGTTGGTCAGCGTGCGGGCGTCGGCGGAGGAGAACACCGCGCAGCTCTCGATCTGCTTGACCCGATCATCCTGCGCCAGGGCCAGCGACTCCAGCCGCTTGGCCATGTCGATCTTCTCCGCGGCGGGGATGGCGTCCAGCGCGGGGTTGTACAGGTCCAGCGCCGGGTATTCGGCGTCGCCGGGATACATGAACCGGGCGTCCTTCGACTCCGACAGACCCGCGTTTTCAACGGCCCCGTCCAGCAGCTGCTCCAGGGCGTCGTCGTCCAGGATCTGGGTGGAGGCGGTGCCGGTATGGCCGTCCTTCAGCACCCGGAAGCCCAGCCCCGCGCTGTCGGACACGTTGTACTCCAGCACCTGGCCGTCCTTGACCTGCACCTCGAAGCTGGAGCCGTTGTCATAGCAGACATCGGCGGAGACGCCCCTTTCCGCGCCTCGCTTCAGCAATTCTCGGATAAAAAGCTCTCTCTCCATGCTCAGCGCCCTCCCACGGTGATGTCGGTGACGCGGATCATCGGCTGGCCCACGTCCACGGGCACGCTGCCGCTGGACGCGCCGCACATGCCCTGGGCCAGCCGCAGCTCGCGGCCTACCCGGTCGATTCGGGTCAGGATGTCCGACCCCCTGCCGATCAGCGACGCGCCCCGCACGGGCACGTCGATCTTGCCGTCGCGGATCAGATAGCCCTCGTCCACCGCGAAGTTGAATTCGCCGGTGACGGGGTTCACGCTGCCGCCGCCCATGGCCCTGGCGTACAGCCCGTCGGGGCAGGAGGCGATGATCTCGGCCTCGTCGTCCTCGCCGGCGGCGATGTAGGTGTTGCGCATGCGGGAGGTGGGGGCCAGGGTGTAGTCCTGCCGCCGCCCGCTGCCGGTGGAGGGCAGGCCCATGCGCCGCCCGTTGAGCCGGTCCACCATGTAGTTTTTCAGAACGCCGTCCTCGATCAGCACCAGCTTGGTGGTGGGGACGCCCTCGTCGTCGATGTTCAGGGAGCCCCATTCGTTGGGCAGCGTGCCGTCGTCGACGGCGGTCACCAGCGGCGAGGCGATGCGCTCGCCCAGCTTCCCGGCGAACTCGGAGTTGCCGAAGGCCACAGCCGCCGCCTCCAGGGAGTGGCCGCAGGCCTCGTGGAAGATGACCCCGCCGAAGCCGCCGTCGATGACCACAGGCATGCGCCCCGCGGGGCAGGCGTCGGCGTGGAGCATGGTCACGGCGCGCTGGGCCGCCATCCGCGCCGCCGCCTCCACGTCCACCCGCCCGGAGAACAGCTCGTAGCCCATCAGCGCCCCGGGCGCCTCCCGGCCGGATTGGCTGTCGCCGCCGCGGGAGGCCACTGCGTTGATGTACACGCGGGTGTACACGCGGGTGTCCCCGGTGAACAGGCCCTCGGAATTGGCGATCTGGATCTCGCTGTCCCAGCAGGACAGGCTCGCCCGCACCTGGGTGATCTCGTCGGACACGCCCTTGGCCGCCAGGTCGCAGGCGCGCAGCAGCTGGGCCTTGCGGCTCCCCGCCACGTCCATGGGCATCTGGCGGACCTCGTGGAGGTTGCGGCATATGGAGCGGGTCAGGTGGAGGTCAAACGGCGGGGTGTCGCCCTGAACGGCGTCCGCGGCCTTGCGGGCCGAGGCGATCAGGCCGGTCAGGGAGGTGTCGTTGGTGTGGACGTAGACGCTGTTCAAGCCGTTGTACACGCGGATGCCCGCGCCGTGGCGGCGCACCGTGGACGCGGCCTCCACATGGCCGTCCAGCAGCGCCATCGCGCCGCTCTTCCGGTCCTCCCAGAAGATCTCGGCAAAGTCGCCGCCCGTGCGCAGCGCCTCCCGCAGCACGGCCTCGGCGGTGGATTTGGTGAGCATAGGGTATTGTCCTCCTTGGATTGTGGGAAGTTGGGTTCGGTGTTATTGAGGTGAGAGCGCGGCTGCCGCGGCGTCAGCCCTGCGCCCCGGTGCCCAGCAGGCCGATCTCCCCGGCGTGGGGCTTCATGCCCTCGATGCAGATCTCAGCGACCTCCCTGATGTCCATGCCCAGCAGCTCGCAGCCCCTGAGCACCAGAGCCCGGTCGCACTTGGCGGCGAATTTCTTGTCCTTGAACTTCTTCATGAAGCTCTTCACCTCCAGGTCGGTGATGCCATTGGGCCGCATGCGGGCGCAGGCCTGGATGATGCCGGTGAGCTCGTCCACGGTGAACAGGCTCTTCTCCATGTTGGTCTCCGGGCGGATGTCGTTGAGGATGGAATAGCCGTGGCTCATGATGGCCCGCACGTCCTCCGGGTCCACCCCCGCCGCCAGCAGCGGGGCCTCGGTGTGCTGGAGGTGCTCCTCGGGGTACTGCTGGTAGTCGTAATCGTGCAGTATCCCCACCGCCTGCCAGTGCTCCACGTCCTCGCCAAAGTGCTCCGCCATGGCCCCCATGGCATAGGCCACGTTCAGCGCGTGGATGCGCAGATGCTCCTCCGTCACCACCGCGTCGTTGAGCGCATGCGCCCGTTCCAATGTCAGCATGATGCCACCTCCGTATGCGCTTCACGCATGCCTCGCCCCGCAAAGCCCACAGGGACGCCGGTATCCGGCGTCCCTGTGGCGGCGGCATGCTTGGAAGCCTCTTTACGTCCAGTATAACACAGGTTCGACCGCGGCGCAAGTGGCGGAAGAACAGGGAACAGGAATGGTTTGGCTGCGTAGGGTCGGCAATGCGCCGCCCGCCAGGTCGTACGTATTGTTTCGGTATATGGCGAGCGGCCATTGGCCGCCCCTGCAGCGTGCGCGGCAGCTGCTATTCATTCCTGATTCGTATCTATTCAGTCGCCCAGGGATGACTCCCTCAGTCAGCCTGCGGCTGCCAGCTCCCTCAACTCCCTCAGTCAGCCTGCGGCTGACAGCTCCCTCGGAGAGGGGGAGCCTGAACGGGGTCCCAAAAGCCTCCCTCTTTGAGGGAGGTGGCCCGCGAAGCGGGTCGGAAGGAGTCAACGACTGAACAGTTACCTTGATTCCTCATTCCTAATTCCTGATTCTTCCAGGCAAATCCCCCTTTATCACGGCAGAACTGAATAGATACCCCAATTCTTAAAAAAGTCTCCATGTGGCGGTTGACTTTTAAGACGAGATCGTTATTATATATATATAGTGAAGAATCGATCAAAAGGCCGGGTGGACGGTGCCGGACATCAGGGGCGTCGGGCGCGAGGCGGGGCACGGGCGGGGCTTCGATTACATCTCCACGCTCTGCGGCGGCGAGAGCACGGAGCGCTTCAGACAGCCACGATCCAAAGGAGCGCGTATGATAAAGCTGTTTGACGGGATCCCCGCGCTGGAGGACGGGCAGGTCCTCTTGAGAAGGCTCGGGCCTAAGCACGTTGACCGACGACAACGCCGCAATGGCGGATTCAGACAAGCAGAATGTATGAATATTTTCTGCACAGATCCTAAGGACGCCGAGGGACTGCGCGCGTTCAAGCACAACCGGAGAATCTACCGCTGCCTGATGCAGTTCATCGCGCCGCTGATGTAGGGGCGGGGGACGGGTCGGTCCTTTTGCAGACGGGAATTGGTTTGAATGGAGAATTGAGAATGGAAAATGGAGAATGGATGTGGAAATCCTTGCGGATTTGTAACTGTTCAGTCCTGTGACAAACAGAGATTTGGCAGGCTGCGGGGGACGACCTCTCAGTCAGCCTAACGGCTGACAGCTCCCCTGGAAGGGGAGCTCCCCGTTGCCTCGGACAATCTCCACTTATCACAGCAGAACTGAATAGATACGCGGATTTCATTGATTAAAAAGGCCGTAACCCAGCGCAACAGCGCCGCTTATCGTGTTTAATCAAACAAATCCACAGGATTTGTACCGCCATTATCCATTATCCATTTTCCATTCTCCATTTTCAATTCGGTATTGGCCGCCAAATCCCATTTTCCCACAGAACGAAACAATAACAGACAGACAAAGCGAGGGGTGCTGCGCATGAAGACGACTGCCACTGAGAGCATTTACCGGCTGGTGGACTTTGCCGTGGGGAAGGGACTGGTCGCGGAGCTGGACCGGACCTACACGGTGAACCGCCTTTTGGAGATCATGGGAATGGACGCGCCGGAGGAGATCGAATACGCGAGCGAGGCGCTGCCGGAGACGGCCACGGCCTATCTGGAGGCGCTGTGCGACAGGGCCGTGGAGGCGGGCATCCTCCAGGACAGCAGCGAGCGCCGGGACCTGTTCTGCGGCAGGCTGATGGGCGCGGTGACGCCCCATCCGGCCATGGTGCGGGAGAAGTTCGCCACGCTGTACGACACCCTTGGCCCCAAGGCCGCCACGGGCTGGTTCTACCAGCTGTGCCGGGACGCGGACTACATCAAGGTGGACCGCATCGCCAAAAACGCCCGGTTCTTCGAGGACTCCCCCGCCGGACGGCTGGAGATCACCATCAATCTGTCCAAGCCCGAGAAGGACCCCCGCGACATCGCCGCCCAGCGCAGCATGAAGCAGACCGCCTATCCCAAGTGCATGCTGTGCGTGGAGAACCCCGGCTACGCGGGCCGTCCCGGCTTCCCGGCGCGGCAGAACCACCGGGTGATCCCGCTGATGCTGACGGGCAAGCCCTGGTATTTGCAGTACTCGCCCTATCTGTATTACAACGAGCACTGCATCGTGTTCAACCACGAGCACATCCCCATGAAGATCGACCGCGGCACCTTCGAGCGGCTGTTCGACTTCGTGGACCGGTTCCCCCACTACTTCCTGGGCTCCAACGCCGACCTGCCCATCGTGGGCGGCTCCATACTGTCCCACGACCACTTCCAGGGCGGCAATCACCGCTTCCCGATGGACGACGCCCCCGTGCGCATCCCGCTGACCGCCCCGGCGGCAGGGGTCTCGGCCCACGTGGCGGACTGGCCCATGACCTGCGTGGTGCTGGAGGGCGCGGACCGGGCGCAGCTGACGGAGCTGGCCGACGCGATGCTGAACAAGTGGCGCGGCTGGACCGACGCGGCGTGCGACATCTACGCCGAGACCGACGGCACCCCCCACAACACCATCACCCCCATCGCCCGCAGGACGGAGACGGGCTACCGGCTGTCGCTGGTGCTGCGCAACAACCGCACCTCCGACGAACACCCGCTGGGCATCTTCCACCCCCACGCCGACCTGCATCACGTCAAGAAGGAGAACATCGGCCTGATCGAGGTCATGGGCCTGTTCATACTGCCCGGGCGGCTGCTCAGCGAGCTGGACGGGCTCAAGGCCTATCTCACCGGCCGGCGCCCCATCGACGACGCCCCCGCCGCCGACGATCCCCTGGCCAAGCACTACGACTGGGTCCGCGAAATCGCCGGCCGCCACGGCGCGAACCTCTCCCCCGAGGCCGCCGACCGGGCCCTCCGCCAGGCCCTCGCCGCCAAGTGCGCCCGAGTCCTCTCCGACGCCGGCGTCTATAAGCAGACCCCGGAGGGGGATGCGGGGATTATGCGGTTCCTCGAGGCATTGGGGTATAAGAGGCGTTAGGAGAACGAGGGAAAAGGGAAAAGGGAAAAGGGAAAAGGGGAACGGAATAGCCGCTGCCGCGCACGATTCAGGGGCGGCGCCCGCCGGGAAATACATATTGTTTCGGTATTGGGCGGGCGGCCAAAGACCGCCCCTGCAAAGTACGCGGCAGCCGGCACCCCTTTTCCCTTTTCCCTCTTCCCTAATACTTAATGTAAAACTTTCGCCACCCCATTGCCGTCCGATGGCAACTATGGTATAATACCACTTGTCTGATTCGTTGGATGCCGGGTTCGCTGGAGATCCGACAGTCCAATTTTGCGAGGTGAAAACCATGAAGGAAAACATCCATCCGAAATACGGCAAGGCCATCGTGCGCTGCGTCTGCGGCGAGACCTTTGAGACCGGTTCCGTGAAGAAGGAGATGCGCGTGGATATCTGCTCCAAGTGCCATCCTTTCTACACCGGCAAGCAGAAGCTGGTGGACACCGGCGGACGTGTGGACCGTTTCAAGAAGCGCTACGGCATGTAGTACGTCAAAGCATCGACGAAGGCTTCCTTCGTCGATGCTTTTGACGTTCAAACCCTGGCGCAAACCCTGCCCCGGCAGCAAGCGCTGTCCGGGGCGTTGTTTTGAGCAGTGGGGAAGGGAAAATGGAGAATGGAGAATGGAAAATGAAGGTACTCGCATTTTTCAATAAAAAGAAATCCGGTACCTATTCAGTCACCCAGGGACGACTCCCTCAGTTAGCCTGCGGCTGACAGCTCCCTCAACTCCCTCAGTCAGCCTTCGGCTGCCAGCTCCCTCGGAGAGGGAGCCTGGACGGGAGCCTGCACGGGAGCCCAAAAGCCTCCCTCTTTGAGGGAGGTGGCCCGCGAAGCGGGTCGGAAGGAGTCCGCGACTGAACAGTTACGAAATCCGGTGGATTTCCACGTCCATTCCCCATTCCTCATTCAATCCAAATCACCTTCCGTTTGAACGCATTACCCGATTCACGATCCCTCAAAGGAGTTGACCTCTCATGGCCAGATATATCAGGACGCCGATCTACGCTGCGCCGGTGGCGGAGGGCGCGCGCTTCACGGTGGGCAGCGCCACGGCCTTCGCGGTGCGGCGGGAGGAGAAGGACATCGCCCTGCGCATACGGCGCGAGCGGCGTCTGCTGAGCGCGGCCATGCGCCGGACGCCGTTCGTGCGAGGGATGCAGCGGCTGTGCCGGAGCACCTGGGGGCTTCTGGACGGCATCCTGGAATCCGCCGAGCTCCAGCCCCAGCACATCGCCCGGGGCACCCGCGCCGAGCGGGCCACGGCGGACCTGTTTCAGGTGGCCCCGGAGGGACTGGTGGGCTTTCTGAGCGGACTGATGATCGTGCTGCTGCTGGGGGCGTTCATGTTCGGACTGCCGCTGGCGGTGGAAAAGCTGATCGTGGCCAACCTTGAGCTGACCCGCCGGGCCACCAACATCATCATGGCCGTGACCCGGATACTGGGGGCGTGGCTGGGGCTTGCGCTGTGCGCGCGGCTTCGGGTGGTGAACCGGCTGTGCATGTACCGCGGGGCCATCAACAAGGTCCTGAACGCCTATGAGAGCCGGCGCGGCGAGCCGTCGCTGGACGAGGCCATTGCCGCGAGCCGGATCTATCACCGCTCCGACGCCGCTTTCCTGATGGTCGTAACCGCAGTGTCCATCGCCGCCTTCGCCCTCATCCGCACCTTCACCCTGCCGGTGCAGCTGCTGGTGCGGGTGCTGATACTGTTCGTGGTCGCCGGGGTGGTCAACGAGCCGATACAGGCTCTGGAGCGCCTCAAGCCCTCCCACCCGCTGAGCGTGCTGCTCACCCCCTTCCTCGCACTCTCCCGCCTCTTCGTGCAGGAGCCCCACGACCAGATGGTGGAGGTCGCCCTCTGCGCCTTCAACGCGGCGCGGGAAAACGACATGTGATTGTATTAGGGAGTAGGGAGTAGGCAGTAGGGAGTAGGGGGAGTTACGGCAAGTCTCTGACTCCTGTTGAAACCATTGCATTCTCCGAGGACTGGGGATGCTTGACGTTCCGCATTCCATCAGAACGCCGCACCCTGGCCGTCCTCCCCTACTCCCTGCTGCCGTATTTCCCGGGGGCCGGGGATGCTTGACGTTGTTCACTTCATTGGAACGCAATACCCTGGCCGTCCTCCCCTACTCCCTACTGCCTACTCCCTACTCCCTAAAAAAAGCGGGTGCTTAATCAATGACCATATCCGACTGGCTGCGGCATGCCCAGGGCGTGCTGACCGAAACGGGGTGTCCCGATCCGGGGATCGACGCCCGGTGGATGGCGGAGGACGTGCTGGGCATGACGCGCGTCGATTTGAAATTCGAGGGCGACCGGGAGGTCACGCCCGCACAGCTGACGCGGCTGAACGGCATGCTCGCGCGGCGGGCCGCCGGGGAACCGGTGCAGTACATCCTGGAGCGGGCCGATTTCATGGGCCTGATCTTCCACGTGGACAAGCGGGTGCTGATCCCCCGGCAGGACACCGAGACGCTGGTGGAGCACGCGCTGATCGAGCTGTCCCAGCGTGGGGAGAGCCGGGTGCTGGATCTGTGCACCGGATCCGGGTGCGTGGGGCTGAGCATCGCAAGCCTCGCCCCGCTGGCCCGGGTGACCCTGACAGATATCAGCCGCGACGCCCTGGAGGTGGCCCGGATGAACGCCGGGCGGCTGTCGGCGGACGTGGATATCCGCCACGGCGACCTGTACCGGGCCGTGGGCCGCAGGCGCTTTGACCTGATCGTCTCCAATCCGCCCTACATCCCCCACATCCAGCTGGCCGACCTCCAGCGGGAGGTCCGGCACGAGCCCGCGCTGGCCCTGGACGGCGGGCGCGACGGCCTGGACCTCTACCGCCGCATCGCCCATGAGGTCCCCGATCACCTGAACCCCGGCGGCGCGATCTGCCTCGAGGTGGGCATCGGCGAGGCCCCCGATGTGCTCGCGCTGCTCAGAGACGCCCTCTCCCCCGCCGACAGCGGCGCCGTCAGGGACCTCAACGGCATCGAGCGCGTGGTGTGGGCGAGAACGCGAGCAGGGAATTGAGAATGGAAAATGGAAAATGGAGAATGGATAATGGATGCGGAAATCCTCACGGATTTCTCTGATTAAAGCCCGCGGGCAAGCGGGACGACACGGCTAATCATGTTGAATCGTAACTGTTCAGTCCTGTGACAAACAGAGATTTGGCAGGCTGCGGGGGACGACCTCTCAGTCAGCCTAACGGCTGACAGCTCCCCTGGAAGGGGAAGAGGTCGTTCCCCGTTGCCTCGGACAATCTCCACTTATCACAGCAGAACTGAATAGATACGTTGAATCAAACAAATCCGCAGGATTTGCACCGCCATTCTCCATTTTCCATTCTCAATTCTGAATTCCAACTCCCCGCTTTCCCATCCGACCGACGAAGGAGCAATTTGCCATGCAGTCCAATCCCACCTACAATGAACAGGAGCGCATCGCGCGGCAGCTGGAGGCCGTGGAGGGGCGATTCGAGGAGCTGTCCATACGGATCACGCTGCCGGAGGTCATCGCGGACACGGCGCTGTTTCAGAAGCTGATGCGGGAGCACAGCGAGCTGTCGGAGCTGAACGACATCGCCGTCAGCTATCGCAGGCTGCTGAAGGAGCTCGACGACACCCGGGAGCTGCTGGAGGACCCTGACATGGCCGAGATGGCGAAGGAGGAGCTTCCGGCGCTGGAGGCCGAGCTGGAGCGGCAGACCCAGGCGGCGCGGATCGCGCTTTTGCCCCGGGACCCGGACGACCACCGCAACGCGGTGCTGGAGGTCCGCGCCGGGGCGGGCGGCGACGAGGCGGGCCTGTTCGCCGCGGAGCTTCTGCGCATGTATTCCCACTACGCCGACAGCCAGGGTTGGAAGACCGAGCTGATCGAGGACGGCTCCACCGAGCTGGGCGGCGTGAAGGAGAGCGTCATGCTGATCTCCGGAAAGAACGTGTTCCAGAAGTTGAAGTATGAATCCGGCGTGCACCGGGTGCAGCGCGTGCCGGTCACCGAGTCCTCGGGCCGCATCCACACCTCCACCGCCACGGTGGCGGTGCTGCCGGAGGCGGAGGACGTGGAGGTGAACATCGACCCCAACGACCTGCGCATCGACACCTACCGGGCCTCGGGCGCGGGCGGCCAGCACGTCAACCGCACCGACTCCGCCGTGCGCATCACCCACATCCCCACCGGGCTGGTGGTCACCTCCCAGGACCAGCGCAGCCAGATCCAGAACCGCGAGAAGGCCATGCAGGTGCTGAAATCCCGGCTCTACGATCTCCAGCGCTCCCAGCAGGAGGGCGAGTACGCCGACCGCCGCCGCACGCAGGTGGGCACCGGCGACCGGTCCGAGCGCATCCGCACCTACAACTTCCCCCAGGGCCGCGTCACCGACCACCGCATCGGCCTGACGCTGTACAAGATCGACGAGATCATGCAGGGCCATCTGGACGAGATCATCGACGCCCTGACCCTGGCCGAGCAGACCGCACTGCTGAACGAAAACAACTGATCCCACGGGAGGTACACCGCCATGCATACCGTCAGACGCGCCGAAGGGCGCGACATTCCCGAGATCCTGCGCCTGCTGGTGCAGGTGAACATGGTCCACCACAACGGGCGTCCCGACCTGTTCAAGGGGCCCACCACCAAGTACACCGAGGCCGAGCTTGCCCAGATTTTGCAAAACGACGACACCCCGGTGTTCGTCTGCGCCGACGATCAGGGGCGGGTGCTGGGCCACGGCTTCTGCATCCTCCAGCGCTTCGGCGGCCAGCTGATGACCGAGCACGACACCCTCTACGTGGACGACATCTGCGTGGACGAGGCCGCCCGGGGCATGGGCGTAGGCCGCGCCATCTACGACTATATCGTCGACTATGCCCGAAGCCTGGGGTGCTACAACGTCACCCTCAACGTCTGGACCTGCAATCCCGGCGCGAAGGCCTTCTATGAAAAGCTGGGCCTGAAGCCCTACCGGGTGAGCATGGAGGCCATACTGTGACGCCCGTTGCAGAGATCATGGCGCGGATGATCGACTATCCCGGCAACACCCGCCACGACATCGAGCATCTGGTGAAGGTGTGGAGCTACGCCCGGACCATCGGACAGCTGGAGGGGCTGGACGCGCGCGCGCTGTACGTGCTGGAGGTCGCCGCCATCGTCCACGACATCGCCTGCCCCGCGCTGCGCCAGCGCACCGACAGCTGCAACGGCAAGCTCCAGGAGCGGGAGGGCGCGCCCATGGCCGCGGCGTTTCTGGAGCCGTTCGGCCTGCCGCGGGAGGACCTCGAAAGGGTGTGCTTTCTGGTGGGACACCACCACACCTTCGCCGGGGTGGACGGGCCCGACTGGCAGATTCTGCTGGAGGCCGACTACCTGGTCAACGCCGGGGAGAGCGGCTACACCGACGACGCCATCCGCAATTTCGCCGACAACCTCTGCAAGACCCCCTCGGGCCGGGCGCTGTTTGCCTCGATCTACCACATTTAAGGAGACCTTTCCTTGCAGACACAGCTTGTCAATATCACATCCGAAGCCCTCGCCCAGGCGGGGGCGCTGATTCGTTCGGGCGAACTGGTGGCCTTCCCCACCGAGACGGTCTACGGCCTGGGGGCGAACGCGCTGGACGCGGCGGCGGTGAAGCGCATCTTTGAGGCCAAGGGGCGGCCCGGAGACAACCCGCTGATCGTCCACATCAGCCATTTGGACCAGCTCGCGCCGCTGATCGCGGTAAAGCCGTCGCCGATGGCGAGGGCGCTGATGGACGCCTGCTGGCCGGGGCCGATGACGCTGATCTTTCCCAAGTCCGAGGCCGTTCCCATGGCGGTGACGGCGGGACTCGACACGGTGGCGGTGCGCTTTCCCGCCCACCCCGCGGCCCGGGCGCTCATCGACGCCGCCCGGCGGCCCATCGCCGCGCCCAGCGCCAACCGCTCGGGACGGCCCTCCCCCACCACGGCCCAGCACGTGCTGGAGGACATGGACGGGCGGATACCGCTGATTCTGGACGGCGGGGCCTGCGACGTGGGGCTGGAGTCCACGGTCATCGACGTGACCGGCGACATCCCCCGCATACTGCGCCCCGGCGGAGTCACCCCGGAGCGGATCGCGGCCATCTGCGGCGGCGTGCGGGTGGACGACGCGGTGATGCGCCCCCTCAGGGAGGGGGAAAAGCCCCGGTCTCCCGGCATGAAGTACCGCCACTACGCGCCCAGGGGGCAGCTCACCATCGTGCAGGGGGAGAGCGACGCGGTCACACAGCGCATCAACGAGCTGTACGACGCGGCGATTGAACGGGGCCAGTCCCCTCTCATACTCGCCCTTGACCCCCATCTGCCCGCCTACGCCCCCCGCCGCGCCCTCTCCCTGGGGCCCGACGCCGCGGGCATGGCCCACGCGCTGTTCAACGCCCTGCGGGACGCCGACGCCCTGGGCGCGGACGTCCTCTTCTCCGAGGCCGTGCCCGCCGACGGCGTGGGGCTGGCCGTGATGAACCGCCTCGGACGCGCCGCGGCATTTCATATCATTGAGGTGTAGGAAAACGATCTTTCATTGTAACTGTTCAGTCCCACAAATTGGGGTATGTCGGGGAGAATTAGGAATGAGGAATGAGGAATTAGGAATGAATAGCAGCTGCCGCGCGTTGTAGGGGTTCCTCATTCCTAATTCCTCATTTCTCATTCGACAGATCCCCATTTATCACAACAGAGCTGAACAGATACCTTTCATTTACCGGGAACGACGCCCATAAAAGCTGCCGCGCATCCATTCGGACGCGCGGCAGCCGCATTTCCTTTTCCCTTTTCCCTGTTCCCTTTTCCCTGGAAAACCCCTACGCCTTCTTCACCTTCGGCCCCTTGGGCGTGTCCTCGATGACGTAGCCCAGCCTGGCCACCTCGTCGCGGAGGCGGTCGGCCTCGGCGAAGTCCCTGGCCTTCTTGACCTCCACGCGGGCCTGGACCAGGGTCTTGACTTCCTCGGGGGTGGTGTCGGCCTCCTTCATCAGCAGGCCGAGGACCTCGTGGGCCATGGTGTTAAGGGCCTTGAGGGCGGCCTCGATGACGGCCCTGCACGGGGCGTTGGCGTCGGCGAGGGCGGTGTTCATGTCGCGGACGTACTCGAACAGCACGCCCATGGCCTCGGAGGTGTTCAGATCGTCGCACATGGCGTCGTCGAAGCGGTCCATGAAGCCGTCGGCGCGCGCCACGAAGGCCCGTTCGGCGTCGTTCAGCTCGCGCTCGGGGGCGTGCTCCAGGGCGAACTCCGCGTTGTCCCGGGCGGTGTAGAGGCGCTCGAGGCCGGCCCTGGCCTGCTCCATCAGGTCGCGGGAGAAGTTGATGGGGCTGCGGTAGTGGGCCGACAGCATGAACATGCGCACCACCTCGGGGTCGAACTCCTTGGAAATGTCGCGCACGGTGAAGAAGTTGCCCGCGGACTTGGACATCTTCCTGTTGTCCACGTTGATGTGGCCGTTGTGCATCCAGTATTTGGCGAAGGGCTTGCCCGTCGCGCCCTCGGACTGGGCGATCTCGTTCTCGTGGTGGGGAAAGATCAGGTCCACGCCGCCGCAGTGGATGTCGAAGGTCTCGCCCAGATACTTCATGGACATGGCGGAGCACTCGATGTGCCAGCCGGGACGGCCCTCGCCCCAGGGGGACTTCCAGAAGGGCTCGCCGGGCTTCTTCGCCTTCCACAGCGCGAAGTCCATCGGGTGGCGCTTGATGTCGTCCACCTCGATGCGCGCGCCGGACTCCAAATCGTCCAGATCCTGGCCGATGAGCCTGCCGTAATTGCTGCGCCACGCCTGGGTGTCGAAGTACACGTCGCCGTTGTCCACGCGGTAGGCCAGACCCTTGTTTTCCAGCTTTTTGATCAGGCCGATGATCTCGCCGATGTGCCTGGTGGCCCGGGGATGCACGTCCGCCTTTTCCACGCCGATGGCTTCGGCGTCCTTGAAGTACTCATTGATATACTTCTCCGCGATGGCCTCGACGGTGGTGCCCTCCTCGTTGGCCCGCTTGATCATCTTGTCGTCGATGTCGGTGAAGTTCTGCACGAACGTCACCTGATACCCCAGATGCCGCATGAAGCGGCGCAGGGTGTCGAAGATGATGAAGGGACGGGCGTTGCCGATGTGGAAATAGTTGTAGACCGTCGGCCCGCAGGCGTAGATGCCCACCTTGCCCTCGTGCACCGGCACAAAGACCTCCTTCTTGCGGGACAGCGTGTTGTAGATCATCATCTGCTTCATATGTCTTCCCTCACGATCACAGGTTTTCTTTTCACATTATAAGAAGCTTGCCGGGAAACGTCAAGGCGGGGGCGGTAAATAATTATTAATTGGGAATTGGGAATGGGGAATTGGGAATTAAAGATAGCGGCTGCCGCGCACGCTGTTGGGGCGGCCATTGGCCGCCCGCCTGATACCGAAGCGATAGGTACAGCCCGGCGTGCGGCGCATCGCCGCCCCTGCGCGGCCAGGCTATTCCAATTCCTAATTCCTCATTCCTAATTCCTCATTCTTCATTTCCCATTCAATATCCTCTGAATCTCCCCGTTCACCCTCCCGTTCCCGGCGAGGATGGAGCCGGTTTTCAGGGGGTCCAGGCCGGGGCGCCAGGCGTCGAGCTTGCCGCCGGCCTCCCGGAGGATCACCGCGCCGGCGGCGTAGTCGAACAGGTAGATGCCCTGCTCGATGAAGGCGTCGGCGCGGCCCGCGGCCACGCAGCAGAGGTCGTAGGCGGCGGTGCCGGAGCGGCGAATGTCGCTGATGGCGCGGACCAGCGGGAAGAACACCGGCTCGGTCTGGGCCAGTATGGCGGGGTCCCGGTGGCCGAGTCCCAGGTGGACAATGGCGTCGCGGAGGGTCGAGACGTCGGAGACGTGGATGGGCCTGCCGTTGCAGGTGGCTCCCTCCCCCTTCGCCGCCAGGAAGAGCTCGTCGGTGCCGGGGCAGTAGACGCAGCCTGCCGCCAGCTCGCCGTCGTGCTCGTAGGCGATGGAGATGGTGTAGAGCCGCTGGCCGCGCATGAAGTTGGCGGTGCCGTCGATGGGGTCCACGATCCAGCGCCCCACGGCCTGGGTCGCGCCGCCGTACTCCTCGCCGAAGAATTCGTCCTCGGGGCAGGCGGTGAGCAGGATATCCCGGATGAGCTGTTCGCTCTTTAGGTCCATCTCGGTGACGAAGTCGTTTTCCGATTTTCGCTTGATCTCGAACGCGCCGTGGGCCTCCAGCATCGCCCCCGACGCCCGCGCCGTGCGCTCCGCCAGCCGCGCCTTCTCCATGAAGGTCATAAAAACATCATCTCCGTGATAAAATTTGTTGGCAAAATCGACAATATATGTTATAATCAAAGGGCGTACAGACGCAGTATACCACAATTCGGGTACGGATGGTGTTATTTTTCATGAAAATGATATCCTGGAACGTCAACGGTCTGCGGGCGGTGCTCAAGAAGGGCTTCTATGAGAGCGTGGACGCGCTGGACGCGGACGTGATCTGCCTGCAGGAGATCAAGATGCAGAAGGGCCAGTGCGACGTGGAGCTGGAGGGCTACGAGCAGGTGTTCTACTGCGCCGAGCGCAAGGGCTACTCCGGCACGGCGGTATTCTCCCGGGTGCCGATGAAGAACGTGACGTATGGCATCGGCATCGAGGAGCACGACCACGAGGGCCGGGTCATCACCTGCGAATTCGAGGACTTCTATCTGGTCTGCTGCTACACCCCCAACTCCCAGAACGAGCTGAAGCGGCTGGACTACCGCATGCAGTGGGAGGACGCCTTCCGGGCGTACCTGGTGGAGCTGGACAAGACGAAGCCCGTCATCCTCACCGGCGATCTGAACGTGGCCCACGAGGAGATCGACTTAAAGAACCCCAAGACCAACCACATGAACGCCGGGTTCACCGACCAGGAGCGCGGCAAGCTGACCGAGCTGCTGAACGCCGGCTTCATCGACTCCTTCCGCTATTTCTATCCCGACGTCACCGGGGCCTACAGCTGGTGGAGCTACATCGGCGGGGCGCGGTCCCGGAACGCCGGGTGGCGCATCGACTACTTCATCGTCTCCGAAAAGCTCAAGGACCGCATGGCGGACGCGAAGATCCACCCGGAGATCATGGGCTCCGACCACTGCCCGGTGGAATTGATATTGAATTGAGCGGTTTTCGGCGTCTCCAGCGGACATTTGGTCAAAAAACACTTGCGCAGCGTTTCAAAACATCGTAAAATAGCCACAACGGGGTGATAGCATGAAAAAGGTACATTTGAAGAGCGCGATACCGATCTACATCGCCGCGGCGGTGTGGCTGGTGATGGGACTGATCTTTCCGAAGCTGCTGATGAAGCTGCCGGGGCTGATCGCGGCCGTGGCGCTGTCCGTGGCGGGATACTTCGTCGGCTCGAAGGTGTTCCCCGGGCGGGACATCACCGTGGAGGAGAAGATCCAGACCGGCGACGCCAAGCTGGATCAGGACATCGCCGAGGGCCGCGCGCGGCTGGAGAAGCTCCGCGAGGCCAACGCCGCCATCGAGCATCCCGGGATCACCGCCAGCCTGAACCGCATGACCAGGGCCGGCGAGCAGATCTTCAAGGAGCTGGGGCGCGATCCGAAGAAGATCACACTCGTGCGCCGCTTCATGAGCTACTACCTGCCCACCTCTGAAAAGCTGATGGACCAGTACCGGGAGCTGGATGCCACCGCCGTCAAGGGCGAGAACATC
This sequence comes from uncultured Eubacteriales bacterium, assembly GCA_902799465.1. Taxonomy (GTDB): domain Bacteria; phylum Bacillota; class Clostridia; order Christensenellales; family Aristaeellaceae; genus UBA2862. Next base: position 19,041 of record CADCAS010000075.1, read on the forward strand.
CAGTCCGCCATGAGCCGCATCGAGTCCAGCATGGGCGTGGTGGCCGACGCCTTCGACAAGTGCGCCGACAACCTGTTCAAGGACGACGAGATGGACATCGACGCCGAGATCAAGGTCATGCAGACCATGCTCTCCGGCGACAGCCTCTACGAAAGCCCGGTCAACAACATCCGCCGCGCCGCCAACCAGGCCGCCGTGCCGCCCCAGGCCGCGCAGCCCGAGGAAAAGGAGGGCGCCGAGCGGGAGATCAAGCTGACGCTGGGCGGGCACTGACCCTTCGATCCCGCATTCCATATCACCATTCAATGAATATAAAACAGGAGGACATCACCATGGCAGACGACATCAAGTTGACCCTGAATCCCTTTGGCAGCGAGGACCAGCAGATCACCGAGGCCGTCGAGGACGCGGCGCAGGCGGCGACCCAGGCTCTGGCGGAGGCCGAGGCGCAGGCCGAAAAGAAGGTGCACGAGGACACCCTCCAGATGCAAAACTTCTCCGACGCCGAGCAGCAGATGATCGACGACTTCTCCAAGCAGATCGACGTGAAGGACGCCAACCTGGTGTTCTCCTACGGCGCGGCGGCCCAGCAGAACATCTCCCAGTTCTCCGACGCGGCCCTCAAGAACGTGCGCACCAAGGACCTGGACGAGGTCGGCGACATGATCTCCAACCTGGTGGTGGAGCTCAAGAGCTTCAACACCGACGACGAGGAGAAGGGCGGCCTGTTCGGGCTGTTCAAGAAAAAGGCCAGGAACCTGGAGGTCATGAAGGCCCAGTATGACAAGACCGAGATCAACGTCAACAAGATCACCGAGGGCCTGGAGCAGCACCAGATCCAGCTTTTGAAGGACATCGCCATGCTGGACAAGCTGTACGACCAGAACCTGAGCTACTTCAAGGAGCTGTCCATGTACATCGTGGCCGGCAAGAAGCGCCTGGAGGAGTTCCGCAATACCGAGGTGCAGGCCGCCCGCGACAAGGCCGAGGCCACCAAGCTGCCCGAGGACGCCCAGGCCGCCAAGGACCTGGCCGACAAGGGCGACCGGTTTGAGAAGAAGCTCTACGACCTGGAGCTGACCCGCAACATCTCCATCCAGATGGCCCCGCAGATCCGCCTGATCCAGTCCTCCAACCAGCTGATGGCCGAAAAGATCCAGACCTCCCTGGTCAACACCATCCCGCTGTGGAAGAGCCAGATGGTGCTGGCGATGGGCCTGGCCCACACCGAGGACGCCATGAAGGCCCAGCGCGCCGTCACCGACCTGACCAACGATCTGCTGGTGAAGAACGCCGAGAAGCTGCACATGGCCACCGTCGAGTCCGCCAAGGAGGCCGAGCGCGGCATCGTGGACATCGAGACGCTGACCAAGACCAACAAGATGCTCATCGACACCATGGACGAGGTCCTCACCATCCAGCAGCAGGGCCACGAGAAGCGCCTGGCCGCCGAGCAGGAGCTGGCCAACATCGAGGGCGAGCTGCGGCAGAAGATCCTCGAGGTGCGCAGGTAATTATGATTCTTTGGAGCGCAGGGTCCGCCGGTGACGGCGGGCCCGGCCCTCCTCCTACAACTCTGATCACAGGGAGGCGTTTGTGATGCGCTTTGACGAGAATCGAAAGATCGCCTGGGCGGTGCTGGCGGTGTGCGTGCTGCTGAGCGTGTTTGCGCTGGGCGGCGGGGCCATCGGCCGGGAGCGGGCGAAGGTGGTGAAGGTGTTCAACAACGGCGAATACACCGACACCGACGTGCGCCACAGCATGGACGCCTATCTGGACAACGCCGGTGAGGCGGCCTCCATCATGGCCAACGAGGCCGAGCTGCACCTGGGCGCCAGCGACGCCATCGACGCCGCCCTGAAAAACGCGGGCCTCATCGGGAAGGACGACGCGCCCCTGGATGAGCGCAGCCGCGCCTATGCCGAATTGAAGGGCCAGGTGGAAAAGCTCTACAACAGCCTGTACAACGCCGTCGATCAGGCCGGATTCAAAAACTTCAAGCTGGCCTACGACGACTTCTGGGGCTGCGACGACCTGCTGGGCCGCGACGGCTACCACAAGCTGGCCAGGTCCTACAACGACCTCATCTCCGGGTTCCCCGGCGGGATCGTGGCCGGGATCACCGGGAACGGGGCGCTGGCCACGTTCGAGGGGTAATGACCTTCCCGCCGCTATGACGCCGAAAGGAGGCTGTCTATGAAATTCAGAAGCGCTCTCTGTCTGACCCTGTCTTTGCTGATGATGCTGGCCTTCGGCGGCGCGGCGCTGGCCAAGGTCCCCTCCCCCACCCAGCAGTTTTACTTCTACGACGGGGCCGACGTGCTGACCGAGGCCACCGAGGGGGAGATCTTCTTCTCCAACCAGTTGCTGGACGAGGCCTGCGGGGCGCAGATCGTCATCGCCACGGTGCCGACCACCGGCAGCACGGGCATCGACGACTTCACCCACGAGATGTTCAACAGCTGGGGCATCGGTGATCCCAAAAAGCACAACGGCTTTCTGCTGGTGATGGCTATCGACGACGAGGACTACTACGCCGAGTGCGGCAGCAACCTCCAGCCCAAGTTCACCGCGGGTTCTATGAAGCAGTACTTCGACGAGTATCTGGAGGCGGACTTCGCCAGGGGCGACTACGACGCCGGCGCGCAGAAGTTCTTCGAGGCGGTGTTCGCCCGCGTGGCGGACACCTACAACGCCGAGGTGACCACCGCCCAGGGCGTGGCGGCCTACCGCGCCTGGCTGGCCGAGGGCGACCGCGCCGATTGGGCCGCGCCCGTGGGCGACAGCCGGGGCTACGTGGAGGACGATGATTCCAGCGGCATGCTCTCGCTGGTGCTGCTCGTGATCCTGCTGATCCTGGGCTTCATACTGGTGACCCGCCTGCGTCGTGGCCGCGCCTATCGCCAGACCGGCGTCTACGCGCCCGGCCGTACCACCTTCGTCCCCATCTTCTTCGGCGGTTCCAGCCGTCGCTCCCCGCCGCCCCCGACCTACGGCGGACCCACCCCGGGTCCCGGCGGCTATCGCGGCGTGACCCCGCCCACCGGCGCCCCCGGCGCGGGCGGCTACCGCGGCGCGACCCAGCAGCCCAACCCGAACACCTACCGCAGCACTCCCCAGACCCCCAGGCGCTCCTCTGATTCCGACTGGCTGACCCGGGGCATCATCAGCGGCCTGTTCGGCTCCATGGGCGGCAGCTCCGGGCGCTCCTCCGGGTCGTCCTTCCGCTCCTCCGGCGGCTCGCGCTCCTTCGGCAGCGCCCGCGGCGGCGGCGGACGCTCCTCCGGCGGCGGCGCAGGGCGGGGAAGGCACTGAGTGAGTGGATAATTGAAAATGGAGAATGGAAAATACATGCGGAAATCCTCACGGGTTTCTTTGACCACAATGGCGTAAATCGGCGCAGCGACGCTGTTTCTACCGTTTGATCAAACAAATCCGCGGGATTTGCACCATCATTTTCCATTCTCCATTTGTATCTATCCAGTTCTGCTGTAATAAGTGGAGATTGTACGAGGCAACGGGGAACGACCTCTCAGTCACCGACTTCGTCGGCGACAGCTCCCCTGAAAGGGGAGCCAAG
>CADCAS010000075.1:22634-27356 GCA_902799465.1 uncultured Eubacteriales bacterium
CCTTCCAGGGGAGCTGTCAGCCGTTAGGCTGACTGAGAGGTCGTCCCCCGCAGCCTACCAAGTCTCTGTTTGTCGCAGAACTGAACAGTTACCTCCATTTTCCATTTGAATTCGGGCTTCCACCCGACGAATCTGATCTGTCAGAGCCTGACCGCCGGTGTCTGTTAAGTTTCCTATATTCTTTGTATAATATGTGAAAACCGAATTGCAATCGTTGGATGATGTGATATAATAATTGCAGTGTGTGGAGGACAACGGGCTCCACCGTGAACCGAAAACGGGTCAATGACAAGGAGGAAAACCATCATGCTGAATAAAGCTGTGCGTATGCACGGGCAAAACGATCTGCGCCTGGACACCTTTGAGCTGCCGGAGATCAAGGACGACGAGATCCTGGTAAAGGTCATTTCGGACTCCATCTGCATGTCCAGCTACAAGGCGGCCATCCAGGGCTCCAACCACAAGCGCGTCCCGGCGGACATCGCGGAGCATCCGGTCATCGTCGGCCACGAGTTCTGCGGCGTCATCGAGCAGGTGGGCGCGAAGTGGGCGGACAAGTTCACCCCCGGCGAAAAGCTGACCATCCAGCCCAACATCTCCTATCGCGGCACCATGCAGACCCCCGGCTACGCCTTTGAGTTCTGCGGCGGCGACACCCAGTACGCCGTGCTGCTGCCCGAGCTGATGGAGCAGGACTGCGTGCTGCCCTACCATGCCGACGAGTTCTTCTACGGCTCCCTGTCCGAGCCTCTGAGCTGCATCATCGGCACCTTCCACGCCATGTACCACACCACCCCCAACGTGTATGTCCACGACATGGGCATCCGCGAGGGCGGCAATCTGGCCATCCTGGCCGGCGCTGGCCCGATGGGTCTGGGCGCCATCGACTACGCCATCCACTGCGACCGCAAGCCCGGCCTGCTGGTGGTCACCGACATCGACCAGGCCCGCCTGGATCGCGCCGCCTCCATCTACACCACCGAGGAGGCCGAGAAGAACGGCGTGAAGCTGGTCTACTGCAACACCAAGGAGAACGCCGTGGAGAAGCTCATGGCGCTGACCGACGGCAAGGGCTATGACGACGTCATGGTCTTCGCCCCCGTGCCCGCCGTCATCGAGCAGGGCGACGCCATCCTGGCCCAGGACGGCTGCCTGAACTTCTTCGCCGGCCCGACCAACACCCAGCTCTCCGCCAACTTCAACTTCTACAACGTCCACTACGCCGCGCACCACCTGGTGGGCACCTCCGGCGGCAGCACCGAGGACATGCGCGAGGCCCTGCGGATGATCTCCGAGGGCAAGCTCCGCCCCGCCGGAATGATCACCCACGTGGGCGGCCTGAACGCCGTGGCCGAGACCACCTGCAACCTGCCCAAGATCCCCGGCGGCAAGAAGCTGGTCTACACCAACATCGACCTGCCCCTGACCAACATCGACGATTTCGCCAAGGTCGGCGAGACCGATCCCCTGTTCGCCAAGCTGGCCGAGATCTGCGCCCGCCACAACAACCTGTGGAACGGCGAGGCCGAGCAGTACCTGCTGGCCCACGCCAAGGCGATCTGATCCATACAAGCCACAGGACCCCGCGCCGCGCGCGGGGTCCTTTTATGGATACGGGCTCTGGTTGGTTGCAATTAGGAATGAGAAATTAGGAATTAGGGTATTTATTCAGTCCTGTTGTGATAAATTGGGATTTATCTGGGAGAATTAGGAATGAGGAATTAGGAATGAGGAATTAATAGCAGCTGCCGCGCGTTGGCGCAGCCTGGCCATTTATAATTCCTCATTCCTAATTCCTCATTCGACAAATTCCCATTGGCCGCAGGACTGAATAGTTACGAATTAGGAACTGAAACAGCTTGGCTACCCCTACAATGCGCGGCAGCTGCTATTCATTCCTAATTCCTCATTCCTAATTCCTCATTCACCCCGATAAATACTCCCTTATCACAGCAGGAATAAAAACTATCCCACAGGAGGTATCCCCATGGCTCATCATGACGCGCCGGAGAAGATCCTTGTCCGGGGGGCGCGGGTACACAATTTGAAGAACGTGGACGTGGACGTGCCGCTGAACCGTATCGTGGGCGTGGCGGGGGTGTCGGGCTCCGGGAAATCGTCGCTGGCGCTGGGGGTGCTGTACGCGGAGGGGTCCCGGAGGTATCTGGAATCGCTGTCCACCTACACCCGGCGGCGCATGACCCAGGCGGCGCGTGCGGACGTGGACGACGTTTTCTACGTGCCCGCCGCGCTGGCGCTGCGGCAGCGGCCCGGGGTCCCGGGCATGCGCTCCACCTTCGGCACGGGGACGGAGCTGCTCAACAGCCTGCGGCTCATGTTCTCCCGGCTGGCCTGCCACAGATGCCCCAACGGCCACACGCTGGAGCCGACATTGGCGGTGGCGGCGGGGCAGGCGCTGACCTGTCCCATCTGCGGGGAGACCTTCTTCGCCCCCGGCGCGGAGGAGCTGGCCTTCAACAGCCAGGGCGCGTGCGGGCGCTGCGGGGGCACGGGCATGGTGCGGACGGTGGATATGGACACCCTCGTGCCCGACGAGAGCCTCTCCATCGACGAGGGCGCGGTGGCCCCCTGGAACAGCCTGATGTGGTCGCTGATGACCGACGTGTGCCGCGCCATGGGCGTGCGGACGGACGTGCCCTTTAAGGACCTCACCCCCGCCGAGCGGGACATCGTGTTCCACGGCCCCGCCGAGAAGAAGCACATCCTCTACCACTCCAAGACCACCAACGTGGCCGGGGAGATGGATTTCACCTACTTCAACGCCGTCTACACCGTGGAGAACGCCCTGTCCAAGGTCACCGACGAGAAGGGCATGAAGCGGGTGGAGAAGTTTTTGAAGGAGGAGGTCTGCCCGGAATGCGGCGGCACCCGGCTGTCGGCACGGGCCCGCGCCCCGAAGCTGATGGGCATCGGGCTGGACGAGGCGTGCAAAATGACCCTTGCCGAGTCCGTCGCCTGGGTGAAGCGCGTGCCCGACGCGCTGCCGCCGGAGATGCAGCCCATGGCGCAGAGCATCTGCGACGCCTATCTGAGCACCGCGCGGCGGCTGACGGACCTGGGGCTCAGCTACCTCACCCTGGACCGCGCCGCCTCCACGCTCTCCACCGGCGAGCGCCAGCGGATGCAGCTGGCCCGGGCCGTGCGCAACCGCACCACCGGGGTGCTGTACGTGCTGGACGAGCCCTCCATCGGGCTGCATCCCTCCAACATCGTGGGGCTGAACGGGGTCATGCGGGACCTGGTGGCCGACGGAAACTCCGTGCTGCTGGTGGACCACGACGCCCAGATCCTGTCCGAGGCGGACTGGATCATCGAGATGGGCCCCGAAGCCGGGGCCGAGGGCGGGCGGGTGATCGCCCAGGGCGCCGTGGCGGAGCTCGCCCAAAGCCCCGTCTCCCGCATCGGGCCGTTCCTGACCGGGCGCGCCGCGGAGCCGACGCGGCCGCGCACAGAACCGGACGCCCTGTTTGCGCTGGGCCACATCCGCTTGGCCACCGACGCCATCCACACCGTCAGGCCTCTGGAGGCGGACATCCCCAAGGGGCGGCTGACGGTGGTGACCGGGGTGTCCGGGTCGGGCAAGACCACCATGGTGCTGGAGAGCCTGGTGCCGGCTCTGGCGGCGGCGACGGCGGGCGGCAGGCTGCCCGCGCACGTGAAGCGCATCGAGGCCGAGGGCATCCGCCACGTCAAGCTCATCGACGCCACCCCTATCGGCATCAACGTCCGCTCCACCGTGGCCACCTACGCCAACGTCCACGACGAGCTGCGCAAGCTCTACGCCCGCACCCCCGACGCCAAGCGCCTGGGCTTCAAGGCCGGGGATTTCTCCTACAACACCGGGCGCCTGCGCTGCCCCGTCTGCGACGGCACCGGCGAGATCAGCCTGGACGTGCAGTTTCTGCCCGACGTGGACATCCCCTGCCCCGAGTGCCGCGGCGCGCGCTACGCCCGCGAGGCCGGGAACGCGCGGCTGATGAACCGGGCCGGGGAGGCGCGGTCCCTGCCCGAGCTGATGGACATGGACGTGGCCCACGCGCTGCGCTTCTGTCGGGACATGAAGACCGTCGCGCCGCGCTTGCAGGTGTTGAAGGACCTGGGGCTGGGCTATCTCACCCTGGGCGAGGAGACGCCCTCCCTCTCCGGCGGCGAGGCCCAGCGCCTCAAGCTGGCCAGCGAGATGGGCCGGGGCCAGGAGGACGCCGTGTTCGTGTTTGACGAGCCCACCATCGGCCTCCACCCGCTGGACGTGCGCACCCTGCTCGGCGTGTTCCAGACCCTCATCGACCACGGGGCCACCGTCGTGGTCATCGAGCACGACCTCGACGTCATCCGCGCCGCCGACTACATCATCGACATGGGCCCCGGCGGCGGCGCGGACGGCGGCCGGATCGTCGCCGCCGGAACCCCCGAGGCGGTCAAAGCCTGCCCGGAGAGCGCGACGGGGAGGTGGATTTAGGGGGCGAGGGAAGAGGGATTAGGGATTAGGAAATAGCTGCTGCCGCGCGGAATACATTTCATAGCTCCCATTCAATTGAGGTTACAATTCAAGCCTGGCGATCAACAGGAGAACGGGGAACGACCTCTCAGTCACGCTTTGCGTGACAGGGGCTGTAAAAAAACAGTCTCAGAGGAACACCTGACAAGACGAGCTGCCTTGTCAGGTGTTTTATCAAGGGAAAGGGGGGCGAAAGAAAGGAC
>CADCAS010000076.1 GCA_902799465.1 uncultured Eubacteriales bacterium
AATTCGTGTCGTCAGGCGCGAATTTCCGCGTCCCTTTCTGCCTCGCGCAAAATCCGCAGATTTTGCGCGACAGGCTCACGCATTCATGCGTGAGCCGTGTTCAAAGGAGCTGCGGCCATGTATCAGTTCTTTTCCCGCCCGGACCGTTATTGCGCGCCCTGCGGGGATCTGCGCTGCTTTCCCGTGAAGCGGCGCATCACCGGCGCGCCCGCGTTCATGAAGGGAATGCGGGCGCGCTTCGCGTCCGATTTCCATGTCACCGCCCGGACCACCGGGGCGGATGTGGACGCGCTCGCGCAGAAGCTGATGGAGCAAAGCCCGGACCTGATCCTGCTGGGCGGCGACTACGCCGACGAGGCGGCGCACACCCTCGGGCTGTTTCGACGGCTGCGGGGACTCACCGCGCCGCTGGGGGTGTATGCCGTGGCGGGCAACAACGACCGGGAGGCCTTCCCCGACATCGACGTGCTGCGCCGCGCCCTGTCCGACGCCAACATTCGCCTGCTGGTCAACGAGTCGGTCACCCTCCGGGTTGGCGGCGGCAGGCTGATCGTGGCCGGGTGCGACGAGTACCGCTACGGCCATCCCGACGTCACCGGCCTCTATCCCCCCGAGCCCGCCCCGGACCGCTGCCGCCTCCTGCTGTCCCACTATCCCCGCGCCGTCGAGCCCATGCCCGACATCATCCTCTCCGGCCACACCCACGGCGGCCAGTTCAACGCCCTGGGCCTGACCCCCTACACCGTCGGCTTCGAGCGCCTGCTCACGCCGCGGCGCGCCTCCCGCTTCATCGCGGGGCTCCATCGCCACAGGGACGCCTGGATGCTCGTCAGCAAGGGCATCGGCGCCAGCCGCCTCCCGCTGCGCGTCGGCGTCAGGCCGGAGATCGAGTGGATCGAGTTTGCTTGAGGCAGTTTCAAATTTCCTCTTGACAAACCCGCGATTTGCGGGTACAATATGGTAAATTGATGAAGGGGAGCAAGTAGGCGCTTCGATCACCCTTGCAGAGAGCCGCGGGTCGCTGTGACGCGGCAGGGAATGGGCGCTGAATGGACCCCGGAGAGCGAACCCAAAGGGCAACCGAGTAGGGGAGTCGGAGCGGCGCTCCGTCAACAAACGCCGGCATATGCAGGTATGCCATGAGTGGGCGCGACAGCGCCAAGCCGGGTGGCACCGCAGGATTTTCCGTCCTGTCCCAGCAAAACGCATGGGACAGGACGTTTTGTCTGTCCCGAGGACCTACGACAAGGAGGATATCATCATGAAGAAGATCATCGCCATCGCACTGACCCTGATCGTCGCGCTGTGCGCCTGCGCATCCGCCGAGGGCGCTTACAAGGTGGGCATCTGCAACTACGTGGACGACGCCTCTCTGAACCAGATCGTCGAGAACATCCAGAACCAGCTGGACGCCATCGCCGCCGAGAAGGGCGTGACCTTCGAGGTGGACTACCAGAACTGCAACGCCGACGCCTCCGTGATGCAGCAGATCATCTCCAACTTCATCGCCGACGGCGTGAACCTGATGGTGGGCGTGGCGACCCCCGTGGCCATGACCATGCAGTCCATGACCGAGGACAACCAGATCCCCGTGGTGTTCGCCGCGGTGTCCGACCCGCTGTCCACCGAACTGGTGGCGTCCCTGGAGGCCCCCGGCGCGAACATCACCGGCACCTCGGACTTCCTGAACACCAGTGCGGTGCTTAACCTGATCTTCGCCGCCAATCCCGAGGCCAAGACCGTGGGCCTGCTCTACGACGTGGGCCAGGACGCCTCCACCACCCCCATCGCCGACGCCAAGGCCTTCCTGGATGAGAAGGGCGTGGCCTACAAGGAGTACACCGGCACCAATGTGTCCGAGGTCATCCAGGCGGCGCAGGCCCTGATCGCCGACCAGGTGGACGCCGTGTTCACCCCCACCGACAACACCATCATGACCGCCGAGCTGTCCATCTATGAGATGCTCCAGGAGGCGGGGATCCCCCACTACTGCGGCGCGGATTCCTTCGCCCTGAACGGCGCGCTGGTGGGCTACGGCGTGGACTATGCCAACCTGGGCACGGAGACCGCCAACATGATCGCGGGCATCCTGCTGGACGGCAATGACCCCGCCGCCACCCCCGTCATGACCTTCGACAACGGCACCGCCACCGTCAACACTGAGACCGCCGAGGCCCTGGGCCTGGACTTCGACGCCCTCGCCGAGGCCTTCGGGCCTTACTGCACGAAGGTTCAGGCGATCACGACCGCGGAAGCGTTTTAATAAGATTGGTAAATAGGAAGCTGTCTGTATAATCAGGAATGAGGAATGAGGAATTAGGAATTGATGTGCAAATCCTGCGGATTTGTTTGATTAAAACCAACGCATTATCATTACAGGTTTTCCCGGTGTTTTTAGTACCTATTCAGTCGCCCAGGGATGACTCCCTCAGTCAGCCTGCGGCTGCCAGCTCCCTCGGAGAGGGAGCCTGAACGGGAGCCCAAAAGCCTCCCTCTTTGAGGGAGGTGGCCCGCGAAGCGGGTCGGAAGGAGTCCGCGACTGAACAGTTACACTGTTTTTAACAATAGAAATCCGCAAGGATTTCAACCTGAAATTCCTAATTCCTAATTCCTAATTCCTAATTCGTCAAATTCCATTTTACCTTCGTGAAATCATAAGACGACAGGAGAACCTTTAACCATGGCACTACCAACCATCCTCGGTCTCGGCCAGACGGCGCTGGAGCTGGCGCTGTTCAACAGTCTGACCGTGCTGGCACTGTTTTTGAGCTACACGATGCTGAACGTCTGCGACCTGTCCACGGACGGCTGCTACGCCCTGGGCGCGGCGGTGGGCGCGGTGGTGGCCATCGCGGGCCATCCCTGGCTGTCCATCCCGGCGGCGATGCTGGCGGGGATGCTGTCGGGGCTGGTGACGGCCACGCTGCAGACCCGCATGGGCGTGAACTCGCTGCTGGCGGGCATCATCGTCAACACGGGGCTGTATTCCGTGAACATCTGGATCATGGGCGGCTCGTCGCTGCTGAACATGAACAAGACCGAGACGGTGTTCACCCAGCTGAAGGCGCTTCTGAAGGACACGCCGCTGTCCGGGTGCTACGCGCTGATCATCGGCCTGATCGCGGTGACGGCGGTAATCGCCTTTCAGTCGGCGTTTCTGCGCACGAAGCTGGGGCTGGCCATCCGCGCCACCGGCGACAACCCCGACATGGTGCGCTCCTCGTCCATCAACCCGGTGTTCACCACCACCGTGGGCCTATGCGTGTCCAACATGTTCACCGCCCTGTCCGGCTGCCTGCTGGCCCAGAGCCAGAAGTCGGTGACGGTGGACATCGGCTCGGGCATGGTCACGGTGGCGCTGGCGTCGCTGCTCATCGGCGGCGTGTTCCTGGGGCGGCGCTCCATCCCCGTGCGGGCGGTGGGCGCGGTGCTGGGCGCGTTCGTGTTCCGACTGGTGTACACCATCGCGCTGCGGTTCAATCTGCCCGCGTTCATGCTCAAGCTGATCTCGTCGGTGATCGTGGTCATCGCCATCTCGGGACCCTATCTCAAGAGCCAGTGGCCGATGATCAGACGCCGCATGGCGGGACGGTTCGGAAAGGCGGGCGCGTGACATGCTGAGACTCGAATCCATCTCCAAGACCTTCAACCCCGGCACGCCCGACGCCAAGCGTGCGATCACCGACCTGTCGCTGCACGTGAAGCCCGGGGACTTCATCTCCATCATCGGAGCCAACGGCGCGGGCAAGTCCACGCTGTTCAACGCCATCTGCGGCTCCTTCCCGGTGGACGCGGGCCGCGTGGTGCTGGATGGGAAGGACGTCACCATGACCCCGGAGCACGTCCGGGCCAAGGTCATCGGGCGGCTGTTCCAGGACCCCATGCGGGGCAGCGCGCCCGGCATGAGCATCGAGGAGAACCTGGTGCTGGCCGCGGGCAACGGCGGCTGGCTGAGCCGCGCCTCCCGGAGGGAGAAGCAGGGCTTCAGGGACCGGCTGGCCCTCCTCAACATGGGCCTGGAGGACCGCATGAAGCAGCCCGTGGGCCTGCTCTCCGGCGGCCAGCGGCAGGCGCTGACGCTTATGATGGCCACGCTGTCCATGCCCAAGCTGCTGCTGCTGGACGAGCACACCGCCGCCCTGGACCCCGGCACCGCCGAGAAGGTGCTGGAGCTGACCACCCGGATCGTGGCGGAAAACCATCTCACCTGCCTGATGATCACCCACAACATGCAGTCCGCCCTGGACCTGGGCAACCGCACCATCATGATGGACCAGGGCAACATCGTGTTCGACACCCAGGGCGACGAGCGCGCCGCCCTCACCGTCGACGACCTGCTCGAAAAGTTCCGCCAGGCCAGCGGCAAGAAGCTGGATAACGACAGGATGCTGTTGATGAAGTAGGGCTTTTTTAGGGAAAAGGGAACAGGGAAAAGGGGAACGAGGGAACAGGGAACAGGGAACAGGCAACAGGGAACAGGAATGGCCCGGGTGCGTAGGGGCGGCGATGCGCCGCCCGCCAGGTATAACGTATTGTGTCGGTATCAGGCGGGCGGCGCATCGCCGCCCCTACAGTGTACGCGGCAGCCGTTCCCCTGTTCCCTTTTCCCTGTTCCCTTTTGCCTGTTTCCCTTTTGCCTTTTCCCTTCTCACCGCTTCACCGCGCGGTACTGCCTGGGCGACATGCCTGTGACCCGGCGGAAGGCGGCGGAGAAGTGTTCGATGGAGGAGAAGCCGGCGCGGTCGCTGATCTCGGTGACGGAGAGGTCGGTGTTGAGCAGATACTGGGACGCCGCGGCCATGCGGGCCTCGGCCAGCTTCTGGGAGAAGGTCTTGCCGAAGTTCTGCTTGATCAGCCGCTGGGTCTGGCGCGCGGACAGGTTGATAAGCCGCGCCAGGTCGTCCAGGGTCAGCGTCCGGTAGCGGTAGAAGAAGGCGTCCTCGATGATGGGCATCAGCCCCGCCCGGGTCAACGCCGGGGCGGGGGAGTGGACGGGCTTCGACGGGCGCTGGCTTCTGTAGATCCGGGTCAGCGTGATGATGAGCTGCTTGAGCAGCGTCTCCGACATCTCCGGGGTGTCCGGTTGGGGGCGGCGGTTCTCCTCGATCAGCCGCTTGAGCAGCGGGTACACCCGCCCCTCGTCCCGCCCCATCCAGAAGGCCGTGTCGATGAACAGCGCGAAGGGGTCCCCCGACGCGGCGCTCACCCGGCGGCAATCCAGGTAGAGGCAGTACTCCGTCACCGGCGTCTCCGGCGGGGACGCCTGGGCGTGCACCACCCGCGGCCCGGTGATGTAGAGCGTGTCCGCCGTCACCGGATGGGTTTCCCCGTCGATGGTCACCGTGCCCGCGCCGCGCTCGGCATAGTGGATCTCGTAGCTGGTGTTGGAATGGGTGTGCGCCGCGATCACCGGCCGCAGCTCCTCGATGCGCACATGCACCGGCGAAACAAGCATGGCGCCGAGCGAAAAGGATCGCGAAAATTCATAGGTTTCCATGGGGCCTCCGATGATTATGTCTGACAGATTGCGAGGGATGGGGGAAGGGAACAGGCAACAGGCAACAGGAATGGCCCGGGCGCGTAGGGGCGGCGATGCGCCGCCCGCCAGGTACAACGTATTGTGTCGGTATCAGGCGGGCGGCGCATCGCCGCCCCTACAGTGTACGCGGCAGCCGTTCCCCTTTTCCCTTTTCCCTATTCCCTTTTCCCTCCCTCGTCCTCACCATTATACCACGACTTATCATATCAGGACACCGACCTTCGCCAAAACGACATATTTAACAAAAGGTGGTCGGGATTATCTCTAACAAACGGGTAAAAAAGCTGTTATACTGTTCACAGACAGCGGGACGAACACCGCGATGTTGTGAGGAGGAGACATATATGGATAAGAAGATTCTCGGCGCGATCCTGCCGGGCAACAGCACCGTTGAGCTGAAGGAATTCGACATGCCGAAGCCGGGCCATGGCCAGGTCATCGTCAAGACCAAGGCTTCCACCATCTGCGGGTCGGACATCCGCTGCATCTACCGCGCGCACGTGGGCAAGGGCCCCGAGGGCTATCAGCCCGGCATGATCGCGGGTCACGAGCCCTGCGGCATCATCGTGGAGGAGGGCGAGGGCCTGAAGCGCTTCAAGAAGGGCGACCGGGTCATCGTGTACCACATCTCCGGCTGCGGCGTGTGCTACGACTGTCGGCGCGGCTACTACATCTCCTGCAAGAGCCCCTTCCGCGCGGCCTACGGCTGGCAGCGCAACGGCGGCATGTCTCCCTACATGCTCTGCGATGAGAAGGACCTGATCGCCCTGCCCGACGAGCTGACCTATGAGGACGGCGCGCAGGTGGCCTGCGGCTTCGGCACCTGCTACGAGGCCCTGATGAAGATCGGCGTCTCCGGCAACGATCGCGTGCTGGTCACCGGCCTGGGCCCCGTCGGTCTGGCCACCCTGATGCTGGCCAAGGCCATGGGCTGCGACATGACCATCGGCTGCGACGTCAACGAGGAGCGCATGCAGCTGGCCAAGGACCTGGGTCTGGCGGACTACGTGTTCAACTCCATGAACGTGGAGGAGTGCGAGAAGAAGATCATGGAGGTCACCCAGGGCTACGGCTGCGAGCGCGCCGTCGACTGCTCCGCCAACAACGCCGCCCGCGCCATGGCCATTCGCTGTACCCGCGAGTGGGGCAAGATGGCGATGGTGGGCGAGGGCAACGACGTGACCTTCAACCCCTCTCCCGACATCATGCACGGCCAGAAGAGCATCTACGGCTCCTGGGTCACCTCCCTGTGGCGCATGGAGGAGCTGGTGGAGCACCTGGTCCGCTGGGGCATCCATCCCGACAAGCTCATCACCCACCGCTTCGAGCTCAAGGACGTGGACAAGGCCTATGCCCTCATGGCCTCCGGCAAGTGCGGCAAGGTCGCCGTCGTCTATCCCGACTGATGATGTAATTTGATACAGGCCCGGCCTTTGGTCGGGCCTGTGATTGTTAGCATGCAGACAATGCGGCAAATCCAGGGAGCAGGGAGTAGGGAGTAGGGGGAGTTACGGCACAGCCTCTGACTTCTATTGAAAACCCCGCGTTTTCGGTGGGCTCCGGGGATGCTTGACGTTCTTCATTCCCTTAGAACGCCCTTCATCTGCCGTTCTCCCCTACTCCCTACTCCCTACTCCCTGAATCCCCATTTACGGATACTGTGCAGGGTGAACAGCAATCTGCGGCTTTGAACGCGGCGCGCCATTCTATCAAAAGGTGTTGAATTTTGTGCCCGCTTAGTATATAATAATGACATGTTAAAAGAATAGGTAACTGTTCAGTTCTGCGACAAACAGAGACTTGGCAGGCTGCGGGGGACGACCTCTCAGTCAGCCTAACGGCTGACAGCTCCCCTGGAAGGGGAGC
>CADCAS010000077.1 GCA_902799465.1 uncultured Eubacteriales bacterium
GCCTTGGCTCCCCTTCCAGGGGAGCTGTCAGCCGTTAGGCTGACTGAGAGGTCGTCCCCCGCAGCCTGCCAAATCTCTGTTTGTCACAGGACTGAACAGGTACCAGTTACATATGAAAAAATAAAAAGCCCGCGAGGGCTTGGACAGGAAGGAAAAGATGGCGCTTGGCTTACCTCTCCTCTGATGTACTCGTACAAAAGAGGGGGTGATAATCATGTCGGATTTTGAGATCCTATCACTTGTGATAATGACTATCACGCTGACGCTGGCTGCGGTCAGCTTAGGCAATAGCGGTAAGAAATAATGCAGGCCGCCATCCCGCGTAATTGGCTGGCGGCCTGATCCACAACGGAGAGGAAAGCCTGGTCAAAGGCGTCATCCCTTCCTGTCGCTTTCATTATAACATATCCGTCCAAGAACGTCAACACGTGACGTTCTTATTATCACGGCTCACGCATGAATGCGTGAGCCTGTCGCGCAAAATCTGCGGATTTTGCGCGAGGAAGAAGGGACGCGGAAATTCGCGCCTGACGACACGAATTTCCTGACTGGCTGGTACCGATTCCCAGTCGAAATCGCAAGCGATTTCTTTGTGGGAATCCGTCTTGTCATTCATGCGTGGGCCGTGTTCTTATTATTTCCCCAGGCTCTTGAGCGCAAGGAAGATCAGCTCATCGGTCTTTTCGGTCTGACCGGCGACCCTGCCGACGGCCTTGGCGGCCTCGGCCGCGCTGTAGCCCAGGGCGGTGAGGGCGGCGACGGCCTCGGCCTCGGGACCGGCCTCGGTCTTGGGCACAACGGACGCCCCCGCGCCGGTGAGCTCGTCGTTGTCCACCTTGTCCTTCAGCTCCAGCACGAGCCGCTGGGCGATCTTCTTTCCGATGCCGGGGACCCGGGTCAGCGCGGAGGCGTCGCCGGTGACCAGCGCCAGGGACAGATCCCTCACGCTCAGGGAGGACAGTATTTGCAGCGCGGTCCGGCTGCCCACGCCGTTGACGCCGCGCAGCCGCTCGTACATCTTCTTTTCCTCGCGGCTGTAGAAGCCGAACAGCTCCATGGCGTCCTCCCGCACGTTCAGCACGCTGTAGAGCTTGAACCGCTCCCCCACCGCCGGGCACTGCTGGAGGGTCGCGCCGCTGACGCTGAGCAGGTATCCCACCCCGCCCACGTCCAGCACGATGGAATCCGCCGTCTTTTCGGCCACGATGCCGTCGAAATGCGCAAACATAGCTTTCCCTCCTACTGGATCTTGAACATCTTCTTCATGTGCATGGAATTGGCGTGGGTCAGCGCCACAGCCAGGGCGTCGGCGGCGTCGTCGGGGCGGGCGATTTCCTTCATATTTAATAGCATCCGCACCATCTGCTGCACCTGATGCTTGTCCGCGCCGCCGTAGCCGGTGACGGCCTGCTTGATCTGCATGGGCGTGTACTCGTAGAGGTTGTCGGTGCGCTGCACCACCGCCACCAGCGCCACCCCCCGCGCCGCGGAAACCGCCATGCCGGTGGTGATGTTCTTGGAGAAGAACAGCTCCTCGAAGGCCACGTCGTCGGGCTGATAGATGTCCATCAGCTGGTTCATGCCCTGGAAGATGGCCCGCAGCCGCTGGGGCATGGGCTGTCCCGCGGGGGTGGTCAGCGTGCCGTACTGTATCAGCCGCCGCTTGTCGTTGACCGCCTCGATGACCCCGTAGCCCAGCGTCGCCAGCCCCGGGTCGATCCCCAATATGATCATGCCCGCACCCCCTCGTCGGAATATGATAGCATACGGCCTGTTAAGTTATCGACCAGGGAAAACGCGGGGAATGATACAGGTGTTTGGAGGACAAAGCTGTCCCGGGCCGGGTATATGCGTTGAAAGTGGAGAGTGGAGCGTTAAATGGCGGCTGACGCCATCTGATTGAAACCGCGTCAGCCCGCCATTTCACTCTCCACTCCCCACTCTTGCACAGAAATCCTTTGTTATACCCCCGCCACGCGATACCATGCCCCGGCGACCCGGGCGTCTTCGTCGAAGAAGACCACCAGGATCTCGTCCCGGAGCTCGTCCTGCGCGTCGGCGCGGATGAGCCAGCAGAGCTCCTCCTCGTAGTCCCACATCAGCGGGCAGCCCGTCATCAGGCTCTGGACGTCGGCGCGGGTCATGCCGTTCTGGATGCCGCAGAGGGTGTCGGTGAGGTTCTCGGGGCGCAGGTCCACGAAGGTCACCACGCCGCCGTTGCCGTGGAGAGCGAGGCCGTCGCCCAGATAGCTGTCGGCGAACTCGTCGCTGCTCTCATGGGTCAGCCCGCCGATCTCCGCCGCGGCCTGGGCGATGTCGCCGCCGAACCAGCGGGACAGCTCCCGCCCCGCGTCCGCGTCCAGATTGGCCGGGGCAGCGGTGGTCAGGGCCTCCGCCTCCACGGCGAAGGGGTCCTCGCCCGCAACAGTGGCCGGGACCTCCGCGGCAAAGGGGTCCTCGCCCGGGGTGGAGTACCCCGCCTCCGGGGTCTCCGCCAGGCCCGCGCCGCACAGCATCAGGGCGATCACGCCCACCAGGCAAAGCCATCGCTTCATCGTCATTCGCCTCGCTTTGAGTTGTGATAAATGGTTGTTTCAGAGTGTCCCTCAGTTCTGATGTGACAGATGGGAAACTGCCTGGAAGAATTAGGAATTAGGAACGGTTTGGCTGCGTAGGGGCGGCAATGCGCCGCCCGCCAGGTCGTACGTTTTGTTTCGATATTGGCCACCTCAACAGAGTGCGCGGCAGCCACTATTAATTCCTAATTCCTAATTCCTAATTCCCAATTCCCAATTCAACAAATCCCCATTCAACAAATCCCCATTTGCCTGAGGATCGTACCATACCGTTGTCCTCCTCCCATCACTTCACCTTCACCAGATCCTTCAGCGCGGAGAGGATGGCGGGGGCCAGGGTCTCGGTGAAGTACTGGCAGGTCTTGGGGAGGTAGGCCACGTTGACGGCCAGGGTGGCGGCGTCCTGCATGAGCTTGGCGCTGTAGAACTCGGCCCAGGGCTCGGCGACGATGTCGGGCTCGCCGGTCTCGTCGTAGAAGTAGTAGGTGGCCAGGTCCTTGTACTGGGGCATATCCAACATGTAGGCGTGGCCATAGCGTCCGCTGACGGCGAAGTTGGTGGCGCCCTCCACGGAATCCCACACCATGGTGCCGTTGTTGGTGGGCAGGGTGGCGTTCATCTCAGAGGCGAGCAGGCTGATGACCTGGCGGTACACCTTCTGCTCGTTGGCGGTGAGATTCGCCAGCACGGCGCTCTCGCTCTGGAGGGTGCGGTAGTCCAGCACGGCGTCGGCCACCTTGTCGGCGCTGTAGCTGCCGCGGCTGACCCCGACGTCGGCGGCGGCCTCGTCCATGCGGTCCAGCAGCAGCTGGCGCACGTCGGAGAGGATCGCCTCCGTCGCGCCCTCGTCCGACTCCGAGGCCAGGTTGGAGCCCATCACCGCGGCGGCGTCGGCGGCGTGACCGGACTCGTGCAGCGCGGTGTAGGCGTAGTCCTTGGCATTGCCATTGCCCCGGGTGAGGTACAGGGTGTTGTCGGACAGCAGGAACTGGGACATGCTGACGGTCATGCCGTGCTTGTCCCGCACGGCGTTTGAGACGATGTCATAGGTGCCCATGGCGAACACGTAGATGCTCCGGAACAGATCGTCCGCACTCTTGACGGCGTTGACGATGTAGGCGGCGTTCTCCTCTGACATGCTGCTGGCGGTGAGCCGGTTGGCGATCATGGTCCAGATCACGTTGCCGCCCTCGTCCTCGTTCAGCAGGCTCTCGTTCTGCAAAATGGCCTTCTGCACGGCCACGAAATTGGCGTCGGACACGTCTTCGGAATCCAGAACCTGGATCTTCACGGCGGCGGACATGCCGTTTTCGAGGGTCACCGACACGCTCGCCTCTCCGGGATACTCGGCGTTGACCCGGCAGACCTCGCCGTCGATGCCCGCCAGCGCCACCGCGCCGCCGCCGGATTCCCAGATCAGGTCGCCGGTGTAGCCGCCGGGGCTGACCGTGGCGGTCAGGGTCTTGGAGTCGCCCGCGGACATCAGTATGCCGCCGGTGTAGTTCAGCGTCACGGTGTAGCCGCTGTAGCGCGTGGGGGTCTTGGCCAGGGCGTGGGCGGCGTCGGCCATCGCGGTCTCGCCGTCGCCGTTGTAGGCGGTGACGAACACGTGGCAGATGGTCCCCGCCTGCATGCCCCGCAGGGTGACCGAGGTGACGCCGGCGTCGTAGCTGCTGTAGAGCGTGGCGGCGGCGGGGTCGGCGGTGGTCCCCACGTAGACCCGGTAGCCGTCCGCGTCGCTCACGGCGGTCCAGCTGGCCTCCAGCGTGTTGGCGTTGAGGGTCCTCAGGTTGACGAACGCGGGGGCCGCGGGGGCCGTCGCGCCGGGCACCGTCACCTGGCAGGTGGCGGTCAGGCCCGTGTACACCGAGGCGGTGATGGTGGCCGTGCCGGGCAGTATGCCGGTGACCACGCCATCCTCGCTGACGTAGGCCACGGCGGGGTTGCTGCTGGTGAAGTCCACCCTGGCGTTCGCGCCGGAGGACTGCCGCACGTCCAGCACCACGTACTCGTAGGGCGCCAGCACCACGCTCGCGGGGGAGATGGACAGCGACGCCGGGGCCTTGGTGACCTTGACCTTCACCTTCGCGGTGAGCTTGTTCGAGGTCTTGACGGTGATGGTGGCCGTGCCGGTCTTGACCGCGCTGACCACGCCGTCGGCATTGACCGTGGCCACGGACTTTTTGCTGGAGGTGTAGGTCAGCGCCACGCCCTCGCCCGCGTCGGTGTAGGGCTGGATGGTGTAGGTCTGGCCCTCGCCCAGGCTCACGGTCTTGTGGGGCACGCTGATGTAGGTGGGGACGGGCGTCACGCGCACCACGGCCTCGGCGGTGAGGCCGTTGAGGGTGGCGAAGGTCACCTTCGTCTCGCCCACGGCCAGGCCTTTCAGCGTGACCTTCTTGGCGGTGCGGGACTTGATCTGGACCACGGAGTCGTCCTCCACGGTCACGGCCACCTCGCCCTCGCCGGTATCCAGCGTCCAGGACAGTATGCCGGTGCCGCCCCGGGTGATGCCCAGGCGCTCGGCGGACAGGGTCAATTTGGTGGGCTGAGCGGTGACCTTCACCTTGCAGGTGGCCCGCTTGTTGTTGGCGGTGGTGACGGTGATGGTGGCGCTGCCCTTTGCGACGCCGGTGACCACGCCCGCCTGATCCACCGTGGCGACCCCCGGCGCGCTGGACTTCCAGGTCAGCGTGGAGCGGGTGTTGGCGGGGAGGGTCGCGGTCAGCGGGTAGCTGTCGCCCGCGCCGATGGTGGCGATCTTGGCGGACAGCGTCACCTTGCTCGGGGCGGTGAACACCTGCACCTGGCAGGAAGCGGTGAGGCCGTTGTGGGTGGTCACGGTGACGGTGGCCGAACCGGCCTTCTTGCCCGTCACCACGCCCGCGGCGCTCACGTCGGCGATCTTTGAATTGGAGCTTCTGTAGGTCAGCGTCGCGCCGGTGTCCACGTCGAACACGGGCTCGAGGGTCATCGTCTCCTTGACGCCGATCTCGTACTTCAGCGCGCCGAAGGCCACGCTTTTCGGCGCGGGGCCCACCTTCACCGCCAGCGTCGCGCGCAGGCCGTTGTAGGTGGAGGCGGTCACGGCGGCGCTGCCCTCCGCGCGGGCGGTCAGGGCATTGCCGTCGATTGCCACGGCGTCGCCCTCCACTGTAAGCGCGTATGTATCGGAGCCGCCTGTGACGGCGACCTTGGGGACATAGGTCTGGCCCACGGACAGGCTCACCGCGTCGCGGTCAAAGGCGATGGCGGTGGGCGCGGCCTTGACGGTCACCTTGCAGGTCGCCTTCTTGCCGTTGCAGGCCACGGCGCTGATGGTGGCCGTGCCCTTGGCCTTGGCGGTCACCAGGCCGTCGGCGTCCACCGCGGCCACGGCGGCCTTGCTGGTCTTCCAGGTGATGGCCGAGGCGGTGCCCGCCGGGATGGAGGCCGACAGCTGAAGCGTCTCGCCCGCGCCCATCGCGGCCTTGTTGTCACTGATGGTGACCTTGGTGGGGGCCTTGACCACCTCCACGGCGCAGCTCAGCTCGAAGCCCTCGCCCTTTGCGGTGATCACGGCGCTGCCGGCCTTCTTGGCGGTGGCCACGCCCTTTTGGGTGATGGCGACCACCTTGCTCGCGCTGGTGGCGTAGCTGACCCCGGACACCGCCTCGCCGTTGAACGTCACGGCAAAGCTCCAGGTCTCCTTCACGCCCAGGCGCAGGGTCTCGGCGTTGAGCCGGTAGCCCTCCGAGGCCGCGGCCAGCACGTCCTCCGGCCCGGCCCCGTCCGTGGGTTCGGTCTCCGCCGCCGGGTCGGCTTCATCCGCCTTCGCAGGGTCGGCTTCCCCCTCCGCAGAGGCTGTTTCATCTTCCTTTGCGGACTCGGTCTCCCCTTCTCCCGCGGATTCGGCTTCCGTCTCTCCCGCGGGCTCGGCTTCCGTCCCGGTCTCCGCGTTTTCGGGCACCGCCGGGGCCTCCGCCATGTCGGGCATGGCCTCGGCCTCAGCGGGCTGGGCTTCGGTCTCGTCGGACGGGATTGACACCCCCTCGACAGCCTCATCTTCCCCGGGCAGCGCCAGCTCGCCCAGCTCAGCCACCGGCGCCTCCAATGCCTCAGCCAGGCCCGCGGGCAGCGCCGACAGCCACAGCGTCAGCGCCAGCAGCAGGGCCAGCCATTGCTTTGCGCGTAAGTTTTTCATGTTTCGATCCTCCGAAGGCCGGGGTTTATTGCCCGGCCGTATATGCCTGGGGTTACAGCGCCGCGCCCGCGTCCAGCAGGGCCTGCAGCGTCAGGGGCACGATGTCCGGGGCGTCGCTGATGCCCGCCACAGTGAACCGGGTCACCCCGGCGTCGGTCTCCAGCGCCAGCAGCGCCACGCCCGCGGCGGCGTCGCCGGGATAGTCCGCGGCCCAGTCCTGAAGCGCCGCTTCCTTTAATATATCCGCAAGCCGCCCCGCGATTTCCGGGGTCAGCGCCGCGGCGGTACCGGCGCGGCACACGTCCTCCATGACGGGCCAGTTGGCGTCGTAGTAGATCAGCCCGCGCTCAAAGTCCGCCAGCAGCGAGGCCATGCTCCCGCCGCCGGGGACCTGCACCGCCAGCCGCCTGAGGCCGGAGATGTCGAAATCCCCGGGGAGGGGCTTTGCTTCGGCGTCCAGCAGCTCCGAATAGTCGATGGGGATGTCGGACGCCAGGTGCTCCACATACCGCCGCGCCAGCGCCGGGTCCATCAGACCGATGATCCGCTTCGAGAGGGTCCTCTCCTCCACAAAGCGCTCCACCCGCGCCAGCAGGCCCGCGTCCGCCTCGATCCCCGCCCGCTCCAGCAGCGCCGCCGCCGCGCCGGACTCGGCCAGCCCCGGCAGACACAGCGCCGCCACCAGCAGCGCGCATATGATTTGCTTCATATCCATACTCCCGCGCCGTCTCCGGCGCTGATCATTTTTATCCATATCTATCATATCACAAATCTGTATTCAAATTGTGTCAGAAATGTAACCGTTCCGTATAGGATGGAAAACTGAGAACGGAATGGAGAATGGAAAATGGAGAATGGAGAATGGCGGTGCAAATCCCTGCGGGATTTGTTTGATTTGAACGGTAGTAGAGACTGTCAAAAGCTTCTATGGGCGTCTCATCAAAAGAAATCCGGTAACTGTTCAGTTCTGCGACAAACAGAGACTTGGCATGCTGCGGGGGACGACCTCTCAGTCAGCCTAACGGCTGACAGCTCCCCTGGAAGGGGAGCCAAGGCTGACGCTCTGTCTTCCTCTTGGCTCCCCTTTCAGTTGGCTCCCCTTTCAGGGGAGCTATCGCCGACGAAGTCGGTGACTGAGAGGTCGTTCCCCGTTGCCTCGCACAATCTCCACTTATCACAGCAGAACTGAATAGATACGAAATCCGAAGGATTTCCACCTTCATTGTCCATTCTCCATTCTCCATTCAATATCCCTCTCCTCCGCAGGACCGAACACCAAAGGAATCTCATCGTCCATCCCAAATACGACTTTCCCCGGTCTTTTTTATGAGGATTCGGGTACATTCGGCGCAGGGGCGGGGGTTTGTGCTATACTTACGATACCTGTAATATGGAGGAATGGAATTATGAGCAACAACGCTAAGCAGACGAAGCGGCGCAGGCGCGGCGGGGGCGTCCCCACGGCGCTGGTGGTGGGGCTGCTGGTCATCGCCATCATGATGGGCGGTCTGCTGGGCTTTGCGCTGGCGCGCCATACCAACCCGGCGGACGACAGGCTGCAAAAGGCCAACGAGCGCATCATCGAGCTGGAGAACACCTTGAGCCTCATCGGCTTCCCGGAGGGCGGCGATCCCGAGGCGTTCGCCTTTGACGACGCGGCCTACGCGGCAAATCCCGCCGAGGATCTGGCGGGCACTCAGGCCGAGGCGGAGTCCGAGGACGTCTGGACCGAGGACGAGAGCCTGCTGACCGGCATGCTCACGGACTCGGGCGACCCCGTGGTGGTGGCAGAATTTGACGGTGGACAGTTGCTGTCCACCGAAGTTATTCCTGTGTTCAACGACCAGCTGACCACCCAGATCTTCTCCGGCTACTCCGCCGACGAGGTGTCCGACAGCGTGCTCCAGGACGTGCTGACCGAGCTGACCTCCCAGAAGCTCATCGCCGCCAAGGCCGCCGAGCTGGGGCTGGACCAGGTCACCGACGAGGAGAAGGCGCGTGTTCAGGCCGAGGCCACGCGGCGCTACAACGAACAGATCGGCTACTTCACCGCCTTCGTGGACAAGGAGGGGCTGACCCCCGACCAGATCCAGGCCGCGGCGGAGAAGTACATGCGGGAGGAGGCCCACATCACCGAGGAGACCCTCGCCGCCGAGCTGCTGACCGAGCTGCCCGCCGAGAAGTATTACGCCCACGTGACCGGGGACGTGACCGTCTCCGACGCGGACGTGCAGGCCCTCTACGACGAGCGCCTCGCGGAACAGCGCGCGGCCTTCACCGAATACCCCGAGGAATTCGAGTTCGCCCACAGCGAGGGCGAGCTGGTGCTCTACAACCTGGACGGCTACCGCGCCGTGCAAAATTTGCAGCTGTCCTTCGCCAATGACGAGGACGCCGCCAGGGCCCAGGCGCTGACGGACCAGCTGGACCGGCTGGACCCGATGAAGGATGCCGACGCCGAGCAGATCAAGGCCCTGGAGGCCGAGCTGGACCCGCTGTACGCGCCACTGGAGGCGACCGCACAGGAGATCGCCGACAAGCTCCAGGCGGGCGAGAACTTCGCCACGCTGATGGATCAGTACGGCTCCGACGCGCAGATGGCCAATGGCGCGCTGCGGGATACGGGCTACTACATCAGCGACCACAGCTTCCTGTTCTCCACCGAGTTCATCCAGGGCAGCATGATCCTGGATCACCCCGGCCAGGTCTCCTCCCCCCTGCGCAGCGGCTCCGGACTGCACCTGGTCAAGTACCTCAAGGACGTCGCCCCCGGCGAGGTCAGCCTCGAGGACGTCCGCGACGCTGTGGAGGCCGAGGCCCTCAAGGCAAAGCGGGATGCCGCGTATGAAGAGCACGTCGCCGCCCTGCTGGACCAGTCCAACGTGCGCTACTACCCGGAAAGGCTGCAATAACGGAATCCACCGGGGATCGATCCGTCTGAAGAAAAGGGGAGTTTGCCGGGACGACAGAGAACGACCTCTCAGTCACCGCCTCCATCGGCGACAGCTCCTCTGGAAGGGGAGCCAAGAGGAATGCCGATGCGGCAGCCTTGGCTCCCCTTTCAGGGGAGCTGTCAGCCATAAGGCTGACTGAGAGGTCGTTCTCCTGTATCTCAAATACCAGTTCCCGGAAAGGCTGAGACAATTATCCATATCTTTCAAAAGGGACGCCGATCAAAACGGCGTCCCTTTTTTACGCGCCCTTGACCGCCCGGAGTATGACGGCCCTGAGGGGTTCGTCGGGCTGGAGGACGATGATGGCGTCCCTTCCGGCGTCGTTGTAGGCCACGGCCAGGGCGGGGAGGGGGCATCCGGGCCGGGCGGCCTTCTGGACGCGGGCCGAGGGAAAGCGGCGCTTCATGTCCTCGAGGGTGCCGCAGGCGCGCACGCCGTTGAGCCACACGTCGGCCATGAACCGCTCGTAGCGCCCGTAGGCCCGGCAGACCCGGAGGCAGCCGTTCTGGCAGGTGTAGACAAAGCTCAGCACGTACCGGTTCAGCAGCAGCCAAGCCACCGCCATGCCGAAGAGTATGAACAGTATGGAGGACACCGTGCCGATGTAGCGTCCCAGAAAATAGAAGAAGTTGGAGCCCAGGATCACGGCCAGAGCGATCAGCGCGATCAGCCCCACCCCGCGCAGCCCGTTCAGGGGCCTGTTCTGCACCCGCTGCTCAAGCATGGTCTTTTCCCTCCTCGATGAGCCGGTCCACCAGCAGCTCCGCCACCTTCATGGCGGTGTCCTGATTGGTGCTGTTCACCGCCACCGCCAGCGCCCCGCCCTCGTTGTAGAAGGCGCGCAGCTCGAACAGGGCGTCCAGCGTGTCCAGCTTGAGTCCCGACAGCCGGGTCTCCGCGACCTCCGTGTCCGGGTCGACGTAGTCGCCGTACCAGGGCTCCAGCCCCCGGCCCGCCATCCAGCCATTGGCCAGGGCGTCGTCCAGCGTCTCGCACGCGCCGCTGCGGGTCAATGCCTCCATGGCCTTGGGCCCCGCCAGGAACAGGTCGCCCTCCCCCGCCGCCAGCCGCGCCATCAGCACCATCATGCCGGTGTAGTCCTGGTCCGGATCCGAAAAGAGCAGGCTCTCGAACGCGATCTCCCGAAGCGTCGGGTCATAGGCCTGGGCCTCCGTGAGCAGGTCCGCCGCCAGCGCGTTCAGGGGCTCCGCGTTGCTCTGCGCGTCCGCCAGGTAGATCAGCACCCGCTGCTCCTCCGGCACCCGCGGCGCCGTGGAGGTCCACAGCAGGTTCGCCCCCACCAGCATGACGCCGATCACCACAATGTAGATCACCCCGTACCGCCGCAAATGGTCCTTCAGATTCGCCCAACTCAAGCTCGTGTCCGGCATGCTCCGCCTCCGATGTTTTTTCCCTATTATAATCCAGACGCGCGGGGATTGCAAGGGGAAGCGCCAGCCCCTATATAACTCCCCACCTCCAGCTGTTACCATTCAGCCAAGGCGATAAATTGGGATTTAGGGAGTAGGGAGTAGGCAGTAGGGAGTAGGGGAGAACGGCAGATGAACGACGTTCTAATGGAATGAAGAACGTCAAGTATCCCCAGAGCCCACCGAAAACGCGGAGTTTTCAACAGAAGTCAGAGGCTGTACCGTAACTCCCCCTACTCCCTACTGCCTACTCCCTACTCCCTGGATTTGTCGGGCAAAGCCCGACAAATCCCCATTTATCGCCTTGCCTGAATGGTAACTCGCATCAGGCAGGCGCGTAAAAAAGACCGCCTCATTTTGAAGCGGTCTTTGGCTGTGTCTGGAAAAAGCAATTATTACTTGTTCGCCGCGGCCATCTCACCGGCCAGCTTGCCGAAGGTCATGCAGTCAGCGATGGCATTGCCGCCCAGGCGGTTAGAGCCGTGGATGCCGCCGGTGACCTCGCCGCAGGCGAACAGGCTGGGGATCACGTCGCCCTCGGTGTTGATGACCTGGGTCTTGTCGTTGATCTTCAGGCCGCCCATGGTATGGTGCACGGTGGGCACCTTCTTGCAGGCGTACCAGGGACCCTCGGTCATCTCGACGTCGGCCTTGTTGTTGGCCACGAAGCCCAGCGGATCCTCCAGCTCGCCGCGCACGATGGCGTTGTAGTTGTCCACGGAAGCCTGGAGCTTTTCAGCGTCCACGCCGATCTTCTCGGCCAGCTCAGCCAGGGTGTCGGCCTCGATGACGCTGCCCTGGGCCACCATGTTTTCGATGGTCGCGCCGTTGTTGTCCACGAAGTCGCGGGAGGGATAGCGCACGGAGTTGACGATCACGTAGTAGGTCTGCTCATCCTGGTCGAAGATGGCCTGGGCCAGGGTGTCGCGGGCCGCGCCCTCGTTGACGAAGCGGTCGCCGTAGATGTTCACGAAGATGCGGTTGCGGCCGGAGGTGCGAATGTTCTCCATCAGCCCGGTGCCGGGGGTGCCGCAGGGATGCAGCTGGATGTCGGACATGCCGGTCACGTCCGCGCCGACCTCGCGGGCCATCTCGATGCCCGCGCCGGTGGCGGCCAGCGCCAGGTTGGTGCAGCCCAGCTTGGTCACGTCCACATGGGCCCACACGCCGGTGTTGTATTCCTTCAGCAGGTCCTTGTTCGCGCCGAAGCCGCCGGTGGCCAGTATGACGCTGTTGGCCTTCACGGTGACAGTGGCGCCGTCCTTCGCGGTGCCGACGACGCCGATGGCCGCGCCGCTGTCATCGGTCAGGATCTGATTGACGGTCACGCCGTTCATGACAGTCAGGTCGTCGTGCTCGGCAATGTACTTCTCGAACACGCGGATGTAGCTGTTGCCGGACGGGGTGGAGGGATAGTGGCTGCGCTGCCACAGCGCGCCGGTGGCGGTGCCGATCTCGTCCTTGAACTCAACGCCGAGGGACTCCAGCCAGTGCACCGCGTCGATGGAGTTGATGCACAGATAGGAAATCAGCTCCAGGTCGCCCACGCCATGGCCGCCCTCGTAGGTCTGCTTGATGAACTTGCCCACGCTGTCCTCAATGCCCTGCGCGCCCTGGCGCTCGGGATCGACGGCGTTCAGCGCGCCCTCGGACACGTTGGTGGAGCCGCCCAGGATGTCCAGCTTCTCCAGCACGATCACGTTCGCGCCGTTCTGGTTCGCGGAGATCGCGGAAGCCAGGCCCGCGCCGCCGCCGCCCACGACCACCACGTCGCAGGTGTACTCGGCGTCCTGGGGCGCGGGCTTCTCGGGCTCGGCCTTGAGCGCCTCCAGATCCAGCCCGGAATCGGCCAGGGCGGCTTCCGCGCCGCGCAGGATTGCGCGAGAGGTGATGGACGCGCCGGTGATGACGTCCACCGCCAGACTCTGCTCGTCCACGATGCGCTGGGTCATGCGGTCGATGGCGACCTTGCCCACGCCGATGGTCTCGTTCTCGTTGGTCACTTCGACCTTCGCGATCTTGTCGCCGTCCACGGTGACGGCCACGGTGATCGGAGCGTTATGGCCGGGAGTGGTGGCTTCGTAAACCTTCTCTTCAGCCACCGCCAGGCTCAAACAGCTAATGGCCAGCATCAGCGCCAGAGCGATTGAAAGAACCTTATTCATTAGAACCCTTCTTTCTCTTTGTATACACCAGACACAGCCAATGTGTGGCAAATGTACCGGACACCTATAACATTATACGCTCCTGCGGCAAAATTTTCAAGTAGTGTGCTCGGTCAGGACACGGGGCTGTAAAAAAAGTCCCACGGAAAAGCAGCCAAGCTAGAGACAGCGAGGCTGCTTTGTGGTAGAATGAAGGTGATGAAACAACAAACTACCAA
>CADCAS010000078.1 GCA_902799465.1 uncultured Eubacteriales bacterium
CCTGCGGCCAATGGGGATTTGTCGAATGAGGAATTAGGAATGAGGAATTAGGAATTATAAATGGCCAGGCTGCGCAGGGGCGGCGATGCGCCGCCCGCCAGGTAGTCTGTATTGTATCGGTATATGGCGGGCGGCCATTGGCCGTCCCACCAACGCGCGGCAGCTGCTATTAATTCCTCATTCCTAATTCCTAATTCCTCATTCCCAATTCCCAATTCCCCATTCGAGTCAATTCACTCCCTGCCCTCCAGCAGCGTGAACCGCGAGCGCTCGCTCTCCAGCACGCCCTCCCGGCGGAGCTTTCCGATCTCGGCGGACAGCGCGCTGCGCTCCACGCAGAGGTAGTCGGCCAGACCCTGCCGGTCAAAGGGGATCACGAAGGTGCTGTTCCCCGCCTGCCGGGCCTGGAGGGTGAGATAGGCCATCAGCTTTTCCCGGGTGGTGCGCTGGGAGGTGATCTCCAGCTTGCGGTTGAGCTGCAAATTCCGCGCGGCCACGATCCTGAGCAGGTTCATCACCAGGCGGTTGTGGAACGCGCAGGCGTTGGAGCAGCTCTGGATGATGCGCCGCAGCTGCACCACCATCACCTTCCCCGCCTTTACGCCCTCCACCGACACCGGCAGGCGCTCCACCTCGGCGCAGGCAAAGGCCTCGGCGAACAGCTCGCCGGGACCCACCTGGGCCAGCAGTGCGCGGTTGCCGAAGAAATCGTCCCGCACAACCTGGCACACGCCCTCCAGCACGATGCCCACATACTCCGCGCGACTGTCCGCGGCGAATATGACCTCGTTGCGCTCAAACGCCGTCACCCGCCCGTTCAGGCATCCCAGCATGGCCCGGAGGTCCTTCGGGGCAATGCCGTCGAAAAGCGGACAGCTCTGTAAAACTTCCAGGAATTCTTCCATTTTGCCTCCGATGTTGGAAAACCAACATACTTCCAAGCCTCAGTATAGTATCATGTACCCGTAAAGTCAATGACGCCAGTGGAACAGTTCGATGACTTAAAGGAGACGGAAAATCATGATTTATGAAGGCTGTCAGGGAAAGCCCCGCACCCCGACGCTGGAGGAAAAGCGCTGCCCGAAGTGCGGCAATCTCATCGAGATCTTCTCCGTGGACACCGAGGCCGTGTGCGAGAAGTGCGGACAGGTGATCTACAACGACACCCTGAGCTGCGTGCAGTGGTGCCAGTACGCCCGGAAATGCGTGGGTGACGAGATGTATGAGCACATGATGGAAATCGCCCGGCAGCAGAAGGAACGCGCCCGCGCCGAGCGCGAGGCCAAGAAGCGCGCCAAAGATATGAAGGAGGCGTTGGCATGATTCGCAGGATCATTCACATCGATCGGGAGAGATGCACCGGCTGCGGCGCGTGCGCCAAGGCGTGTCACGAGGGCGCCATCGAAATGGTGGGCGGCAAGGCCGTGCTCACGCGGGAGGACTATTGCGACGGTCTGGGCGACTGCCTGCCCGCCTGCCCCGCCGACGCCATCCATTTTGAGGAGCGGGAAGCGCCCGCCTATGACGAGGTCGCCGTGCTGGCCGCCAAGGCCGCGAAGCGCCCCCATCCCGCGGGCTGTCCCGGGTCCATGATCCGGACCCTCAACCCCAGCGCCGCCGTGGACGCGCCCGCCCTGCCCAGCCAGCTCAACAACTGGCCCGTACAGATCAAGCTGGCCCCGCCCCGAGCGCCCTACTTCGACGGCGCGGACCTGCTGGTGGCCGCCGACTGCACTGCCTACGCCTATGCCGGCTTTCACAACGACTTCATTCGGGGCCGCGCCTGCGTGGTGGGCTGTCCCAAGCTGGACCGGGTGGACTACGCCGAGAAGCTGGAGGTCATCCTCACCGAAAACGACATCCGGTCCCTCACCGTCGTGCGCATGGAGGTCCCCTGCTGCGGCGGCCTCGAATACGCCGCGAGGGAAGCCCTCAAAAACAGCGGGAAGTCGGTCCCCTTGCGGGTCGTGACGATCTCCGTGGACGGAAGGATACTCGATTAATAAGGGAAAAGGCAAAAGGCAAAAGGGAAAAGGGAAAAGGAATAGCCCGGTTGCGTTTGGAGCGGCGATGCGCCGCCCGCCATATGACGCGCGGACACTGGGACTCATCAACTGTGCGCGCGGCAGCCGCCATTCCTTTTCCCTGTTCCCTTTTGCCTTTTCCCTCTTTATCAGCCTCAACCCGATGAATGATCGCGGCAGAACTGAGCAGTCACATTCCCCTGTCCCCAAAAATAATGCTTGCCTTTTCCCACAGTTTACGGTACAATATTAAACAGAAATTTAGCGCGTTGCGCGTTACAGCAGTGGAGGTAAGCATATGTATCAGGATGTCATCAAAGACGCAGGCAATCGCATGGACAAGACCATCGCCATCGTACAAAAGGATCTGGACACCCTGCGCGCGGGCCGCGCGAACCCCAAGATCCTTGACAAGATCACCGTGGACTACTACGGCACGCCCACAGGCCTGAACCAGGTGGGCAACATCTCCTCCCCCGAGCCGCGGCTGCTGGTCATCGCGCCCTGGGAGCCGAAGATGATCGGCCCCATCGAGAAGGCCATCCAGAAGTCCGACATCGGCATCAATCCCTCCAACGACGGCAAGGTCATCCGCCTGCTGGTGCCGGAGCTGACCGGCGAGCGCCGCAAGGAGCTGTGCAAGCAAGTCAAGAAGATGATCGAGGAGGGCAAGGTCGCCATCCGCGCCATCCGCCGCGACGCGATGGAGCAGATCAAGAAGCTGAAGAAGGACTCCGAGATCACCGAGGACGACCAGAAGCTGGCCGAGAAGGACCTCCAGAAGGTCACCGATCAGCACATCGAGCAGATCGACAAGGTCGGCGCGGACAAGGAGAAGGAGATCATGTCCGTCTGACCGATGGGATAAAAAGCTGCCGCTCGGCAAATGCGGGCGGCAGCAGTTTTTGAGGCATCAGGCATCAGGGGAGTTACGTCAATCCTGTTCTGTTCTATTGCGGGCAACCCTGCACAAGCGGTGTAAAGGCTTGCCGTCCCCCGACCAATGCCTATTGCCTGATGTCTTTCCCCCATTCCTACAGGAAGGTGATCCCATGTTTTTTGAACGCTTGACGAAGCTGTTCCGCCGACCGCCGGAGTACATCACGGTGGCGGTGGCCCAGGCCCAGCGGGTGTCCCAGCCCGCGCAGGCGCTGCCGCCCAGCCGCCTGCCCCGGCACGTGGCCATCATCATGGACGGCAACGGGCGCTGGGCCCAGGCCCGGGGCATGTCCCGCTCGGCGGGACACGCGGCGGGCACCGAGGCGCTGCGGGACATCATCCGCGCCAGCGACGACTGGGGCATCGAGGCGCTGAGCCTCTACGCCTTCTCCACGGAGAACTGGGCCCGCTCCAAGGAGGAGGTCGGCGCGCTGATGGCGCTGCTGCTGAAATACTTCAGCTCCGAGATCGACGAGCTGGACGAGAAAAACGTGCGCATCACCATACTGGGCGACGTGGACGGCCTCCCCGAAGCCCAGCGCGAAGCGGTCATCAGCGCCATGGAGCGCACCCGGGACAACACGGGACTCAAGCTGAACATCGCGCTGAACTACGGCGGCCGGGCCGAGCTGACCCGCGCCGCGCGGCTGCTGGCCGAGCAGGTCAGGGAAGGCGCGCTCGACCCGGAGGACATCGACGAGGACCTGTTCGCCCAGCAGCTCTACACCGCCGATTCCCCCGACGTGGACCTGCTCATCCGCACCAGCGGGGAGCAGCGGCTGTCCAACTTCCTGCCCTGGCAGACCACCTACGCCGAATTCGTGTTCGACACAGTCAACTGGCCGGACTTTGACCGGGCCCGCTACATGAAGTGCCTCCAGGTCTACGCCGACCGCGACCGCCGCTTCGGCGGCGTCAAGTCAGACGGGGAGGCGAAGCCGTGATCAAGCGCATCATCACCGCCATACTGCTGATACTGGTCATGGGGCTGGGCATCTGGCTCCAGGGCTGGCCGCTGCGCGGCATACTGCTGATCAGCATGGTCGTGAGTCTCAGCGAGATGTACCGCGCCTTCCGCAGGATCGGCTACGACCCGGTGCGCTGGGTGGGCTACGTCTACTGCGTTCTCGCGGTGCTGGCCCAGGCCTACTACGCCACCCTGCAGGACGCGCGGCTGTTCAATTCCATCAGCCCCGCCATGTTCGCGCTGGTGGTGGGCCTGCTGATGGGCATGACCAACATCATCCTCAAGGGCAAGGTGGCCTTTGACAGCATGATGGCCACCGTGTTTCCGATGCTCTATCCGGGGCTCTTCTTCTCGCTCATCATCCCCCTACAGGACCTGGACACCCGCACCGCCTCCACGCTGGCGCTGATCCTGGCGTTCTTCATCGCCTCCGTCAACGACACCTTCGCGCTGTTCATCGGCCTGAAGTTCGGCAAGCACCGGCTGTCGCCCGAGATCAGCCCCAAGAAGAGCTGGGAGGGCTCCATCGCCGGACTCGTGGCCAGCGTGATCTTCGCCATGCTGGTGCCCTGGGTGACCTACAGGCTCGCCCCCACGGTGCCCGCCATCGCCGCGGACCTGGCCGTGTCGCAGTATCCCCCGCTGTGGTCCTTCGGCCTGCTGGGGCTCATCGCCGCCGCCCTCTCCCAGATCGGCGACCTGGTGGCCTCCCTGGTCAAGCGCCACTGCGGCATCAAGGACTTCGGCAGCATCTTCCCCGGCCACGGCGGCATGCTGGACCGCATGGACGGCATACTGTTCTGCGGGGTGGCGTGCTACGTGTTCTTCAAGATCGCGGGTCTGTAAATCCTTTCGAGGCGTTCACACGCAATTCATACGAAAGCTGTATAATGACATCATGGAAAAGCGAACAATAGCCATACTTGGCGCGACGGGATCGATTGGGACGCAGGCGCTGGACATCGTCTCGCGCTATCCCGATCGATTTCATGCGGTCTGCCTGACGGCGGACCGATCCTCTGAAAAGCTGTTTGAGCTGGTCAGGCGCTTTCGCCCGGCCTGCGCGGCGCTGAACGCGGAGCCCGAGTCCATCCCCGAGGATGTGCGCTTCTGCCAGTGGTTCTTCGGACCCGATTCCACCGTGGCAGCGCTGCGGGCCTCTCAGGCTCAGGACGCGCTGTGCGCCATCGTCGGCATCGCCGGGCTGGACGCGGTGTGGGCGGCGCTGGACGTGTGTCAGCGGGTGCTGCTGGCCAACAAGGAGGCCCTGGTCACCGGCGGCGACCTGGTGACGGCCAGAGCCCGGGAGAAGGGCGTTCCCCTGCTGCCCGTGGACAGCGAGCACTCCGCCATCTTCCAGTGCCTCCAGGCGCGGCAGGGCAACCCGGTCAAGCGCCTGTGGCTGACCTGCTCCGGCGGTGCCCTCAGGACCTGGACCCGGGAGGCCATGTACAACGCCACCGTCCGGGACGTGCTGAAGCATCCCACCTGGAACATGGGCGGCAAGATCACCGTGGACTGCGCCACCATGGCCAACAAGGGGCTGGAGGTCATCGAGGCCCACCACCTGTTCGACATGCCCGCGGAGAGGATCAACGTGGTCATCCATCCCCAGAGCGTGGTCCATTCGATGATCGAGTTCGAGGACGGCGCGGTGCTGGCCCAGCTGGGCATGCCCGACATGCGCGGCCCCATCGGCTACGCGATGGGCTATCCCGAGCGCCTGCCCTACGACGCCAGGCCCCTGAACTTCTACGAGCTGGGGCGCCTGGACTTCGCCGCGCCCGACCACGCGCGCTTTCCCTGCCTGAACATGGCCATCGAGGCCCTCAGGGCGGGCAACGGCATGCCCGTGGCGTTCAACGGGGCCAACGAGCAGGCCGTCGGCGCGTTTTTGCGGGAGCGCATCCCCTTCGGGCGCATCCCGGAGATCGTGGACCACGCCCTGCAGGCCGTCGCTCCCATCCCCATCCGCACCATCGCCGACGTGTACGCCATGGACCGCGCCGCCCGCGAGGACGCGGAAAACACCCTTCGGAGGCTCACATGCTGACCAATATCCTCTATGTGTTCTTAGCCCTGGTGATGCTGGGCGTCATCGTCACCGTCCACGAGTTCGGCCACTACCTGGTGGGACGGCTCTGCAGCATCGGCATCGTGGAGTTCTCTGTGGGCTTCGGGCCGAAGCTGTTCGGCTGGAAGCGCAAGGACATCCAGTACAGCCTGCGGCTGATCCCCCTGGGCGGCTACTGCGCCTTCGTGGGCGAGGACGAACAGAACGACGATCCCCGGGCCATGAACAACCAGCCCGTGTGGAAGCGCTTTTTGACGGTGCTGGCCGGACCGGCGATGAACTTCGTGCTGGCCTTCGTGGCCTGCGCGGTGATGCTGGACCTGTTCATGGTGGCGGACCGCTATCCCGTCGTCACCGAGGTCACCGAGGGCCTGCCCGCCGCCGAGGCGGGACTGCTGCCCGGCGACGTGGTGAAGCGGGTCGATGAGACCGAAATCAGCTACGACACCCAGGGCGTCAACGACCTGATCCAGGCCATCCGCGCCGTGGAACCCGGCAGCCCCGTACAGCTCACCGTGGAGCGCGACGGCAAGGCCCTATCCCTGAACATGGTGACTCAGGCGGTGGAGGCGGACGGCGGCGTGGCGCACGGCATGATCGGCGCAGCCTTCTCCAAGTACAGGACCTACACACCACTGGAGGCCATCCGATATTCCGGGGTGTACATGGTCACCACCACACAGTCCATGCTGGACAGCCTGCGCAAGCTGTTCTTCCACGGCGAGGGCGTGGAGCAGATCACCGGCACCGTGGGAATCATCGCCGTGGTGAGCCAGTACGCCCGGGACGGCTTCTACGAGGTGCTGTGGCTCATATTCATCATCTCCCTGAACCTGGGCATCATGAACCTCCTCCCCCTCCCCGCGCTGGATGGCGGGCGGCTGGTGTTCCTCATCGTCGAGGCCATCCGCCGCAAACCCGTACCCCCGGAGAAGGAGGGCATGGTCCACGGCATCGGCCTGGTGCTGGTGTTCGGCCTGTTCCTGCTGCTCACCTTCCACGATGTGGCCCGGCTCATCGCCGGGGGCGTGAAGGGACTGATCGGATAAATGAATGGGGGCTGTAAAAAAACAGTCTCAGAGGAACACCTGACAAGACGAGCTGCCTTGTCAGGTGTTTTATCAAGGGAAAGGGGGGCGAAAGAAAGGACCAA
>CADCAS010000079.1 GCA_902799465.1 uncultured Eubacteriales bacterium
AATACTTGAATCCATGTTACGATGTAGCGCCGTATACCTGACCGGTACGTACGGTGCAATGGGAGGGGCGAGGGCTATGGCCCTCCCTCTACCCTATTGGTCTGTGTGATGCCGGGGGAGAGCCGTCGCTCTCCCCGTTT
Organism: uncultured Eubacteriales bacterium; assembly: GCA_902799465.1. Lineage (GTDB taxonomy): Bacteria > Bacillota > Clostridia > Christensenellales > Aristaeellaceae > UBA2862. The sequence continues at coordinate 141 of CADCAS010000079.1, forward strand.
CCATTTGTTTGTCAGAGACTGGCCGCCCGCACTGCCAGGATGGCGTTCACGCAGTCCGGGCTGTTGGGATACATCAGCGCAAGCAGCGCTCTATGCGCACCGAGCCAGGCATCAAAGGTCTTCTGGGCGGGCATCTCCGCCGGGGACAGCGACTCGCTTAGCGCGGGCAGTCCCAGAGGGGCTTCCGGCGCGGTTTGCCGCAGCTCGCAGAGCGCCGCTACTTGGGTGGCCAGCTGTTGGCAGACCGTCCACTCCGCGTAGACGGGATCGTCGTACTCCACCCTCAGCTTGTCCAGCCATTTACGGAATGCCGTCCGCTCGGCTTCGATGATGGCGGCCGCTTCCGCGTCGGCCTCGGTCAGCAGGGCGTCATACTCGGCGTTCAGGGCCTCCTGCCAGAGCGCCTCGGCCTGCCGCCACGCCTTCGGGTCGTCCGGCGCGGCCCCGGTCAGCGCCGCCGCCGCGTCCCCGGTCTCGGTGTGCTTTTCGCAGAGCGTCGCGCCGTCCGCGCCCTGTCCGGCCAGCGCGTACATGCAGGCGTCCGCCGTCGGATTCAGATCCACCGTGCCGCTGTAGGTCGGCTCGTCGGAATGAGAGCCGGACTCGGAAGAACCGCCGCCCGTGGACATCGAACTGCCGCCCGTGGATGCTGAGCCGCCGCCTGTGGATATCGAACTGCCACCCGTGGAAGCCAACCCGCCGCCTGTGGATGTTGAGCCGCCCGTGGAAGCCGATCCGCTGTCCGTGGTTGTCGTATCGCCGCCCGTGGAAGCCGACCCGCCATCCGTGGAAATTGAACCGTCGCCTGTAGATGCTGAGCCGCTACCCGTAGAAGCCGACCCATCACCCGTGGAAGCAGACTCGCTTCCCGTGGATGTCGACTTGCCGCCCGTGGAAGCTGAACCGCCACCCGTGGATGTCGACTCGTCGCCTGTGGATGTCGATTCGCCGCCTGTGGAAGTCGAACCGCCGTCGGGAGTCTCGTTTTTGTCGCTCTCCGCAGCAGTTTCCGCGCCGCCAGCAGCGGTTCCCTTTTCATCGTTCTCAGGGGTTCCAGTCTCTGTGGCTTCGGTGTTTTTCCCTTCCGCCGCATTGGCTGCCTCGGCGGCATGGATCGCGTCCCAGTTGATCTGAGTCTGCTTTCCATCGTCCTCCGGGTCGCCTTCGGAGACCTCCTCCGGGCTGTTGAACAGGCCGGGGATGATCAGCATCTGCGTCTCGGAGAAGCAGTCCGGCACATTCGGGTCCTCGAAGCTGCCCCGGGCGGATACCTCAAAGATCATCACATGGTTCACCGCGAGGGAGGCGTCCAGCGCCGTCTCGAACACGTCCTTGAGCTGCACTGTATTGGAGGCGCTCGTCGTCCACGCCTCTTCCTTGCCGGGGGTGAGCACCTGGATCACCATGTCCTGCGGCGTGCCTTCGCCCTTGTAGGTGGCGGTGACCTGCGCCTGGAGCTTGTCGCCGGTGTACCAGTAGTCGTCGGGGTTGGGGCATTTGGTCAGCTGGACGACCTCCAGCTCGATATCGAAGGGCGATTCTTCGGTTTCGGCGATGACGGGCAGCGTAAACAGCAGCGGGACGCTCTCAACCGTGCCGCCATAGCCGAGGGCCACGATCTTGCCCTGCCAGATGCCGTCCACCACGTCCGCCCCATCGATGGTAAAGCCGATGGTGACGTAGGCCCGCCCGCCCTGGGTACCGGTGATGTGGCCCTTGTAGGAGCTGCCCTTGGCGCTCTCGGTGGTCAGGACCACCTCGAGGTCATCCGGGATGATGCCGCCGGGGTTTTCGACCAGGACGGAGACGGACACATTCTGGCCGATGTCATAGACCTCCTGGACCGGCGAATAGCTGGTCAGCGTGAGGTCGAGGGCTTCCTCCGCCCGCTCCAGCTCCAGGCTGACGGTGGCGATGTTGGAGCACACCGTGCCCGAGCGATCCGCCAGGTCGGCCTCCACGAACCACTGGGCGTTGAAGCTGTCCTTCCCGGCGTAGGGCATGGGAACCTTAAAGAAGTTGGACAGCTCGACGCTGCTGCCGGGCTCGATGTATGCGCACTCGCCGCACAGCCAGCCCTTCGCGCCGTGGCCGCAGTCGTGCCAGACCACCCCGTCGTCGTTGTCGGCATAGCGGTTGTCGCCCACCGCGTAGACGCGCACGCGTACCACGCGCTGGTCGGCGTTGTTGGTCACCTTCAGCGTGGCGTGCTGCTCCGATCCGCCCTTGACCGCGCCTGTGGCACCGCAGGATGCCGAAAGCGTCAGATTCTGGGGAAGATTGGAGTCGCTGACGGGAATGGTGATCAGGACGCGCCGGGAGCGGATCTCGTCGCCGCCGATGGGATTGCCCGTCACCGCGAAGTTCGCCACGAGCTGCTTTTTGGCGATGTCCTCGGGCTTGACGGTATAGTGCAGCACGATCTCAGCCTTCTCGCCGTTTTTCAGGCTGCCGTCGCCGTTGAAGAGCCCCGCCTTGTTCGTCAGGGACTCGAAGGGCTCCCCGCCGTCCAGGCAGTTCAGGCGCAGATTGACCAGATCCTCGCGGTAGTTGTTCTGGAGGGTGAAGTGGATGTCCACCTGGTCGTTCACGGCATAGCTGGACTTGTAGGGCTCCAGCCGGCTGGTGAATTCCAGGATCTTCTTGCCGCCGACGGGATTGAGCACCGTGAACGGCACCTCCACGGGCAGGGAGCGGATCTCCTCCTTCTTGCCCTTGCGGTTGTAGATGGTGCCGGTCAGGTACATCTCCAGCGAATAGCCCTTGGGCTGTCCGACCTCCGTGCCCTTGAGCCGGATGAACTCCCACATGTTGAACTTGTCGCCCGGATTCATGTGATCCCTGACCAGGCCGCTCCAGGCAAAGACCGTCTCGCCGTTGAGCTTCTCCACGCAGGTGAACATCACCTTGGAGATGGGCGTGTTGCCGTCGCTGTCCACCGTGATGGGGATGTCGACGATATCGCCGGGATAGGCGTTGTCCTTGAACTGGCCGGAGCGCAGCTTCAGGTACAGGTAGGACATGTTGTCGTTGATGACATGGACATTGGGGTCCTCGAGGGTCACCTTCGCGGGCGTCCACGGCGGGCGCACCACGCAGGATTCCACCTCGTCGGCGTCCAGGGAATGGCTGTGGAGCTTCGCCGTCACCGTGCGTGGCTTCCAGCCGGTCTGCGTGGGGTCGAGCACCATGGTGTAGGTGAAGTCGTAGTTCATGCCGGGCGAGAGGGTGCCGTGCATCCAGCTCTCATCGCTGACGGAGTCGCCCGGGGCCGCCTCGATGCCCATGAAGTCGTACTCATCGTAGTCGTCGATGGTCAGCCGCATCATAACCGGGATCTTGGCGTTGTCGTAGTAGGCGTCGTCGTCCTTGGTCTGCTTTACCACCGTGAGGCTGCGCCAGGTAATTTCGGCGGGAGTTTCACCGAGGACGCCGTCCGGCACCTTTTTGCCGCTGGACTTAATCGTCGATATCCCGTCCGGGATGGGCAGCGACTGCTTCTCCAGCTCCCCGTCGCCGGCAAGCACCGTCACCGGCAGCGTGACCGAATTGGAGGTCACCGTCCGCCCCCGTTGAGTGCTGCCCTGCGCGGCGAGCACCAGGTTGTATTGTTCGGTGGCCCACAGGCAGCTCAGCGGGATGGAGAGGGTATTTGTCCAGGTATACCCGGCATTCAGCCAGGTCTTGCCATAGATGACGCCCGGCTCGTCCCAGACCGAGTCGTCATAATCGGGGTGGATGAACGGCTCGATGAAGAAGTCATCCAGATTCTCGTCGCCCGCGTTCTTGAGGGTCACCTTCACCTCGGCGCTCTCGCCCTCGGCGAATGCGTCCTTCGGGTTGACGAGCTCGGCCGACAGCTCGAGGCACTGAATGGTGGGCAGCGGGTTATCCAGATCATCGAAGTCGACGGGGATGCGCTCCTTGATGGGCTTGGCGTAGACGATCTCGCCGTCAGGGGTCATGCCCTGCGCCACGATCCTGACGTCATAGCCCCAATTGCGGACCCATGCGCCGGTCTCGTCCTGGCTGTAATCGTCGGTGGTGTACAGCCCGTCCACCACGAGCTCGCCCTCCAGGTCGCCATGCGCGCCTGTCTCCAGCGTGCCGGGCTCCGCCTCATCCAGGGGAATCCAGTCGACGTAATCGCACAGATAGGCGCGGATCCTGACGTCGCTGAGCGGAACGTCGCCGTTGTTCGCGGCGCGATAGCGATAGCGCCACGTCTGGCCGGGGTGATAGAGGGTGCCCTCGGCGTCGTCGCTTGCCCGGGTCAGCACCAGCGCGTCGCTGCCCAACCGATAGGGATCGTCGGCGTTCACCCACAGCGACACCGGGAGCGCGGTGACGGTCGAACCGTCCGCCTTATCCTCACCGTGCGCCTCCACCCAGAAGCCGTACCTGCCGTTGCGGATCTTATCCTCCTGGCAGAGGCGATGCGGCCAGGTCCGCGTCATCGTCTCGCCCGCGGGCAGGAGCACCGGCTTCTCCTCATCGGTGATGGGAAGCGCGCCGTCGATGGTTTGGCCAATGCCCTCGATGGTCACGTAGAGGTCTTTACCGGTCTTGTTGGTCAGCGTGGCTTCGAACTCAAATTCGTCGCCCACCGTGTAGCGGGCCTCCGCATCCAGCACCCGGGCGGTGAGCGCCAGATTCTCATCCAGCGTGGATTCATCCGGGTAGATGTTGAGAAGCACACTGTCGATGTTGCTGTACCAGCGCCTCTTGTCCACCGTCGAGGTGCCCAGCACCCAGGCGTTTAAGTGGATGTAATACTCCTTGTAACTCGGATCGCCCAGCTCGGCCTTGTCCAGGTCCGCGCTGACGGTGAAGCTGCCGGTGTAGCTGTTCGCGCCTCCGGCCTTCAGCACCTCGCCGCTCAGATCGCCGATGTGGCTCATGCGATAGCGCTTTTCGTCGGCGCGGTAGCCCTTGTCCTCGCCATAGCTGATGAACAGCGGCCCGAGCGTGCAGTCCTCCGTGCCCTGATTGGTCACGGTGTAGTTGTACTTGACGCTCTGCCCGGGGAGTACATCCAGCATGTTGAAGTCCGGGGTAATTTCGATATGCAGGCTGACCGGCGTGTTTGGACCGGAGACGCCGATGAGGTCCGGATCGATCTCCACCCAGCCGCTCACGATCCTGTCGATGTCGATGGGCTTTAACAGGCCGGGCTCGAAGTACCAGTCGTGATCCCGCGCCCATTCGACGATGGCCGCGTCCAGCGCCGGGCCGTAGATGCCGTCGATTCTTCCGGGATCATAGCCCAGATCCCAGATGATGTTCTGGATCAGCTCGACGCGTTTGCCGCGCTCGCCGCGCAGGATGCGGGGCCTGGCCTCCGCCACGTCCCGCTCCACCAGGCCGCAGCGTAAGCAGGTGCGCTCCCGCACGCCGTCGGTGGTGCGGGTGAGCCTGGATATGACCTTCCATTCGCCGAAATTATGCTGGGCGAAGGCGAGGGTCTGCGGCCAGGCGACGCCGTCCTGCGTCAGGCCTTCCTTCTCCTGCACCTGCCGCACCGCGCGCTCCGTGCCGGGGCCGAAGTCGCCGTCCGCGCCGCCCTTGCCGAGGACGCCATAGCAGATCAGGCCTTCCTGGAGCCTTTTGACCGCGTCGCCCTTATCGCCGCGGTGAAGCGTGCCCTCGGGCTCCTCCTCACGGGTCTCCTCGGCGCCGCATATCCTGCAGACGCGGCGGCTGATGCCCGCGGAATGGTCGGTGGGCGCGGTGATGGTCTCCCATCGGCTCCAGCTGTGGGGGAGCGTCGCGATGGTCTCCTGGACCGTCTCGCCGCAGACCTTGCAGGTGTGCTGACGGGAGCCGGTTTCGGCGCAGGTAGGCTGCTTGAGCACCGTCCACGGCCCGAAGGTGTGGGGGAGCTTCTCGATCTTTTGCCTGTCCTCGTGCCCGCAGACCCGGCACTTGCGGACGCGCTCGCCCGCCTTGCTGCACGTGGCCTTTCGGACGATGCGCCAGTCGGCATAATCGTGCTTTTCCTTCTTGATTCGCTCGGTCTGCTCGAAGCGGCAGTACCGGCACACGCGATACCTCTCGCCCTCCTCGGAGCAGGTCGCCAGCTTGCGGACCATCCAGTTGCCCCACGTGTGGTTTCCGTCCGCGCTCGCGCTGCACCATTTCTCCGTGCTCTGGGTGTCCGCCAGCGCCGCCGCGGGCAGCAGGCCCAGCAGCAGCGTCAGTATCAGCGCCATCGCCATGCATCTGCGTTTCATAACCATGCCCCCTTCTTCGTTTAGACTTGTTTACAAACTATTCACCCTACAGTAATGATTATACCATAAATTGGATGCTTTGTCATTACCCCAATGGCGCATTATGCTTAATTTGGTATCTATTCAGTCCTGCTGTGATAAATGGAAGTTTGTCTGGAAGAATTAGGAATTAGAAATTAGGAATTAGGAATGAATAGTGGCTGCCGCGCACGCTATAGGGGCGGCCAATGGCTGCCCGCCAAATACCGAAACAATACGTACTGCCTGACGGGCGGCGCATCGCCGCCCCTTCGCAGCCAAGCCATTTATAATTCCTAATTCCTCATTCCTAATTTCTCATTCGAAAAATCCCAATTGGCCGAAGGACTGAACAGTTACAATTTGTATATAAAAAACCGGCGCTCCCTCTCGGGAGCGCCGGTGGACGCCATCGCCTTACAGCGCGGCCTTGTAGGCGGCCAGAGCGCCTTCAGCGCGGATCTGCTTGAGGATGCGGACGGCCTCGGCCTCGAAGCCGGGAACCTGGGTCAAGTCCTGGCCCCACATGTCGGTGTTGGTCATGACGGCGTGGATGAGCGCCTCGGGGGAATCGTCCTTGTGGGCGTTGTAGAATTCCAGCACCCAGCGGTC
>CADCAS010000080.1 GCA_902799465.1 uncultured Eubacteriales bacterium
ATGGCGTCCGTTCCCCGCGAAAGGGCAGCCTGCGGACGCCATGAATGGCGTCCCTACGAAGGCATCCTGCATTTTCTTCAGGTGGACTGAATAGTTACCGGATTTCTTTTGATTCTTGGTAAAACGCGCTTTATCATGAATCCCACCTGTTCAGTCGTCTGCTGGCCAGCCGTCAGGCCCGACTGAATAAGTCAATCGCGGCAGGCTTGAACCTTATGATAAATCAAACAAATCCGGTGACTATTCAGTTGCCCAGGGATGACTCCCTCAGTCAGCCTGCGGCTGCCAGCTCCCTCGGAGAGGGAGCCTGCACGGGAGCCCAAAAGCCTCCCTCTTTGAGGGAGGTGGGCCGCGAAGCGGGTCGGAAGGAGTCCGCGACTGAACAGTTACCAAATCCGCAAGGATTTGCACCTTTATTCTCCATTCTCCATTTTCCCTTCTCCATTTTCCCTTCCCGACCCCTCCCGGAGGTACACATGCAAGACACTCCCCGCAAGCATTCCCTGAGCGAGACCCTTCGCCTGATGCGCCACTTTCTGCCCTACTTCAAGCCCCGGCTGCCGGTGCTGGCGCTGGATCTGTTCTGCGCGTCGCTGACCACGGTGTGCGACCTGGTGCTGCCGCTGATCGTGCGGCACATCACGAGCCTGGGCGCGACGAACCTGGAGGCGCTGACGGTGTCGCTGGTCATACGGCTGTCTGCGCTCTACATCGTGCTGCGCATCATCGACACCGCGGCCAACTACTTCATGCAGTCGGTGGGCCACGTGATGGGCACCCACATCGAGACGGACATGCGCCGGGACATGTTCGCCCATCTCCAGGCCCTGCCCCACGCCTACTACAGCCGCACCAAGCTGGGCCAGCTGATGAGCCGCATCACCACGGATCTGTTCGACATCACGGAGTTTGCCCACCACTGCCCGGAGGAGCTCTTCATCACCTCCATCAAGGTGGTGGCGGCGTTTATCATACTCTGCCACATGAACGTGTCGCTGACGGTCATCATCTTCGCCATGCTGCCGCTGATGGTGTTCTGCTCGGCGAAGTTCGCGGGCCCCATGCAGCGGGCCTTCAAGCGCCAGCGCCACGAGCTGGGCGAGATCAACGCCCAGGTGGAGGACAGCCTGTCGGGCATCCGGGTGGTGAAGTCCTTCGCCAACGAGGCGGTGGAGCAGGAGCGCTTCGCCGTGGGCAACAGGCAGTATCTCTCGGTGAAGAAGGTCATGTACCACAACATGGCGGGATTCCATTCGGTGACGCGGCTGTTCGACGGGCTGATGTACATCCTGGTGGTGCTGGCGGGCGCGCTCTACATGATCCGCGGCAGGATCACCTCCGCGGACCTGGTGGCGTATCTGCTGTACGTGACCACGCTGCTGGCCTCCATCCGGCGGCTGGTGGAGTTCACCGAGCAGTACCAGCGCGGCATCACCGGCATCGAGCGCTTCGCCGAGGTCATGGAGGAGCCTGTCACCATCGCCGACCTGCCCGGGGCGAAGGAGCTTACGGAGGTCCGGGGCGACGTGGTGTTCGAGAACGTGTCCTTCGCCTATGACGACGCCGCCGAGGGCGCCCCCGCGGTGCTCAGCCACATCAACCTCCACGTGAAGCCCGGCGAGAGCGTGGCGCTGGTGGGGCCCTCCGGCAGCGGCAAGACCACGCTGTGCAACCTGATTCCCCGTTTCTACGAGGTCACCGGCGGGCGCATCCTGCTGGACGGGGAGGATATCACCCACTACACCCTCTCCTCGCTGCGCCGCCAGATCGGCACGGTGCAGCAGGACGTATACCTGTTCTCGGGCACGGTGCTGCGCAACATCGAATACGGCAGGCCCGGCGCGAGCCGCGAGGACGTCGTCCGCGCCGCCAAACTGGCCGGGGCCCACGACTTCATCATGCAGCTGGAGAACGGCTATGAGACCTACTGCGGCGAGCACGGCGTGATGCTCTCCGGGGGCCAGAAGCAGCGCATCTCCATCGCCAGGGTGTTTTTGAAAAGCCCGCCGCTGCTGATCCTGGACGAGGCCACCTCCGCGCTGGACAACGAGTCCGAACGGCTGGTGCAGCGCTCGCTGGAGACCCTGATGAAGGGCCGCACCACCTTCACCATCGCCCACCGCCTCACCACCATCCGAAACGCCGATACCATCCTCGTCCTCACCGAGGACGGCATCGTGGAGCAGGGCAGCCATGAGGCGCTGATGGCGAAGAAGGGAAAGTATTACGAGCTGTACAGCATGTATCGGGAGAATTAGGAATTGGGAATGGGAAATTGGGAATTGGGAATGGGAAATTGGGAATTGGGAATTGGGAATTGGGAATTGGGAATGGATGTGGAAATCCTTCGGATTTCTTTTTATTGAACGGACTTGTTTTAGTCCTATGGCATATCGGAATCTGTTGGGTTGGCGGGAGAAGAGCTGTCAGCTGTCAAGCTGAGCGAGGGATCGTTCTCCATCAATCAGACAAATCCGCAAGGATTTGTACCTCCATTCTCCATTCCCCATTCCCCATTCCCCATTTTCCAAAACAGCTCCCATTTAACCGCTCATAATCCAGCATGAAAGAGGATCATTCACATGCCCAATATCATCGAGATCACCGATTTCACCGACCCGGCGCTGGACGTGTACGCGCGGCTGACGGAGGCCCAGCTTCTGAACCGGCTGGACCCCTCGGCGGGGCTGTTCATCGCGGAGAGTCCGGTGGTGATCGGGTACGCGCTGGACGCAGGGATTCAGCCGGTGTCGCTGTTGATGGAGCGGCGGCACATCGGGGGCAAGGCTTCGGAATTGCTGCAACGGTTGGGCGACACGCCGGTGTACACCGCGGAGCGCGAGGTGCTCGCGCGGCTCACCGGCTATCCGCTGACCCGGGGCGTGCTGTGCGCCATGCGGCGGCCCGCGCCTGAAAAGGTCGAGGCGATCTGCCGGGACGCGCGGCGGGTGGCGGTGCTGGAGGACATCGTGGACACCACCAACATCGGGGCCATCTTCCGCTCCGCGGCGGCGCTGGGCATCGACGCGGTGCTGCTCTCCCCCGCCTGCTGCGACCCGCTGAATCGCCGCGCCGTGCGGGTCAGCATGGGCACGGTATTCCAGGTGCCCTGGGCGCGGTTTGAAGCCTGGCCCGAGGCGGGTCTTGACCTGCTGCGCAAGCTGGGCTTTTGCTCCGTGGCCATGGCGCTGACGGACCGCTCCGTCTCCATCGACGATCCCCTGCTCAAGCAGCGGGAGCGCCTCGCGATCGTCCTCGGCACCGAGGGCGACGGCCTCGCCCCCGCCACCCTCGCCCTCTGCGACCACACCGCCCGCATCCCCATGGCCCACGGCGTCGATTCCCTCAACGTCGCCGCCGCCAGCGCCGTGGCGTTCTGGGAGTTGAGATCAAGACAATAGGCAATAAAAGAGGCAATAGGCAATAGGCATCAGATGTCTATTGCCTATTGCCTATTCCCCAATCAGATCTCCGGCCTCACATTCTCCGGCACACGCCTGTCGATGGTGTTTCCGTTGGGGACGTAGGCGTACCGCCACACGCCGCTGCCGCGCAGGAATGTGTCGCCCCGGACGGGGCTGCCGTTCTCCAGCACCTCCGCGCCGTCGGCGTCGGGGAGGACGATCTGAGCGGTGGCGTTGAAGGGGATCTCGAATTCCAGCTCTATGCCCCGATCGGTGAGCCGCCAGCCGCTGCGCAGCGTGCCGTAGGGGGTCTCCACCCGCGCGGCGGCGTGCCGAAGCTGGCTGTTGGGCAGGGGTCTGAGCAGGCTGTGCTTGAAGCCGGGGCCCTGCTCGGTGGGATTGATGCCCGCCACATAGCGATAGAGCCACTCGCAGACGGCCCCGAAGGCGTAGTGGTTCATGGAATTCATGCCCACCGGGCCGAAGCTGCCGTCCTCGCGGATGGAGTTCCAGCGCTCCCAGACGGTGGTCGCGCCCTTCTCCACCTCGTAGAGCCAGCCGGGGCATTCAGGCTGCAGGAGCAGCGCGTAGGCGTACTCGTTCAGGCCGTTCTCGGACAGCGCGGGGCACAGGTAGGGCGTGCCGATGAAGCCTGTGGTCAGCCGGACGTGGTCGATCCGCAGGCGCTCGGCCAGGTGCTCGGTGGCCACGGGCCTCTGTTCGGGCTTCAGCAGGCCGAAGTGCAGCGCCACGGCCTGGGCGGTCTGGGTCTCGGAGATCACCCGCCCGTTTTCGGACACGTACTCCCTTCGGAAGGCCTCGGTCACCCGGCGCTCCAGGTCGGCGTAATATTCGGCGTCCTCAGTCTTGCCCAGCAGCCGGGCGGTTTGGGCTACGATGCGGGCGGACAGGGCGTAGTAGGCCGTGGAGATCAGGTCCGTGGGGGTCAGGCCGAACAGGTTGTCCGGGTCCTTGGTGTCCTGGGCCAGCCAGTCGCCCAGGGAGAATTGATAGTAGCGGTCCACGCCTTTGTCGTCACAGCCGTGCATGAAGTCCACCCAGGCCTTCATGGAGGGATACTGCGCCTCCAGCACCGCCGTATCGCCATAGTGCCGGTACAGCGTCCAGGGGATGATGGTGGCCGCGTCGCCCCAGCCGGTGATGGCGACCTGCCAGATGCCGGTGGCCCGCAGGATGTTGGGCACCACCACGGGCACATAGCCGTCCACCGCCTGCTCCAGGGCCAGGTCGCGCAGGTACTTGCGAAAGAAGGCGTCGGTATTCATGTTCAGGCTGGCGGTGCCGCAGAAGATCTGGGCGTCGCCCGTCCAGCCCATGCGCTCGTCCCGCTGGGGGCAGTCGGTGGGGCTGTCCACGAAGTTGGACTTCTGCCCCCACAGGCTGTTGCTGAACAGCTGATTCACCCGGAGATCGGAGCACTCGAAGCCGCCGGTGGTGCGCATGTCGGAGTAGATCGCCACGCTCTCAAAGGCGTCGGGATCGACCTCCCCGGGCCAGCCGGTGACCTTCACGTAGCGGAAGCCGAAGTAACTGAACTCGGACAGGTAGGACCGCCGCCGCCCGTCGCATATGTAGCGTATCTCCGCCAGGGCCGTGCGCATGTTGTCGCGGTAGAAGTTGCCGTCCCTGTCCAGCGCCTCGCCGAACTGGAACCACAGCTCGGTCCCCGCCGGGGCGTCGGTCTCGAAGCGCAGAAGCCCCGCCAGGTTCTGGCCGAAGTCCAGCACCGTCTCCCCCTTGGGCGTCATCAGCACTGTGGGCCGGAAGCGCTCGTGCGGCTTCACCGGGACGCTCATGCGGGCCTTCAGCAGGCGCATGTCCATGTCCACAGCCCGGGCATGGTCCCACCCGCCGACGTCGGTCTCCGGCAGGCACCAGCCGTCGTCCTGCTTCCGGGCGTCGTAGACCTCGCCGTCGTAGATCTCCGCCCGCAGCCAGGGGCTTTCGGACGCCCGCCAGCCCTCGTCCGTGCCGAAGACCCCGGACGTGCCGTCTATATAGGTCACCCGCAGCTCGCAGATAAAAGCCAGCGCATCCCCGTAGATGTTATAGCGGTCGCCGAAGCGCTCCCGGATGTCGGGCCAGTTGACGCGGCCCTTGTAGTAGCCGTTGCCCAGGCGGCAGCCCAGGGCGTTTTTGCCGGTACGAAGCTGCCCGGTGACGTCGTAGGTCTGGTACTGGAGCCACTGGTCGTAGGCGTTGAAGCCGGGGGCCAGATACTCCTCCCCCACTCGCTGCCCGTTCAGCGTCAGGGTATAAAGCCCCACGCCGCAGGCGTACACCCGGGCGGAACGCACGGGCTTTTCAAGGGTAAAGTCCCCCCGCAGCTGCGGGAATTCCCGCGACCACCCGATCCAGCGCCCCGCCCAGGGCTCGTCGTACTTGCCCGTCTCAAACCACGCGGGCTCGGACCAGTCGGAGGCCGCGCCCGTCTGATCCCAGATCATGACCCGCCAGAGATACCGGGTCCGGGGCGACAGGGCCAGCTCCAGCCGTATGCCCGCGCTCACATCCGACGCCACCCGGCCCGTGTCATAGACCGGCGCGTCAAAGTCCCCGTCGGTCACCTGGATGCGGTAGGCCGACTGCGCCCCGTTCACAGCGTCCGAAACAGTCATCCAGCCCAGGCTGGGCCGCACAAAATCATACCCCATCGGGTCGGTCATATAGTCGCAGCTGAGATTCGTGATCCTCATATCCATAGCCCTCTCGTTTGTATTTGCGGCAGGTCGTGGTCGTTCATCGGGTACGACAAATGGAGCTTTGGGGAAGAATTGAGAATGGAGAATGGAAAACGGAGAATGGCGGTACAAATCCTGACGGATTTGTTTGAATAAAACCGACGTCTCATCATAGCGCGCATCGAGAATCAATCCAAGAAATCCGAAGGATTTCCACCTTCATTCTCCATTCTCCATTCTCAATTCTCAATTCTCCATCCCCGGCGTCCACATCCATCGCCGACGATCCATGTACTCCCATTATACCCCCTTCCCCCGATCCTTGAAGGGAGAATATGTAAAGGTTCGTTGTAACTATTCAGTCCTGCGGCCAATGGGGATTTGTCGAATGAGGAATTAGGAATGAGGAATTAGGAATTATAAATGGCTAGGCTGCGCAGGGGCGGCG
>CADCAS010000081.1 GCA_902799465.1 uncultured Eubacteriales bacterium
CCCCTACAACGCGCGGCAGCTGCTATTCATTCCTAATTCCTCATTCCTCATTCCTAATTCTCCCCGACATACCCCAATTTGTGGGACTGAACAGTTACATGTATGAATAATTTCTGCACAGATCCTTAAGTTCAGCGTCAGTCCGCGCGGACGCGCCAGCCGTACTTGTCCTCGATCCTGCCGGTCTGGATGCCGGTGATGGTGTCGTAGAGCTTCTGGGTCACGGGGCCGATGTTGCCGTCGCCGATGGTCATGACCTCGTCCATGTACCTGAGCTTGCCCACGGGGGAGATGACGGCGGCGGTGCCGGTGCCAAAGACTTCCTCCAGCTTGCCGCTCTTCTGGGCCTCGATCAGCTCATCCACGGAGACCTTGCGCTCCTCGACCTCCATGCCCCACTGGCGGCACAGGAAGAGCACGGAGTTGCGGGTGATGCCGGGCAGGATGGAGCCGTTGAGGGCGGGGGTGACGATCTTGCCGTCGATCTTGAAGGCGATGTTCATCGCGCCGACCTCTTCGATGTACTTGCGCTCCACGCCGTCCAGCCACAGCACCTGGCTGTAGCCGCCGTCGTGGGCCTTGACCTGGGCGATCAGGGACGCGGCGTAGTTGCCGCCGGTCTTGGCAAAGCCGATGCCGCCGCGAACCGCGCGAACGTACTCGTCCTCGATCCAGATGCCCACCGGCGCGAGGCCGGACTCATAATACGCCCCGGAGGGGGACAGAATGATGATGAACAGGTAGGTCTTGGAGGGGGCCACGCCCAGGAACTCGTCCGTGGCGATGACGAAGGGGCGGATGTAGAGGGAGGTGCCGGGCTCGGTGGGGATCCAGTCCTTGTCGATGGCCACGACCTCCTTGATGGCCTGCACGAAGTCCTCCTCCGGGATCTCCGGGATGCACAGGCGGTCGTTGGAGGCGTTGGCGCGCTTGGCGTTCATGTCCGGGCGGAACAGGTACGCCTCGCCGTTTTCGCCGCGATAGGCCTTCAGGCCCTCGAACATCTCCTGGCCGTAGTGGAACACCATGGCGGAGGGCGCCAGCGAAATATTCTGGTAGGGCACGATGCGGGCGTCATGCCAGCCCTGGCCCTCGGTGTAGTTCATCACAAACATGTGGTCGGTGAAGATGTGGCCGAAGCCCAGCTTCTGTCCCGAGACCGGCTTCGCCTTCGGCGCAGTGGTCCGCTCAACGCGAATGTTCAGCATGTGTATCGCTCCGATCTTTGTTGAATTCGATGCCAATCTGCATCTGCGCCTCTCTATGATAACGCGATAAACGGCGAAAATCAAGTCCGAACCGGCGGTTTTTGCAGTTTTTGGCAGGGGTTTTTGCATTTTTTACATTGAAGGGAGTAGGGAGTAGGCAGTAGGGAGTAGGGGGAGGACGGCGAATGTTCGGCGGAAAGAAGGAATGAAGAACTTCAAACATCCCCGGATTACCCCAGAAAAACGCAATGCTTGCAAAAGAAATCAAGCGCTTGCCGTAACTCCCCTACTCCCTACTGCCTACTTCCTACTCCCTAAAATACCCACGCTTGTCCGGCTCGTTCCCGGCCATACTAATGCCGCGGCCGCGAAAATGCAGGCGGGAGGAATGGTCATGGACGAGACGATTCAGCTTTTGAAGGACGTGGCGAAGAACGCGCGGACCGGGGAGGAAGCGCTGGAGCAGCTTTTGGAGAAGGTGGAGAGCCCGGAGATGCGGGGCGAGCTGGACCGGGAGCTGCGGCAGTACCGCCTGGCGGCACAACAGGCGGAGAGCGCCCTGGAGCGGGCGGGCGCGGTCCCAGAGCCGGTGGGGGCGATGCAGAAGGCGGGGATGTGGATGGGCACCCAGATGAACACCCTGACGGACCGCTCCAATGCCCATATCGCCGAGATGGTCATACAGGGGGCCACCATGGGCATCATCGAGATGACCAAGGCCCGCAACACCTGCCCCGACGCCGCCCCCGACGCCGCCGGGCTCGCCAGCCGCTTCATCGTGGACCAGAACGACATCATTGAACGCCAGAAGGCGTATCTGAGGGAACCGGCGCTGGTTTGAAAAAAGCCGGGCTCCACGGTCCACGCATGAATGACAAGGCGGATTGGAATCGTACCTGTTTCAATCACATGTACCGGCAACGCCTAAGCATGTGGATTCCCACAAAGAAATCGCTTGCGATTTCGACTGGGAATCGGTTTTCCGCGTCCCTTCTTCCCTCGCGCAAAATCCGCAGATTTTGCGCGACAGGCTCACGCATTCATGCGTGAGCCGTGAGCCGGGCTCCGCCCGGCATTTTTCCATTCAAAAGCCCCCGAACCGAAGTTCGGGGGCTTTTGATGGTTCCTTACGCCGCAGCCTGCGGGTTGAGGGAGGCGAAGTAGGCGGTGAGGGGCTCGAGGGCGGCGTTCTTCTCGTCCTCGGTCATCTGGTCGGCGGGCACGACCTCGTCGGGCAGCTCGTAGCCGGTGGCGTCGAAGTCGGCCAGATACTGATAGAAGCTCGCCGTGAGCTCGAAGGAGCCCTGACCGGCCTGGTCGGCGTTGACCCGGATGTCGCCGTTGTACAGCCCGGTGTCGTCCACCGCGCCGGTGGTGACGCAGTTGAAGTTCAGCTGGTCAGCGGCGGCAATGGCGAGCTCATTGTAATCCTGGCCGTTCTGGCTGCCATACTTCGCCTCGAGGGTCATGTTGGTGCCCATGGCGTCGAAGGTGAACAGCACGTCCTGCAGGTCGTCCTCCTTGGAGAAGGCCAGCGCCATCTGGATCATGCCGCCGATGTCCAGGCCCAGATCCATGGTGGAGGCGGCGGGGTCGGTGACGGCGGTCAGCTGGCCCACGGTGTAGGTGCCGTCCTCGGAGGGCAGGTCCACGCCCAGGGTGAAGTTGTTCTCGGCGCTGTAGGTGTTCAGGAACAGGGTGGGGTCGCTGGCGGTCTGGCCGTCCTGGGCCATGTAGACCTCGATGCTGCCGGACTGCTCGGCGCCGTTGTCGGACAGGGTGCCCTCAAGCGCGAAGCTCAGGCCGCTCTGCACCAGCTGGTCGAGCACCTGGGCCACCTGATCGCCCTGGGGGATGCTGCTGGCGGTGCTCTTGACGACCTCATTGACCTGGCTCAGCAGCATGCTGACGATCTCGGCGGGCACGGAGAAGGTGGTGGTGGCCACGCCGTCGGCTTCGGTGGTCTGGCCGCCGATCATGGCGGTCAGGCTCGCCAGGTCCAGCTTGGGCAGGGTGATGGCGGGCAGCTGGGGCAGCTGGGCGTTCATCATGGCGGGCAGCATGGCGCGGATCTGCTCGGGTTCGACCATCGCGGCGGCCTGCTCGGGGATCTCCATCTCAAAGGCGCGCTCGGCGCCCAGCATGGTGTACACGAACTTGCCATCCTTGAGCTCGCCCACGGCGTAAGTCAGGTTCTCATCGCCCTTGTCCACCTGGCCCACCAGGCGGATGCTGTCCTCGGTGTCCACCACCACGGTGGCCACCACATCCTTGAGATCCACGGACTGGGTCTTGCCCTCGGCATCAGTCATGGCGATGACGGCGTCGGACAGGCCGGCGATCAGCGCGGTCTGGGCGGGGTCGGCGGTCTCGGCCACGGCCAGCATGCCCAGGGTCATCAGCAGGGCCAGCATCAGCGCAATCAGCTTCTTCATGTGTATTCCTCCTTGTATTTTCATGCGTCCTTGCCAATCCGCCCGCCGTCTGGTATAATCGTCTCACAGGAGGCGATGGACGTGCGGTTCACAAAGATGCATGGTATCGGTAACGATTTTATCATAATTGACGCAATTAATCAAGACATAGAGTGGTCCGAATTGATGAAAAAGTGGTGTGATCGCCATTTTGGCATCGGCGCGGACGGTGTGATCCTGGCGCTGCCGTCCCGGGTGGCTGACGCCCGCATGCGCATCTTCAACGCCGACGGCGGCGAGCCGGAGATGTGCGGCAACGGCATCCGCTGCCTGGGCCGGTTCCTGTGGGACAAGGGGCTGGTGCGGAAAAACCCCATGACCGTGGAGACCCTGGCTGGGGTGCTGACGCTGTGGCTGGACGTTGCAGACGGCGAGGTTCGGGCGGTGACCGTGGACATGGGCCGCCCCCGCTTTGCCCCGGAGGAAATCCCCGTATCGAGCCCGGACAACTTCATCACCGCCGACCTGGACGGGCAGGCGGTCCGCTTCTGCTGCGTATCGATGGGCAATCCCCACGCGGTGACCTTCGACTGCTACCCCGTGGACGAAGCCTTTTACCGCTTCGGTCCCCGGATGGAGCACGACCCCCGCCTCCCCCGCCGGGCCAACGTGGAGTTCTGCCGGCTGCGGGCGGACGGCGGCATCGACGTGCGCGTCTGGGAGCGGGGCGACGGCGAGACCCTCGCCTGCGGCACCGGAGCCTGCGCCGTGGTGGCCGCCGCCGCCAGCCAGGGCCTCTCCCCCCGCGAGACCGACGTCCACCTCCCCGGCGGCGTCCTCCGCATCCGCTGGGCCGACGACGGACAGATCTACATGACCGGCCCCGCGGAGAGGGTGTTTGAGGGAGAGGTCTGAGGAATGGAGAAGGGAGAATGGAAAATGGAGAATGGCGGTGCAAATCCTTCGGATTTGTTTGATTGAATGGCGCGCTGCCGCTGTTTCATCAAATGGCGTCAGCCGCTGTTTAGCGCCTCACTTTTTACAGCTTCCCGTATATCGCGGCGGATCTGAAACAAGCCGGGCCTATTGAATGTGGAGCAGGTATCATCACAATTCAGCCGATCATAACTTGAATCAAAACAAATCCCGCAGGGATTTGCACCGCCATTCTCCGTTCTCCATTTTCCATTTTCAATTTCCTCCCGTGTCCTTCAATCAAAAATCCCGTCGGCTGCCCGACGGGATTTTTGATTTTGGATCAATCGTAGAAGATTCGGCGGCCGCAGTAGAACACGCGGTTGTAGTAGCCGGAATCGAGCTGGCTGACGATGACCATCTTGGCCACGGAGGAGGCGTGGATGAAATAGCCCTTGCCGAGGTAGATGCCCACGTGGTCGCTCAGGTCACTGTCCACCACGGTGTCGAAGCAGACCAGGTCGCCGCGCTTGAGATCGTCGATATCGGTGATCATCTCATAGCGGGTGTCATAGCCCTGGGATTTGGAGCTGCCCTTCACGGAGCCGCTCTTGGCCTTGCCGTAGCACCAGTGGGTGAAGGTGGCGCAGTCGAAGCTGGAGGGCGGGTTGGAATGCTCCTTATAGGGCGCGCCGATCAGGTTCTGGGCCACGTAGATGGTGTACTCGATTCGGGACGCGCTGGCCTTGGTGGTGGTGGAGCGCAGCGAGCTGGGCATGTAGGTGGAGGAGCCGGAGCTGGAGGAGTAGGTGCCGGTATTGCCCACAGAGACCGAGGAGCTGCCGCCGTCGGAATAGCTGATCTTGTTCTTGGTCAGGTCGTTGGTGCGCACGTAGCCCACCGTGGAGCCGGACTTCGACTTGCGCACCTGGGCGTATTTGCCGTCCAGGCCCACCACATAGACCGTGGTGCCCGCCGAAATGCTGCCCAGCCGGGTGGAGCCCGCCTTTTTGTACACGTCGGTCTTGCAGGCGGTGTACATCTTGATGGGGCTGGTCAGCGTCAGATACTTCAGCTGGACGTAGGCCACCTTGTTCTTATAGGTCACACGTCCCCAGCCGTTGGAGTAGTCCGTCAGCTTGACCTTGTAGGACTTTGACAGCTTGACCGACCTGGCTTTCGTGGACGGGGATTCATAGATCTTCGTCTTAGACGGGATCTTGGCGTATACGGAGGACGCCAGCGCCGTCGAGGCAAATATCGACAGCACCATCACCGCGATCAACGCGGTGCGCAGCGCGCGCGCAGCCCAGTTTTTCATATAAAACCCTCCAAAACTGAATTCCCCTATATTATATTGCAAAATTATGACAAATGCAATAGCAAATGTGACCAATTAGAAAATTTTTTCCTTCAATTTGACAAAATAGTGTCGATTGTAAATGAAATATATAGGGGTGAGGGAAAAGGGAACAGGGAAAAGGGAAAAGGGGAACGAAGGGTTTGGTCGCGTAGGGATGGCGATGCGCCGCCTGCCGGGTTGAACGTATCGTGTCGGTATTGGGCGGGCGGCGCATCGCCGCCCCTACAGGGTACGCGACAGCCGCACTTCCTGTTCCCTGTTCCCTGTTGCCTGTTCCCTCGTCCCCCTTTTCCCTTTTCCCTGTTGCCTTTTCCCTCCTCCCCATCCTTGCGCTCCCGTCGCAAAAATAGTATAATAGACCCGAGCGAGGTGCATCACATATGATCGCTGTGATTGGCGGGGCGAACATGGACATCGGGGGCTTTCCCTCGGGGCTTTGCGCCATGGGAGACTCGAATCCGGGGAGGATTCGGATGTCGGCGGGCGGCGTGGGACGGAACATCGCCTGCGCGCTGGCACGGCTGGGGGTGGAGACTCAGCTGGTGACGGCGCTGGGCGGTGACGCCTTCGCGGAGGCGCTGCGGCGGGACTGCGAGGCCTGCGGCGTGGGGCTGGAGCATGCGCTGACCTTCCCCGACGCGGCCAGCTCGGCCTACCTGTTTATCTCCGACCCCTCCGGGGACATGCGCCTGGCGGTAAACGACATGGCCATCTGCGAGCGGCTGACCCCGGAGGCACTGTCGGACAAGCTGGCGGCGCTCAACGGCATGGACGCGGTGGTGCTGGACGCCAACCTGCCCGAGGCCACCCTGCGATACCTGGCCGGGCGCCTCACGGTCCCCCTCATCGCCGACGCGGTGTCCGCGGCCAAGGTGCGGCGGTTAAAGCCCATCCTCCCCCGGCTGTGGGCCTTAAAGCCCAACGCCCTCGAGGCCGCCGCGCTGACGGAGCTGCCCGTGGGCGACGACGCCGCCGTGGCCTCTGCCGCGCGCAGGCTCCACGCGCTGGGCCTGCCCCGGGCCTTCATCACCCTGGGCGAGCGCGGCGCGTGCTGCATGGACCGGGGCGAGACCCACTTCCTCCCCGCGCCATCCGTGCGCATGGTCAACGCCACCGGCGCGGGCGACGCCTTCACCGCCGCCATCGCCTGGGCGTTCCTCAGGGGCTTCGACGCCCGCCAGACCTGCGCCGCCGGTCTCGCCGCCGCGGCCATCGCCGTGGAGAGCGAGGCCACCGTCAGCCCGGACCTGACCGAGGCGGCGCTGCTTCAGAGAATGCGCTCTGCCTGTTAGAGGAGCAGCCGCCCGCTTCTGATAATGTGGAATTGGGAATGGGGAATGAAGGATGAAATCCTTCGGATTTCCCTGAATGAAGGCTGCGGGCCGTCGCAATCCCGCCGAACATCATATTGAATCAAAACAAATCCCGCAGGGATTTGCACCGCCATTCCCAATTCCCAATTCCCAATTCCCAATTCAATATAAATCCCGGCAAGACCGAACACATATCTATTTGAAAGACGGAGGTACAAGCAATGAACACCTATCTCGACATCAGTCCCGAGGTGAAGGAGGCGCTGGCGGCGGGAAAGCCGGTGGTGGCGCTGGAATCGACCATCATCTCCCACGGCATGCCCTATCCCCAGAACGTGGAGACGGCGCTGAACGTGGAGCGCATCATCCGTGAAAACGGCGCGGTGCCGGCCACCATCGCCATCATCAAGGGCCGCCTGAAGGCGGGGCTCTCCAAGGACGAGATCGAATACCTGGGCCGCAAGGGCTATGACGTGACCAAGGCCTCCCGCCGCGACCTGCCGGTGCTGGTGGCGCGGGGCGAGGACGGGGCCACCACCGTGGCGACCACCATGATCATCGCGGCCATGGCGGGCATCCGCGTGTTTGCCACCGGCGGCATCGGCGGCGTGCACCGCGGCGCGGAGGTCACCATGGACATCTCCGCCGACCTGGAGGAGCTGGCCCAGACCCCCGTGATGGTGATCTGCGCCGGGGCGAAGTCCATACTGGACCTGGGGCTGACCCTGGAGTACCTGGAGACCAAGGGCGTGCCGGTGATCGGCTACGGCACCGACGAGCTGCCCGCCTTCTACACCCGCAAGTCAGGCTTCGGCGTGGACTACCGGCTGGACACCCCCGACGAGGTCGCCGCCGCCTTCCGCGCCAAGCTGGAGATGGGCCTGAAGGGCGGCATGCTGGTCACCAACCCCATCCCCGAGGAGTACTCCATGGACCCCGACGTCATCAACAAGGCCATCGACGAGGCCGTGGCCGAGGCCAACGCCAGGGGCATCAAGGGCAAGCAGACCACCCCCTTCCTGCTGGCCAGGATCAAGGACATCACCGGCGGCGACAGCCTCGCCTCCAACATCCGCCTGGTCTACAACAACGCCCAGCTCGCCGCCCGCGTCGCGGCGAGGCTGTAGAGGGACAAGGAAACAGGGAACAGGCAACAGGCAACAGTTTACAGGGAACAGGAATAGCCTGGAAACGCAGGGGCGGCCATCGGCCGCCCCTGTACTATGCGCGGCAGCCGCCATTCCGAGCCTTTTCACTTTTTTCTGTAAATAGCTTCAAAACTGTGATAGAATAACAATATCACGGAGGTAAGGACATGGGCAGAAAAAGGAAAAGCGCACTG
>CADCAS010000082.1 GCA_902799465.1 uncultured Eubacteriales bacterium
TGGCGTTGCCACCAGCAGCTTGCGGTTCGCTACGCTTGGCGGTAAATACCCGCGACCGGACTTCCACCGGTTAGATGTGTGCCATGCCCGGCACACAAAGAGAATGCCCATCGACCTGTTCGTCGAGGGCATCGGGGCGGCCTATGACCGCGGAGACGGGTATATCATGGGCGCCACGGGGCAGAACCCGCGGAAGTGGAAGGCGGACAGCCACTGGTTCACGCAATACGAGGGCAACCGGAAGCAGTACGACAAGGCGCTGTACTGGCGCGCCCACGCCCAGCGCGTATGGGACTGCAACGGCCTGGCGGAGGGCCTCTACAGGGACTACGCCGGGGTGAGCATCGACACCCAGGCCCGGCACAACTACGCCGACTGGTGCCAGCGCAGGGGCAGCGGGCTCATACCGTCGCAATACCGAGTGGCGGGCGCGGCGGTTTTCTGGGGGGATTCGGCCTCCGACATCCATCACGTGGCCTTCCTGTACAAGCCCGTGGACGCCGACGATCCGGCGGGCGACTGGTATCTCATCGAGGCCCGGGGCGTGATGTACGGCGTGGTGCGCACGCGGCTGCTGAGCCGCAAGCCGGACTACTGGGGCCTGATGACCCTGTACTTCGACTATGACGGAGAGGCCGCGCCCGAGGAGCGCGTGCTGGAAAACGGCATGGAGGGCGAGGACGTCCGGCGGCTCCAGCGGGGGCTCATCCGCCTGGGCTACGACCTGGGCCGCTGGGGCGCGGACGGCGATTTCGGCGACGCCACCGAGGAGGCGGTGCGCCGGTTCCAGAAGGACAAAAAGCTGCCCGTCACCGGCATCGTGGACGCCGCCACCGGGGAGGCGCTGGAGCTGGCCCTGGCCCGGTCCGAAAAGCCCGTGTCCAAACCCGGGCGGGTCCTGATCCGCGGCGGCAAGTGCTATATCCGCGAAGCCCCCGACAGGAGCGCCAAAAAACTCGGCGTCGCCCACGACGGCGACACCTATCCCTACGCCGGCCAGACCTCCGAAAACGGCTGGAACGCCATCACCTACAAGGGCAGGACGGGGTGGGTTTCCGGAAAATACAGCAAGATCATCAGGAAGTAGGGAGTAGGCAGTAGGGGGAGCTACGGCACAAGATGCGTTTCTTTTGATATGTACGCAGTTAAAAATGAAAAACGGGGCGTTAAATGGCATCTGACGCGATCTGATGGAAAGCGCGTCAGCGCGCTATTTAACGCCCCACTCTTTAATCGGTTCCACGTCCGTGCAATAACGTTCAGCGAAGCAACACCTTTCAATAGAATTGAAAGCACATGCCGTAACTCCCCTACTCCCTACTCCCTACTGCCTACTCCCTACTCCCTACTCCCTACTCCCTACTCCCTAACGAATGAACCAGCTCAAAGATCTTCCCTGCCCCGTGATCACGTTCATGTCCACGTAGCCGGTGATGCCGGGGACCTTGCCCTTGTCGCTGTACTGCCACAGGTCGCAGGGATAGGCGGGCAGCGTGGAATTGGTGAGCGTGCCGTCGTTTTTGCCGTAGCGGGGAATCCATGTAAAGTCGAACTGGCTGGCGACGGTGGCGTAGCCCAGCCGGGTGTAGTAGTTATGGGCGATGTAGCAGCCCACCTTGTCCGCCCCGGAGTCGCGCAGCTGCTTGGCGAAGGCGGTCAGGCATGCCTGGGTCAGGCTGCTGTACTCGGCGTCCAGCACGTAGAATTTGGGTCGGAAGCTCTTGGCCACGGCATAGAGCTGCTTGGCCTCGGCCTTGGCCTGGGAGGCGGTGGCGGCCTTGGAATAGCAGTAGACGCCGAAGGGGATGCCGCGCTCGTTCAGGGCCCGGGCGTACTCCTCGAAGCGGGTGTCCTCGTCCATGCTCAGCGTGGCGCGGAGGATCACCAGGGACACGTAGGGCTGGAGCCTGTCGAAGTCCACATTGCCCTGATACTTGGAGATGTCGATGATGAAGCCGTCCTGCGGCGCGCTGACGGAGGGCGTCTCCTCCTCGGCGGCCACCACGGTGATCATCGCGCCGCCCATCGAGCCGCCCTCGGCGGTGGCCCACACGCTGGCCTCGCCGGGCTTCACGGCGGTGATTTTGCCCTTCTTGTCCACGGTCACCGCGCCGCCCTCGGCGCTCCAGGTTACGCCACTGACGTTCGCCGTGGCGGTGGCGGTCTGCCCCACCGTCAGGGTGGACTTGCTCAGCGTCACGGTGACCTTCTTCGGCGCGGCCTTGACGGTGACCTTGCAGGTGGCGGACTTGCCGTTGGCGGTCTTGACGCCGATGGTGGCGGTGCCCGCCTTGACGCCGGTGACCGTGCCGTCAGCGGAGACCCTGGCGACCTTGCTGTTGGAGCTGGCCCAGGTCAGCTCGCTGACTGCGCCCGCCGGGGTAATGGCGCTGTCGAGCGTGAAGCTCTCGCCCTCGCCGATGGTGGCGGTCTTGGCGCTCAGGGTGATCTTGGTGGGGGCCGCTGCCACGGTGACCACGCAGCTGGCCCTCAGCCCGTTGGGGGTGGAGACAGTGATGGTGGCGGTGCCCGCCTTCTTCGCCGTCACCTTGCCCGCGGACGTGACCGTGGCCACCGACGTGCTGGAGGACTTCCAGGTCAGCTTGGCGGTGGTCCCGGCGGGTCTCAGCGTGGCCTTCAGCGTCAGCTTGCCCTTCACGTTCAGCGCCGCGCTGGTCCTGTCCAGCTCGATGCCCGTGACGGAGGACGTCACGGTGATGGTGCACTTGGCCGTCTTGCCGTTGTTGGTGCGCACGGTGACGGTGGCCTTGCCCGCGCCCACGGCGGTGATCAGGCCCCGGTCGCTCACCCGGGCCACGGAACTGTTGGAGCTTGAAAAGCTCACGGTGCCGTAGCAGCCGGAGGGCGACAGCTTGCCCGTCAGCTGGTAGCTCTCCCCCGCGTTCATGCTCAGCTTGGTGACGTTCAGGGTCACCTTGGTGGGAGCCTTTTTGACCGTCACCTTGCAGAAGATGTCGCCGTAGCCCGGCACGCGCGCGCCAATGGTGGCGGTTCCGGCCTTGACGCCCTTCAGCACGCCGCTGTTGAGGCCCACGGTGGCGATCTTGGTGTTGGAGCTCTTGTACTGCGTGCCCGACACCGGCACCGACAGCGTGACGGTCTGGCCCACCGCCAGCGTCACGTCCTCAAGGTCCGGCATCCTCGCCACGCCCGTGGCCTCCTCGGATTCCACCGCCATCTCCTCGGCGGGCTCGTCCTCCACCGCGAGCGCCTCCTCGGCCTCCAAGCCCTCCGGGAGACCGTCCTCGGTCAGCTCCGCTTCTCCGACCTCCGGCACCGGCCCTTCCACGATCTCCGATACCGGCCCCTCCACGGCCAATGCCGCTTCCTCGCCGATCGCGCCGCCCGTCAGAAATATCCCCATCGCGGCCGCCAGCATCAAGGCCAGCGCCCGCCGCCAAACCATTCTCATAGGGCACCTCCACATATTCCACAAATATTGCCCATATTATACCATATATTTCTAATTTATGTCAATAGTTTTTCACATTTTAGCATACGGCGCAATGAAAACGCGGCTGCCGTTCGTCCTCTCCCCCCGGACACACGAAAACCCCCTCTCCCGATCGCCGCGATTGCCGCGGGTCCTGAGAGAGGGGGTTATTGGGATGGCGCTTACCGCTTTTTGCTGTAGCGGCTGGAGACCCACCCGGTGGTGTCGCGGAACCTGACGCGATACCAGCGCACGCCGTGTTCGTCCTGCATGCTGTCGCCGGCATAGGACAGGGCTTCGCCCCGATCCATATAGCCCAGGACGGAGAAGTCCAGGCCGGGGCCCATGTACACCTTCACAGGCGCGGTGGCGACGATATCCCTGCCGCCCGCGACGGCTTCCAGGTCCGCATCGGTGAGCTCCATCATGTTCATATCGTTTTCATTCATCATTGTATTGTCCTCCTGTATCTGCGCGGCCTGGTGAGGGGCCGTTCGCACTTTGTTGGAATGTATCTATTCAGTCCCACTGTGATAAATGAGGATTTGCGGGATAACGAAGGACCTCATCCGTCAGCCCTTCGGGCTGCCACCTTCCCCAGAGGGGAAGGCTTTGGGATAGCGTCAGCCGGTATTATGCCTTCCCCGTCGGATGAGGTCCCCCGTCGCCTCGCCAAATCTCCATTGGCCGCAGGACTGAACAGTTACGTTGGAATCAGTATAGCATGTCAACCGTCACAGAAGCGTCACGCGCCGTGCGGTATCCTGTGTGGGGCGAAGGTTCAGCG
Organism: uncultured Eubacteriales bacterium; assembly: GCA_902799465.1. GTDB lineage: Bacteria > Bacillota > Clostridia > Christensenellales > Aristaeellaceae > UBA2862. The sequence continues at coordinate 4,242 of CADCAS010000082.1, forward strand.
TCCCTGGAAGAGCAGCAGATCCACGGTGCGCTCGGCGATCCATGTATCTCTGTAACTGTAGTAATGAGCGAGCCACATGTTGTCATGGAACTTTTTCAGGCCCACTTCTGTGGCATACAGGGCATCGACCGTTGCGTGTTTGTTTCGGCCGCCATCCGTGTAACTTCCAAGTCCCTGCCGCCCATCGACCATGCAGACGAGGCTGGACGGCGCTTTCCAGGTCTGGGTATCCTCGTTGATCTTGTAGGCGAGGGTGAAATCATCGACCTCGATCACGCTGGAATCGCTCTTCGTCTTTACAATCTTCTTATTAAAAATGTCCAAACCCTTCGAGATCTCTTTGATGTATACGATGGGCCTGGCATCGCTGCCCAGCTTCTTTTTAGAGGACATCACCGGCGCAAAGTGCATATCGTTGAACAGGAAGTCCCACGGGCTCCTGTGCCTTTGCCCGGCATAGCTGCAGAGGGCCTCCACCTGCTGACCCGTCAGGGGAATGGCGCTGGTATCGGCATTGATGCCATTCCGGTCAACGCCCCACGCTTTATTCTGGATCTTCCACACGACGATCCCGCGATCCAGCGCGATGTTTGCGCTGCCCCGATTGACAAAGACATAGCGGTCGCCCTCGAAGTAAGACTTGATGGCCGAGGCGACGGAGCCGCCGACCCGCTTACCCTGAAGGTCTGTGCCGCCCAGGCGCTCAGCCATCTTCCCTCGCGTGGCCGTAAGAGAGCTCGCCCCATAGACCTGCTCGTAGGCGTTGTAGACCTGGTTCATGACGCCGTAGGCGGCGCAGTAGACGGCGAACTGCCGGGCGATGTAGGGCATGGAAATGTCGATGGCCTCGCCGCTGAACATCACCGTAGAACAGCCCCTGGCATAGGCCGCTTCGAACAGGCTCTGGCGCTCAAAGATGTCGTTGACATTGCTGGTAAAGCATCTGGTCGCGCCGTCCATGGCGGATTCCAATGCCTCAAACTCGCCGTTGTTCATAAGATCCGCCACATTTTGAAGCTTCTGCGCATCGGTGAGTGCGCCATTGCCCACGATGTTGCCGATCCTCTCCTGAATGTGCTCGGCCTTGTCCGCCACGAGGGAATACTTGTCGCCAATGGCCTGTAGGGAGACCACGTCGTAGGTATTGCGCCGGATGCTGTCCTCGGCGTCCTGAATCTGCCGCTCGATGTCGCTAAGCTTATTGAGCACCTGGGCGCTGGGATTGCCGCCGGTTGTGAATATGTCGCCGCCGAGCGTCTTCAAAAGGGGTACGAAGGGCTTAAACCCGGGGCATGCCAATCCGATGCCGTCCAGCGCGCCGTCGAAAAGGTTCTTTATATACTTCATTGTGGCGGCATCTGCCTCGCTGCCCGATTCCTGTGCCGCCAGGCTCACCAGCGCCGGATCGCCGCCCAGCGCCTGGAGGTAGCCCATATCATCCGCGCGGGCCGCCGCCGCGCCGATGGCGCCCATCAGTTCCTCGGGGGAATAGTCAAAGCGGGACTCCAGGGCGTCGAACGTGGCGTTGACGATGGCGTTGCCATCGGATTCGATGACGCCGGTCTCCGGGTTGGCCAGGGCATCCGCGTTCTGGGCCAGCGTGGCGAAGGTGTTATCCAGCGCGGCGTAGATGCCCTCGTCCTGCCGGGCCTCCACCGCGTCGTTGATCATATCCACCAGCTTCTGGTCGCGCGCCTCGGCCTCGGGATCCAGCTGCATCTCGATCTCGACGGGCGCCGCCGCCTCGTCCTCTTCGCCGTCGTAGATGATGGTCAGGCCCGTCTCCTCGTCCGCTGCACGGGCTGCGTCGGCGTCTGCGGTGAGGGCTTCGCCGTCGATTGCCTCGGACTCCGCCTCGGTGATCACCACCGGCTCAGCTGCCTCGTCAGGCGTCTCCTCGCCGCCCAGCTCGAACGTCGTCTCCTCCACCGGGGCCTCCAGCGGCTCGAGGGTCTCGGGCTCGATGAAGTCGGCCATCTCGCCGCCAAATTCCGCGCCATAGGCCGCCTGCTCGGGGGCGGCCTCGATGTGCCCGGCGGACTCCTCCGCCATGGTCTGCGCCAGGCCGAAGGCGCTGACCGTGTTGCCGGTCATGGCCATCGCCGCCAGCGTCGTGGCCGCCACGATCTCCTTGATGCCGCCGCCGGTGACCTCTTCCAGCTCGTCGAGATTCAGCTCCCGGGCGTTCTCGGGATTCACATTCATGTTTTTATCGTTCTTCATAATAACAGCCTCCTTTGAGGGGTCGGTCCTTTTGCCTGCTTTCGTAACTGTTCAGTTCTGCGACAAACAGAGACTTGGCAGGCTGCGGGGGACGACCTCTCAGTCAGCCTAACGGCTGACAGCTCCCCTGGAAGGGGAGACGAAGTCGGTGACTGAGAGGTCGTTCCCCGTTGCCTCGGACAATCTCCACTTATCACAGCAGAACTGAATAGATACCTGCTTTCTGGAATCAGTATATCACGCGGTTTGTCACACAACCGTCACATGCCGGAAGCGGCAGGCCTGCCGCCTCGACCCGGTGCTGTAAATCCACATTATTTCCGTATGCTTACTGAACATAGGTATACTTTAGCACTTTGCTCCCGGAAAAGCAAAGGCGGTCGTCTTACTTTTCGGTAGTCCATATGTAATCTTTGTGTGAATCATCGCTTTTCGCAGGATGGACGGCGCATCGCAACCGTGCCATTCCCGTTCCCCCGTGTCTTACGGGCGCGCTGTCCCGCATAGAATGGAAAAAAAAGACGGGAGGCGGTTGCTATGGGGAAGAATCGGGCGGGCGTGGCGCTGGGGCTTTTGAAGGGGCTGCTGGCGGCGGTGGCGGTGACGCTGGTGGGCATGGTGGGCATCGCGGCGCTGGCGGTGTACGCCCAGGCGACGGACGGGCTGATCCGGGGGCTGAACCAGGTGCTGAAATGCCTGGCGATCCTCACCGGCGTCACCGTCGCGGTGGGCCGGGGCGGCGAGCGCGGCTTCTTCACCGGCATGGCCCTGGCGATAATGTACATGGCGCTGGGATACGGCCTGGCGGTCCGCCTGGGCGGCAGCGCCTTCCAGGTCCCCGGCATGCTGGGCGAGCTCCTCATCGGCGCAGCTCTGGGCGCGGTAGCCGGCGCGGTGCTGGCAAACCTCCCCGCGCGCAGAGCAAAGCCCGCGTAAGCAGGGCAACAAGACAAGTGGAGAGTGGAGAGTTTAATGGCGGCTGACGCTGTTTGTCGGAGAGCGCACAGCCCGCCATCTAACTCCCCACTCTCAACTCTTCAGAGAAAAACCGATAAATGCCCCGCGCGGCAGCCGCCATTCCTGTTCCCTGTTGCCTGTTCCCTGTTGCCTGTTCCCTGTTGCCTGTTCCCTGTTCCCTGTTCCCTCAAAATTAATTTTACATAAAATCCATCTTGCAATCTTCTCTCAATAAAGGTATAATAGTAAGCGAAAACGGTTTCGTTCACGACCTTTTGGGGAGGAATGCATATGAAGTTCGGTTACTTTGACGACGCGGCGCGGGAGTATGTCATCACCACGCCGGAGACGCCCCTGCCGTGGATCAACTATCTGGGCAGCGACGCCTTTTTCAGCCTGATCTCCAACACCGGCGGCGGCTACTGCTTCTACCGGGACGCCAAGCTGCGCCGCCTGATCCGCTACCGCTACAATCAGGCCAGCGGCGACCTGGGCGGCCGCTTCGTGTACATCAACGACGGCAGCGCGGTGTGGTCCCCCTCCTTCCTGCCGGCGGGCGACCCGCTGGACAGCTATAAGTGCCGCCACGGCATGGGCTACACGGTGTTTGAGGCCGAGAAGAACGACGTGCGCGCGGTGGAGACGCTGCTGGTGCCCAAGGGCGAGCGCTGTGAGGTGTGGAAGATCACGCTGACCAACCTGGGCGACGCGGTGAAGTCGCTGAAGCTGTACGGCTGCGTGGAGTTCTGCCTGTGGAACGCCGTGGACGATTCCACCAACTTCCAGCGCAATCTGAACATCGGCGAGGTGGAGATCCTGCCCAGCGTGATCTACCACAAGACCGAGTATCGCGAGCGCCGCAACCACTACGCCTTCTTCGCCGTCAACGCCCCCACCGACGGCTACGACACCCAGCGGGAGACCTTCCTGGGCCGCTTCGGCACCTGGCAGAATCCCAAGCTGGTCCTGGAGGGCGCCAGCGCCAACTCCGAGGCCCACGGCTGGTCCCCCATCGCCGCCCATCGCGTGGACGTGACCCTGGGCCCCGGCGAGAGCCGCAATTTCGTGTTCGTGCTGGGCTACGCCGAGAACGCCAAGGAGGAGAAGTTCGTGGCCCCCGGCGTCATCCGCAAGGACGAGGCCGAGGCCGTCATCGCCCGCTATCAGGACCCCAAGGCCGTGGACGCCGCGCTGGAGCAGCTGGCCGCGTACTGGGAGGGCCTGCTCGGCGGCTTCCGCATCCATTCCAACGAGCCGCGCCTGGACCGCATGGTGAACATCTGGAACCAGTACCAGTGCATGGTCACCTTCAACCTGAGCCGCTCCGCCTCGTACTATGAGTCCGGCACCGGCCGCGGCATGGGCTTCCGCGATTCCTGCCAGGACCTGCTGGGCTTCGTGCACATGATTCCCGACCGCGCCAGGGAGCGCATCATCGACATCGCCTCCGTGCAGTGGGAGGACGGCAGCACCTACCACCAGTACCAGCCCCTGACCAAGAAGGGCAACAACGAGATCGGCTCCGGCTTCAACGACGACCCGCTGTGGCTGATCGCCTGCACCGCCGCCTATGTCCGCGAGACCGGCGACCACGACATCCTCGACCATCCCACCCCCTTCGACAACAAGCCCGGCAGTGAAAAGCCGCTGATGGAGCACCTGCGCCGCTCCGTCAACCACGTCATCGACAACCGCGGCCCCCACGGCCTGCCGCTGATCGGCCGCGCCGACTGGAACGACTGCCTGAACCTGAACTGCTTCTCGGAGACCGACGGCGAGTCCTTCCAGACCACCGCCAACTATGAGAGCGGCATCGCCGAGTCCGTGTTCATCGCGGCCATGTTCGTCAAGTACGCCCGCGAGTACGCCGACCTCAACGATCGCTGGGGCGACAGGGCCGAGGCCGAGCGCGCCCGCAAGGCCGCCGACGAGATGGAGAAGGCCGTGGAGCGCGACGGCTGGGACGGCGAGTGGTTCCTGCGCGCCTACGACGCCTTCGGCCACAAGGTGGGCACCCATGAGACCGAGGAGGCCCAGATCTACATCGAGCCGCAGGGCTTCGCGGTGATGGCCGGCATCGGCCGCGACAACGGCATGGCCCTCAAGGCCCTGGACAGCACCCGGAACATCCTCTTCGGGCCCTGGGGCGTGGAGCTCCTGCACCCCGTGTACACCAGGTACCATGTGGAGCTGGGCGAGATCACCAGCTATCCCGGCGGCTACAAGGAGAACGGCAGCGTGTTCACCCACAACAACCCCTGGGTGGGCATCGCCGAGGCCACCATGGGCCGAGCCAACGAGTCCTTCGAGGTCTACACCCGCATCTGCCCGGCGTGGGTGGAGGAAAACAGCGAGATCCGCAAGACCGAGCCCTACGTCTACTGCCAGACCACCGCGGGCCGCGACGCCTATATTCCCGGCGAGGCCAAGAACAGTTGGCTGTCCGGCACCGCCGCGTGGACCTTCGTGTCCGTCAGCCAGTACATTCTGGGCCTGCGCCCGGATTACGAGGGCCTGATCGTCGATCCCTGCCTGCCCGACAGCGTGGACGGCTTCGACGCCAAGCGCCTCTATCGCGGCTGCGTGTACGACATCCACGTCACCAAGGGCGCCGACAAGGGCGTCCGGGTGGACGGCCAGCCCATCCAGGGCAAGCGCGTGGACCATGTGGACGGCAGGAAGGCCTGCCGCGTGGAGGTCGTCATCTGATCCCATCATGATTGCGGGAACGGTTCGCCGTTCCCGTTTTTCCATATCCCGACACACAAATTAAACATATATGAAACATGAACGCGATTACATCCGCCACGTTCGACGGCTATAATAGCCGTTGTGTTCAAGGAACACCATCATATTAAAGAGGAGATTACGATCATGAAGAAGATTATCGCTTTCATGCTGGTTCTGGCCGCGCTGGCCATGTGCCTGACCGCCTGCGGCAAAAAGGAAGCCACTCCCGCCGCCACCGAAGCCCCCGCCGCTGAGGCCGCCACCGAGGCTCCCGCCGCTGAGGCCGCCACCGAGGCTCCCGCCGAGGAGGCCGCCACCGAGGCTCCCGCTGAGGAGGCCGCCACCGAGGCTCCCGCTGAGGAGGCCGCTCAGGGCTGATCGGGCGTCATGCTGAGATAAAGGACAGTGGTACAGCCGCGCGCTGTTCCATTGTCCTTTGTTTAATCGTGACGGTTCCGTCTACGGGAATGGATATTTGCAGAGTATAACCCATCAGAGTCCACCCCCATCGTCTGACCCGTCGCTAAACCATCCATTGAAAGGAAGTCGTGAACATGAAGAAGCTGCTTGCGATCCTGCTGGCCGCGTCCCTGGCGCTGTGCCTGACCGGCTGCGGCAAGAAGGAAGCCGCGCCCGCCGCCACCGAGGCCCCCACCGAGGCCCCCACCGAGGCCCCCGCCGTCGAGGAGAAGGCCGAAGAGGCCGCCGAGGCCGTCGAGGAGAAGGCTGAGGAAGCTGTCGAGGAAAAGGCCGAAGAGGCCGCCGCGACCGTCGAGGAAAAGGCCGAAGAGGCCGCCGCGACCGTCGAGAAGAAGGCTGAGGAGGCCGCCGCGACCGTCGAGGAGAAGGCCGAGGAAGCCGCCGCGACCGTCGAGGAGAAGGCCGAGGAAGCCGCCAATGTCGCCGAGGAAAAGGCCGACGCCGTGGAAGAGGGCACTGGGAATCTGCTCGCCGCCGCCGGTGAAAAGGCCGGTGAAGCGGCCGATGCCGTCACCGACAAGGTCGAGGAAGTGGCCGACGCCGCCGCCGACAAGGCCGACGAAGCCGCCGACACCGTGACCGACAAGGTCGAGGAAGCCGCCGACACCGCCGCCGAGGCTGCCGACGCCGTGACCGAAGTTGTTGAGGAAGTCAAGACCGAGGCCGCCGACGCTGCCGAGGCTGTGACCGACGCCGTTGAGGAAGTCAAGACCGAGGCTGCTGATGCCGTGACCGAGGCCGTCGAAGAAGTCAAGACCGAAGCCGCCGACGCTGCCGCTGACGCCGCCGACGCTGTTGAGGAAGCCAAGACCGAGGACGCCGACACCGCCGCCGAGGCTGCTGACGCCGTGACCGAGGCTGTCGAGGAAGCCAAGGCCGAGGCCGCTGACGCCGCCACTGAGGCCGCCGACGCTGTGACCGAGGCCGTCGAGGAAGTCAAGACTGAGGCCGCTGATGCCGCCGCTGAGGCTGCCGATGCTGTTGAGGAAGTCAAGACTGAGGCCGCTGATGCCTCCGCTGAGGCTGCCGAGGCTGTTGAAGAAGCCAAGACTGAGGCCGCTGATGCCGCCACCGAGGCCGCCGAGGCTGTGACCGAGGCCGTTGAGGAAGTCAAGGCCGAGGCCGCTGAGGCTGCCGCTGACGTCGCCGAAGCTGTTGGAGAAGTCAAGACTGACGTCGCCGAAGCTGTCGAGGAAGCCAAGACCGAGGCTGCCGAGGCTGTCGAGGAAGCCAAGACCGAGGTCGCCGACGCCGCTACCGAGGCTGCCACTGAGGCCGCCGACGCCGCTGCCGACGCCGCCACCGAGGCTGCCGATGCCGTGACCGAGGCCGTCGAGGATGCCGCGCTGGCCAACCCCTGGACCGATGTGGACGCCGCCGCGGTGGAATCCCTGCTGAACGGCGCCGCCTTCACCCTGCCCGCGGACGCCTCGGACGTGCTGTACCGCGCTATCGAGGCCGACGGCCTGGGCGAGGCGCAGTTCAAGCTGGGCGAGGTGGCCATGACCGCCCGCATGCAGGCCAAGGGCGCCTTCGAGGACATCTCCGGCCTGGCCTATGACAAGTGGGACGCCGAGGAGGAAGGCGAGGTCGCCGGCAGCAAGGCCGCGATCCGTCGCGTGACCGACGGCGACAAGACCGTGGACGCCTGCCTGTGGTACGACGAGGCCAATGGCATGATGCACAGCCTCGTGGCCGAGGGCGCGAATCTGGAGGGCTTCGACATCCTGGCCGTGGCCCAGCAGATGACCGGCGCGGCCGCCGAGGAGACCACTCAGGGCTAATCAAACCGATCCAGCAGACGGGAGTCATCGACTCCCGCCTGTTTTTCGTGTGCCGGGCATGGCACACATCTAACCGGTGGAAGTCCGGTCGCGGGTATTTACCGCCAAGCGTAGCGAACCGCAAGCTGCTGGTGGCAACG
>CADCAS010000083.1 GCA_902799465.1 uncultured Eubacteriales bacterium
GCGGCGGCAGCGGCGGCCGCGGGGGCGGTCCCTGCGGCGGCGGGCGCGGCGGCGGCGCCGTTCAGCGCGTCGTCCGGATTCTCGCCGGGATTGCCGATGACGCAGACGTTCTCCAGCACCGGCACGTCGTCGCCTTCCTCGTACAGCACCTTCAGCAGGGTGCCGGCGGTCTCGGCCTCGCACTCGAAGGCGGCCTTGTCGGTCTCGTAGGCGAACAGGATGTCGCCCACCGCGACGGTGTCGCCCACCTTTTTCTTCCACTCGGTGATGATACAGCTTTCCACGGTATTGCCCTGGCGGGGCATGATCACTGCAACAGCCATTGGTTTGACCTCCCTGTCCAAGTTATAATCGGGCATACAGCCCCTCATGTGTCTATTGTAACATCCCCCGTGCAAACATTCAATGAAGCAACCTCAAATTTATGTCAACTTTACTTGATTTAACATTCGTGGACAATAATTTCGGCAAGGTGGGGAAATTAGGGAACGGGGAACAGGGAACAGGGGACAGTTTGCAGGCAACAGGCAACAGGGAACAGGAATGGCTTGGTTGCGTAGGGGCGGCGATGCGCCGCCCGCCGGGTACAACGTATTGTATCGGTATTTGGCGGGCGGCCAATGGCCGCCCCTACAGTGCGCGCGGCAGCCGTTCCCCTTTTCCCTTTTCCCTGTTCCCTTTTCCCTGTTCCCTTTTGCCTTGCCCCCTGTCTTTTTCACTGAAAGTGATTTACAAACCGTGTAAAACAATGTATAATGACATAACAGTAAATTTGGAGGTGCATACTTGAGATGAAAAAGCTGGCTGTTAAAAAGGGCATCGACTGCATGGCGTGTCTGAGCTGTGTGCGGGCCTGCTCCGAGGCGTTTTACAAGGTGTTTGACGAGGCCAAGAGCTGCATCCGCATCGTGGACAACAAGGGCGACGTGAAGGTCAAGACCTGCATCCAGTGCGGCAAGTGCGCCCGCACCTGTCCCAACAACGCCATCACCCAGAACCCCAAGACCGGCGTCTACATGATCAACAAAAAGCTCTGCACCGCCTGCGGCGAGTGCGTCAAGGTCTGTCCCATGCAGGTGATGACACTGGGCGAGACCGCCACCAAGTGCATCGCCTGCGGCATCTGCGCCAAGGCCTGCCCCATGGAGCTGCTGGAGATCGTCGAAAAGTAACCCAATCCATCGGGGGAAGCGAAAGGGCGTCTGCGTCAAGGGACGGAGGCGCTCTTGTTGTGGCAACAGACAACTAAGGGGTATGGAAAGCGCAGGATGCCATTTCACTCCCCCACCTCCGCAACACGGACCAAGCCATCAGGCACCGTCATCCCCCAATTCCCAATTCCCAATTCCCAATTCCCAATTCCCCATTCCCCATTCCCAATTCCAAATTCCCAATTCCCAATTCCCAATTCCAAAAAGAAGGAGCGTGTGACATTTGCAGGAAGCATTGCAGGCGTTAAAGGCGAAGCTGAACGAGGAGAACTACATCGCGGACGACGCGCTGGCGGCGACGCTGTACATCGCCATGAGGCTGAACCGTCCGCTGCTGATCGAGGGCGCGGCGGGCGTCGGCAAGACGGAGGTCGCCAAGGCGGCGGCACGGGCCTTCGGGCGGGAGCTGGTGCGGCTACAGTGCTACGAGGGGCTGGACGAGTCCAAAGCGCTGTACGAGTGGAACTACCAGAAGCAGCTGCTGGCCATCCAGATGGGCCAGGGCCGCGAGGGGCGCATGGAGGACCTGTTCGGCGAGGCGTATCTGCTGGAGCGCCCGCTGCTGAAGTCCATCCGCGCCGAGAAGCCCGTGGTGCTGCTCATCGACGAGATCGACAAGGCCGACGCCGAGTTTGAGGCCTTCCTGCTGGAGCTGCTCAGCGAGATGCAGGTGACCATCCCCGAGTACGGCACCGTGAAGGCCGTGAGCCTGCCCTTCATCGTGCTGACCAGCAACCACACCCGTCCGCTGTCCGAGGCGCTGCGGCGGCGCTGCGCCTATCTCTATCTGGAATACCCCGACGTGCGCCGGGAGATCGAGATCCTGCGCGCCAAGCTGCCGGGGCTGGACGAGGCGCTGGCGGCCCAGGTGGCCCGGGCGGCGGCATACCTCAGGCAGTCCGAGAAGGTCACCAAGAAGCCCTCGGTGGCCGAGTCCCTGGACTGGGCGGAGGCGCTGATGGCCCTGGGTGCGCAGGAGCTGGACGAGGAGACCGCCGCGCAGACCCTGGGCTTCGCCCTCAAGAACAATGACGACATTCGGGAGATCATGGCCGATGACGAATTTATCCGGGCAATCCTCTGACCGCTGCCTCCACCACGGGCACGACCACGGGGCATGCAGCCACGACCATGGGGCTTGCGACCACGACCACGGGCCATGCGGCCACGACCACGGTACTTGCGGGCACGACCACGGAGCGTGCGGTCACGACCACGGGGCGTGCGGTCACGACCACGGGGCGTGCGGTCACGACCACGGGGCGTGCGGTCACGACCACGGGGCTTGCGGTCACGACCACGGGGCGTGCAACCATGACCACGGGCCATGCGGCCACGACCACGGTACTTGCGGGCACGACCACGGAGCTTGCGGCCACGCCTGCGCGGACTGTGAGCGCTGTGACGCGCCACGGGATGTGCTCTACGACCGCATGGTGCGCTTCATCAACGACCTCCGCGCCCAGGGCATGCCCGTGGGCCTGCGGGAGACCGGCGACATGCTGGAGGCGCTTCATCTGGTGGGCTTCGAGGACAAGGCCACCGTCCGCGCGGTGATGCGGGCCATACTGGCGGGTACCCAGCGGGAGCAGGAGACCTTCGACCGGCTGTTCGGGCTGTACTTCGTCTCCCGTGAGGAATTCGAGCGCAACCGCGAGGCCATGGCTCAGGCGCGGATGGAGCTGGAGGCCCGTCGGCGGGAGCTGGAGGAGACGCTGTCCGTCAACGGCAAGCCCATCGAGCTGCGGGAGGACCTCAAGGACGTCTACGCCCGAATGCCCCAGTCCGAGCGGGACCGCCTGAAGGACATCGCCGAGCGTTTCTCCGAGAAGATGGACCACGCGCCCAAGCTGTACGAGGGCTTCATCCGCTCGGTGTTCATGAAGAGCCTGCTGGAGCAGCAGATGGTGCTGGAGGACGCCGCCGAGAACGCCATGCAGGCGGACAGCGACGCCGACCTGATGTTCCGTGACATCTCCAACTTCAAGGACTCCGAGATCCCCCGGGCCTACCAGCTCATCGACCAGGTGACCCGGCGCATCAACGGCGAGCTGGTCGCCCGGCGCAGGGCCGCGGGGCGCTCGGCGGCGCTGGACTTCCGTCGCACCATCCGGGCGGGGCTGTCCACCGGCGGGGCGCTGTGCCGCCTCAAGTACCGCAGGCGTCACAGCCGCCGCAAGCGGGTGGTGATGCTCTGCGACGTGTCCGGGTCCATGCTCCAGTTCTCCGAGTTCGCCATACGCTTCGTCAAGTCCCTGTCCGAGGTGTCCGACCACTCCGAGATCTTCCTGTTCTCCGAGCAGGTCCAGCGGGTCAGCCCCTTCGCGCTGGAGGACATGAGCCGCTTCGGCAGCTACGTGCGCACCTCCGGGGTCTGGGGCCGGGGCACCAATGCCGGCCGCGCCCTGGAGGCCGTGCTGGAGACCCGCCCCGCCGTGCTCACCCCCCAGACCGTGCTGATCGTGCTGTCCGACGCCAAGTCCGTGGACCTGGACCGCGCCGAGCTGGCCCTGGTCCGCGCCGCCGCCCAGGCCGGGCAGGTGGTGTGGATGAACCCCATCCCCGAGAGCAAGTGGCAGTACCTCCGCGGCGTCACCCGCTTAAAGCAGCACTGCGACATGGTCCCCTGCGGCACCCTCGACGAGCTCGCCCGCGCCTGCGCGAGGCTGGTGAATTGAGGACGGGGGATGAGAAAAGGGAAAAGGGAACAGGCAAAAGGGAAAAGGGGAACGGCTGCCGCGCGCGCTGTCGGGGCGGCCTATGGCCGCCCACTCAGTACCGACGCGATAGGTACAACCCGGCGGACAACGCATCGCCGCCCCTTCGTGCCCCGTTCCCCCGTTCCCCTTTTCCCTTTTCCCTTTTCCCTTTTCCCTTTTGCCTTTTCCCTTTTGCCTTCTTCCCCGATAAAAAAACCGCCGAAAGGCGGTTTTTTTATCGGCTGGCCCTCAGCGTCCCCTCGCTGTAGCGGGAATTGAGGAGATCCCGGACGCGCTGGATGCAGCTGGCCATGTCGGCCTGGGCCAGGTCGGTGGGCGCGTCGGAGCGGAAGGCGGCGTCGTAGGCGTTGAAGGTGGTGCGGATGGTGCTGACGTCCGCGTCGGTGAGCACCTGATAGCGCGACCCGAAGTTGTTCACCAGCGATTCATTGAGTGTGGTGGAGGCGATGAAGTAGTTTTTCATCTGGGGTATGATGGAGTTTTTGATGTCGGCGTTGGGCACGGCGGTCATGTCGAAGGTCTGGGTGAGCATGTACAGATTGGAATAGAGCGCTTCGCCCAGCCTGTCACGAACCGCTGTATATTCGCTCTGCATATTCACCCGTATATTGATGGATATGCAGGTCACGACGATGAGCGCCACGATGAGCCCGGCGATGACGCACAGCAGCGCCTTCTCTCGGTGGTTTAATTGTGACAGGTCGGGCAGCTTTGTCCTTAGCTTTTCCATGGTACCAATCCTCCCGGATGAATTTTGTATGGTAAATGATATGCACCCCACCAGATGTATATTCATTGAATATGTAAATAAATATACGACAATATTCGCGCTTTTCCTGCCGCCGTTTGTGAAATAAAATGAATATATACAGCGAATATACACTGATATACAACAAAATTTATGCAACGGTGCACATTTGTGGCATGATTGGAGGAAAATGTGGTCACATTTTGTCGATGAAAAATGAGGGAACAGGCGCCGCCCGTTCCCTCATTCGCTCGCACTGTCAGGGGTTTTTAGCCCCGGACAGCGTCAGGCCCTGGTCTGCAATCGGCCCTCGGCCACGTCCAGCAGGGTCACGCTGCTCAGATAATCCATGATGATGCGCTGCAATTCCGTCCACAGCGGCAGGGTCTTGCAGCCGGCCGCCCGGGGACACTCGTTTGAGGCGCCCTCCAGGCAGCTCACCGGGGCGAGGGAACCCTCGACGGCGTCCAAAATCTCCGCCACGGTGTAATCCTCTGTATTCCGCGCGAGCATATATCCGCCCTGGTAGCCGCGCACCGCGCGCAGCATGCCGCACTGGCTCAGATGCAGGGCGATCTGCTCCAGGTATTTCTTGGAAATCTCCTGTCGGGCGGCGATGTCCTTGAGCGCGACATAGCCGTCCTTTTGATGCTCCGCGATATCGATCATCATTCGCAGGGCATATCTCCCTTTGGTGGATATCTTCATCTTCCTCATCCTCCCATGGCAATCATAACATATAATTGACACATTTTCAAGCGTATGTGGTATATTTATCCTCTTGGTAGCAAGGTGATGTGGGAAAGGAGGCGGGAGAGCGGGGCGTTATTGGTTCGGACGCGGTCAGCATCAGCGCGCGTCAGCCGCCGTTCAACATCCCACTCTTATAAACAGAACTGTATCGCACGTTACCATTCAGCCTTCACATTGGGATTTAGGGAGTAGGCAGTAGGGAGTAGGGAGTAGGGGAGAACGGCAGATGAACGGCGTTCTAAAGAAATGAAAAACGTTAAGTATCCCCAGAACCTACCGAAAACGCGGGGTTTTCAATAGAAGTCAGAGGCTGTGCCGTAACTCCCCCTACTCCCTACTGCCTACTCCCTACTCCCTGGAT
>CADCAS010000084.1 GCA_902799465.1 uncultured Eubacteriales bacterium
GTTGCCTGTTCCCTGTTCCCTCGTCCCCCCGGTTCCCCTGTTCCCTGTTGCCTGTTCCCTGTTCCCTCGTCCCCCCGGTTCCCCTGTTCCCTGTTCCCTGTTGCCTGTTCCCTGTTCCCTCGTCCCCCCGGTTCCCCTGTTCCCTGTTGCCTGTTCCCTGTTCCCTCGTCCCCCCGGTTCCCCTGTTCCCTTTTCCCTCACGCAAGTTAAAAATATATTCCCCGTCCAATCTTTACGCTTCCGTGCATGCTTAGCGGGGTGGAATAGAGGTATAATATAGAATAAGAAGAAAAAATTTTTGAGCGCCGTTTCGCAGGCGCGTGAAAGGCATGTTCATGCAGAGAGAAAATCACTACGACGAGAGTCAGATCCAGGTGCTGGAGGGGCTGGAGGCGGTGCGCCGCCGTCCGGGCATGTACATCGGCTCCACGGACGAGCGGGGGCTGCATCATCTGGTGTATGAGATCGTGGACAACGCCATCGACGAGGCGCTGGCGGGCTTCTGCGACAACATCGAGGTCACGCTGGCAAAGGACGGCTCCGTGACCGTAAAGGACAACGGGCGCGGCTTCCCGGTGGGCATCCATCCCAAGATGGGCCGCCCGGCGGTGGAGGTTTGCCTGACGGTACTGCACGCCGGCGGCAAGTTCGGCGGCGAGGGCTACAAGGTCTCCGGCGGCCTGCACGGCGTGGGCGCGTCGGTGGTGAACGCGCTGTCCAGCCATTTACAGGTCAACGTCTACCAGGACGGCAGGATCTATCAGCAGGAGTACGAGCGCGGCAAGATCCTCTACGACCTCAAGGTCGTGGGCGAGACCGAGCGCACCGGCACCACCATCCGGTTCTGGCCAGACGTCAAGACCGGCGAGGTCCCGGAGCCCGGCATCTTCGAGACCGGCAATTTCGACTTCGACACCTTAAAGACCCGCTTCCGCGAGATGGCCTTTTTGAACGCCGGCATACGCATCGAGCTTCGGGACGAGCGCGGCGAGGAGGTCCGGGAGAAGGTGTTCCACTACGAGGGCGGCATCGTGTCCTTCGTGGAGTACTTAAACCGCCACAAGACCCCGCTGTTCCCCACGCCGGTGTACATCTCCGGGGTCAAAAACGGCTCCACCGTGGAGGTGGCGCTCCAGTGGAACGACAGCTTCAACGAGTCGGTTTTCTCCTTCGCCAACAACATCCACACCCCCGAGGGCGGCACCCACCTGGCGGGCTTCCGCAACGCCATCACCAAGGTCGTCAACGACTACGGCCGCAAGACCGGCATGCTCAAGGCCAACGACGCCAACCTCACCGGCGACGACGTGCGCGAAGGCCTGACCGCCATCGTGTCCGTCAAGCTGGTGGAGCCCCAGTTCGAGGGTCAGACCAAGACCAAGCTGGGCAATTCCGAGATCCGCCCGCTGGTGGATTCGATGGTCACCGACAAGCTGTCCACCTACTTCGAGGAGAACCCCGGCACCGCCCGCACGGTGATGGACAAGTGCCTCTCCGCCGCGCGCGCCCGCGAGGCCGCCCGCAAGGCCCGCGACCTCACCCGCCGCAAGACCGCGCTGGAATCGGCGTCCCTCCCCGGCAAGCTGGCCGACTGCTCCGAGCGCGACCCCGCCAAGTGCGAGATCTTCATCGTCGAGGGCGATTCCGCCGGCGGCTCCGCCAAGCAGGGCCGCGACCGGCACTTCCAGGCCATTCTCCCCCTGCGCGGCAAGATACTGAACGTGGAAAAGACCCGCATGGACCGCGCGCTGTCCAACGCCGAGATCAAGGCCATGATCACCGCCTTCGGCGCGGGCTTCGGCAAGGAGTTCGACCCCGCCAAGCTCAGGTATCATCGCATCGTCTGCATGACCGATGCCGACGTGGACGGCAATCACATCCGCATACTGCTCCTGACGTTCTTCTACCGCTTCATGCCCAAGCTCATCGAGGAGGGCTACGTCTACGCCGCCCAGCCGCCGCTCTATAAGGTCACCCGCGGCAAGACCGAGCAGTACGTCTACACCGACGACCAGCTCCAGCGCCTGCTGGACGAGATGGGCCGCGACGCCAAGCCCGAGATCCAGCGCTATAAGGGCCTCGGCGAGATGAGCTACCAGCAGCTCTGGGATACCACCATGAACCCCGAGACCCGCAGCATGTACCGCATCGAGATGAAGGACGCCATCGCCGCCGACGAGCTGTTCACCCTCCTCATGGGCGACCAGGTCGAGCCGAGGAAGGAATTCATCGAGCAGAACGCGAAGCTGGTGGCGGACCTTGACATTTAATTGATGAACCGAGAGGACTCCCTCAGTCACACTTCGTGTGACAGCTCCCTCGGGGAGGGAGCCTGAGCGACGGACCTCCCTCTTGGGGGAAAGTGGCCTGAGTTACGAAAGCCCCCTTCTGGAGAAAAATGGTCTGAGTTACGAAAGCCTCCCTCCTTGAGGGAGGTGGCCCGCGAAGCGGGTCGGAAGGAGTCCGCTATCGAAAGGACATGCCATGCCGCTGCGTTATAACGGTAATCTGATAGAGAACGCCAAGGCCCTGCGGAAAAACGGGACGAAGCAGGAGAAGCATTTGTGGTATGATTTCCTTTGCAAGTATCCCGTGCGCTTTCAACGGCAGAAAACGATTGGAAGCTATATAGTGGACTTTTATTGCTGCAAGGCGCAATTGGTGATTGAACTGGACGGCTCCCAGCATTATGAAGAGAACGCTAAGCGGTATGATACTGTTCGTACAGAGTATCTTGAATCATTGGGACTTCGTGTGTTGCGGTTTTTGAACAGTGATGTAGACCGTCACTTTGAAGGTGTATGTGGGCTTATTGACAAGACGGTCAAAGAACGAATCGCAACAGGTTTCCGATAGCCATACGACTCCCCCAGTCAGCTGACGCTGACAGCCCCCTCGGGGAGGGGGCCTGACGTGATACTATCTTCCGAAGAGAAACGGAGGGCATAATCCTTGGCAGACGAATTCAACATTGGCAAACTGACACCGCTAAACATAGAAGATGAGTTAAAAAAATCATTCATAAGCTATGCTATGGCTGTCATTGTCACACGTGCGCTACCCGATGTGCGCGACGGTTTAAAGCCTGTGCATCGCCGTATACTGTATTCGATGAATGAGATGGGGATAACCCCGGACAAGCCGTTCAGGAAGTCGGCGCGCATCGTGGGCGATGTCTTAGGTAAGTATCATCCCCACGGCGACAGCTCGGTCTACGACGCCATGGTGCGCCTGGCGCAGGACTTCTCCACGCGGGCGCTGCTGGTGGAGGGCCAGGGCAACTTCGGCTCGGTGGACGGTGACGGCGCGGCGGCCATGCGATACACGGAGGCGCGGCTTTCCAAGCTGGCGCTCGAGCTGGTGCGGGACATCGACAAGGAGACGGTGGACTTCTACCCGAACTTTGACGAGACCCTGATGCAGCCCGTGGTGATGCCCAGCCGCTTCCCGAACCTGCTGGTGAACGGCTCGGCGGGCATCGCGGTGGGCATGGCGACCAACATCCCGCCCCACAACCTGGGCGAGGTGATCGACGGCGTGGTGTGCATGATCGACAACCCCGAATGCACCACCGACGACCTGATGGCCCACATCAAGGGCCCGGACTTCCCCACCGGCGGCGTGATCCTGGGCCGCCGCGGCATCTACGACGCCTACCACGAGGGCCGCGGCCGCATCGTGGTGCGGGCCAAGTCGGAGATCGAGGAGATGTCCCAGAACCGGCAGCGCATCGTCGTCACCGAGATCCCCTACATGGTCAACAAGGCCAAGCTGATCGAGAAGATTGCCGAGATGGTCCACGAGAAGTCCGTGGAGGGCATCTCTGACATCCGCGACGAGTCCGACCGGCAGGGCATGCGCATCGTCATCGAGCTAAAGCGCGACGTGAACGCCAACGTCGTGCTGAACACCCTCTACAAGCACACCCAGCTCCAGGACACCTTCGGCGCCATCATGCTGGCGCTGGTGGACGGCGAGCCGAAGATACTGTCGCTGCACCAGATCATCCGCCACTACCTGGACCACCAGGAGGACGTCATCCGTCGCAGGACGCAGTACGACCTGAACAAGGCCGAGGCCCGCAGCCACATTCTGGAGGGCCTGCTGATCGCGCTGGACAACATCGACGAGGTCATCGCCCTGATCCGCGCCTCCCGCACCACTCAGGACGCCAAGGACGGCCTGATGAGCCGCTTCGCGCTGTCCGAGCGCCAGGCCCAGGCCATACTGGACATGCGCCTGCAGCGCCTGACCGGCTTGGAGCGCGACAAAATCGAGGCCGAGTACGCCGAGCTTGAGAAGCTGATCGCCTACTACAGACAGGTGCTGTCCGACGAGCGCATGGTGCTGGGCATCATCAAGGACGAGATCCTGGAGATCAAGCGCAAGTACGCCGATCCCCGCCGCACGGAGATCTCCATGCTGGAGGGCGAGATCGACATGCTGGACCTGATCCAGGAGGAGGACACGGTGGTCACGCTGACCCACTACGGCTACGTGAAGCGCCTGCCCAAGACCACCTATCGCGCCCAGAAGCGCGGCGGCAAGGGCATCGTGGGCGCCACCACCCGCGAGGAGGACTTCGTGGAGCAGATGTACGTGGTGTCCACCCACGACCCGCTGATGTTCTTCACCAACCGGGGCCGGGTATACCAGCTCAACTGCTATCAGATCCCCGAGGCGGGCCGCACGGCACGGGGCACGGCCATCGTGAACCTGCTCCAGCTGGACGCCGGCGAGAAGGTCACCGCCATGCTGCCGGTTCCGGCGGAGAAGGTGGCGGGCCACTACCTGATCATGGCCACAAAGAAGGGCATCATCAAGCGCACGGAGCTTTCCGAGTTCACCAACCTGCGCAAGGCCGGACTGATCGCGCTGGTGCTGCGTGAGGACGACGAGCTCATCCGCGTGGCGCTCACCGACGGCTCCTACGAGCTGCTGCTGGGCACCCGCGACGGTATGGCCATACGCTTCCCCGAGACCGACATGCGCCCCATCGGCCGCAACGCCATGGGCGTCAAGTCCGTGGACCTCACCGGCGACGACGAGGTGGTGGACATGTGCCCGGTCTTTGAGGACATGAAGGTGCTCTCCATCACCGAGAACGGCTACGGCAAGCGCACCGACATCGACGAGTACCGCGTCCAGAGCCGCGGCGGCAAGGGCATCAAGGCCATGAACCTCACCGAAAAGACCGGCCTGCTCACCTGCCAGCTGCTGGCCCACGAGGACGAGGACATCCTCCTCATCACCGACGACGGCACCGTCATCCGCACCCCCGTGGCCTCCATCTCCACCCTCGGCCGCAACACCCAGGGCGTGCGCCTGATGCGCGTCGCCGAGGGCAGCAAGGTGGTGGGCGTCGCCCGCGCCGAGGCCGACCCTGTGGAGGACGCCTCCGACGACGTGGACGACATCGATTCCCTCGACACCGAGGAGCCCCTCTACGAGGAGCTCCCCGCCACCGCCCCCGATGGCATCGACGACATCGACTCCCTCGACACCGAGGACCCCAGCGGGACCGAGGACGGGGATGAGGAGATTTGACCTGGAACGTGAATCACGATAGAAACCGCCGGGAGAGGAACGGCAAGCCGTTCCTCTCCCGGCGGTTTTGTAAGACTATAGCAATCTTCAAAAATCTCACCAACACGAGCAAGAGTGAAACCAATGCAGACAATCAGAAGGAGTGACCATCCCAAGGGCCTTGGAAACGGAATCG
>CADCAS010000085.1 GCA_902799465.1 uncultured Eubacteriales bacterium
TTTGGTCCTTTCTTTCGCCCCCCTTTCCCTTGATAAAACACCTGACAAGGCAGCTCGTCTTGTCAGGTGTTCCTCTGAGACTGTTTTTTTACAGCCCCCCGGCATCATTATTTGTTTGTTCAGACTAAAAGCAGGTTTTTCAGGCTTCGCTCGCAGCTTTCGAGCTGGGGGAGGGTGTACTCCTCCTGCTCGATGATGAAGCGCTCCACCCCGGCGTCCATGCCGGTGCGGATGATGGCGTCGAAGTCCAGTATGCCCGCGCCGATCTCCACGTTGGCCTTGCGGTCGGCGGCCAGCTCCTTGAGGTGCATCAGCGGCTGGCGTCCGGCGTACTTTTTGATGAAGCGCAGCGGGTCGTGCCCGGCGTAGGCCACCCAGAACACGTCGAACTCCACGAACACGTCCTCGGCCACGTTTTGAAGCACGGTGTCCAGCAGGATCTCGCCCTGGTCCACCTTGAACTCGAAATCGTGGTTGTGATAGCCCAGCCTGAGCCCGTGGGGACGGAGCCGGTCGGCGGTGCGGTTCATCACCTCGGCAAAGCGCAGGGCGTCGTCCCGGGTCTCCATGTCCTGCCAGGGGCAGATCAGGTATTTGCTGCCCACGGCCAGGTTCATCTCGATCTCGGCGTCCAGCTCGGCGTCGGTCTTGGGCAGGCCGCCGATGTGGCTGCCATAGGCGGTCAGGCCGTTGTCCTTTAAGAGCTTCACCACCTGTTCGGGCTTCAGCCCGCCGTATCCGGCGAACTCCACGCCCTTGTAGCCCATCTGCGCCACCTTTTCCACGGTGCCACAGAAGTCCTTTTCGGTATATTCATGCAGCGAATACAGCTGCAGGCCCACTTCCTTGAGCAGCATGGCGCGTCACTCCTTCCAGTCGATGATCACGCCCAGATAGGCGTTGCGGTCGGCGTTGAGCTTCATGTAGATGTCCACGGCCTCCTCGGGGGACACCACGTGGGATACCAGCGGCGCGAGGCACAGCCGGCCCTTTGCGGCCTGGTCGAAGCACACCTCGGTGTTGCGCTCGATGGAGTGCTTGAGATACTTCTGCCGCTGGGTGGGCAGCCGCCACTCGTGCGCGCCCTTGATGTTCACGCTGCCGAAGTCCTCCAGATGGCTGTAGCGCAGCACGTCGGCCAAATTGGTCTGGTAGTCGCCGCGGGGGGTGCCCAGCAGGATCAGCTCGCCGTGATAGCCCACGTATTTCAGGCACTGCTCCGCGCAGGCCGGGATGCCGGTGGCCTCGATGACGGTATTGCAGCCCCGGCCGTTCGTCAGCGCCTTCACCGCCGCCTCGGCCTCGTCGGGGGCCACCGCGCAGCCGATGCCCGCCCGCTTCGCCAGCTCCCTGCGCGCGGGGGCCGGGTCCACGCCGATCACCGTCGCGCCCTGGAGCTGCGCCAGCTGGGCCGCCATGTTGCCCACCAGGCCCAGGCCCGACACCAGCACCACGTCGCCCAGCTGGATGTCAGACACCCGGATGGAGGTGAACGCGATGGTGGCCATGCGCACCATGGGCACGGTCTTGAGATCCAGCCCGTCGGGCACCTTCACGATCAGGTTGAAATCGTTGGGGCTGGTCAGCTGGTAGCGGCAGTGCATGCCGTAGTGGAACACCATGTCCCCCGGCGCGAAGCCCGCGCCTTCGCCGGCCTCCAGCACCTTCGATACGCAGCAGTACCCCGGCACCGCGGGCATCTTGAACCAGAATTCCTTGCCCGACAGACAGGCCAGCTCCGTGCCCGTGCTGATCAGCGAATACTGCGTCTCCACCAGCAGCTCCCCGGCCCCCGGCTTCAACGCCGCGTCCTCGCGCTCCAGCGCCACCTGCCAGGGCGCCTCAAATACGATCTTCCGATTCTCCATCATCATGTCTCCTTTGGTTTTTTGTTGAGTGAAATGCTTTTAACGCCTGTTGAGATTGAGACGGGGTTGAGAATTGAAAATGGAGAATGGAGAATGGAAAATGGCGGTGCAAATCCTGCGGATTTGATTAAACACGATAATCGGCGCTGATACGCTTCTATACGGTCTTTTAATCAAAGAAATCCGCAGGATTTCCACAATCATTCTCCATTGTCCCTTTTCCATTCTCCATTCATACAGACCCGTGGGATTCCCGGCTAACCCCGCGCCCGGATCAGTACCCGATCTCCTCCAGCACCCGGTCGATGGTGCGGGCGTTTCGGAGGGAGAAGGCGTTGGTGACGAAGGGGCGCTCGTCCCCGGCGATGCAGCGGCCCAGCTGCTCCACCTCCAGGGCGTAGTTCTGGCGGACGGAGACGGCCCTGGTCTCGGTCACGCCGTCCACGCAGACGGTGTAGGACAGCTCACCGCACTGGTTGAACGCGCAGGCGTTGAGGATATAGCCCCGCTCCCCGCGGATCAGGCAGCGGTCCACCCGCTGGTTCTGCTCGGTGGCCAGCACCATGCCGCAGGAGAAGGTGGCCCGGGCGCCGCCGGGAAAGGTCATAAGGCCGGTGGTCACGGCGTCCACCTTGCGGTCGCTGAACTGGGCCACGGCCTGCACGGTCTCGGGCTCCGCGTCCAGCAGCCACTGGATCTGGCTCAGGCAGTAGCAGCCCAGGTCGTACAGCGCGCCGCCGCAGGTCTCCCGGCGCATGCGGATGTTGGACACGTCGTAGTCCGAGGTCATGAAGCTGGAGTCCACGTAGAGTATGCGGCCCAGCCGGGGCAGCTCCGCCTTGATCGCGGCGGTCAGCGGGCTGTGCAGGTAGGCGAACGCCTCCATCAGATACACCCCGTTGGCCTCGGCGCAGGCGACCATCTCCGCCGCCTCCTTCGCCGTGGGGGCCAGGGGCTTCTCGCACAGCACGTGCTTCCTGGCGTTCAGCGCCTTCATGGCCCACTCCCGGTGCAGCTGGTTGGGCAGGGGAATGTAGACCGCCTCGACCTTCGGGTCGCTCAGCAGCGCCTCGTAGCTGTCGTAGGCCACCTCAAAGCCAAATTCCCGCCGGTAGTCCTCCGCCTTGGCCATCGAGCGACCCGCGATGGCGTACAGGTTGCAGTTCTCCGCCAGGACCATGCCCGGTATGGTCTGTCCGCGGGCGATGCCCGCCGTGCCCAGCACGCCCCAATTGATCTTGCGCATGATGTACTCCTCCTATCCGCGCTTGTCCCGGTTCCGTTCGCCTTCCTTCCGCCTGCGTCTGCGCCGCGCCTGACGGTGCAGCAGGTTGACGACGCAGCCCGCCAGGATCAGCCCCAGCGGCGCCAGCTTCAGCATCTGGGCCCAGTCCGAGGGCTGAAGGCTGTACAGCCCCAGATACGCCCCCGCCCCGGCCACCGCCACATCCAGCGCGATGAGGATCCACGCGCCCCGGGCCCGGCTGCGCCGCAGCAGGCAGATGAGCGCAAAAACGAGGCTCAGACACAGAAACAGTATCTTGTACCCCAGCTCCCGCATCCGCGGCTCCTCAAAGACGATGACCAGGTCCTCCACGAAGGGCGTGCCGCGCACCGCGCTCAGATGCCGCACTCCCGCGCTCCAGGCCCAGAAATCCTCCCATCGTATCCACAGCTCGTACCCCGACAGCGCCAGCAGCGCCAGCGCGCCCAGGGTCACCAGATGCCGCCCCGCCAGCGGCCGCCGCCGCTTCCTCTCCTTCGACATGGTATCATCGCCTTTGTAATATTATATCTGTCCAGTCCTGTAACAGATGTTTTTTGAATGGAGAATTGAGCATGGAAATGGAGAATGGATGTGGAAATCCTTACGGATTTCGTAACTGTTCAGTCCTGTGACAAACAGAGATTTGGCAGGCTGCGGGGGACGACCTCTCAGTCAGCCTAACGGCTGACAGCTCCCCTGGAAGNNGTCGCCGACGAAGTCGGTGACTGAGAGGTCGTTCCCCGTTGCCTCGGACAATCTCCACTTATCACAGCAGAACTGAATAGATACCGGATTTCTTTGATTGAAAAGATCATGAATAAGTGTAACAACGTCACTTATAGTGTTTAATCAAACAAGTCCGCAGGATTTGTACCATCATTGTCCATTATCCATTTTCAATTCGACGTCAGCCCGCCGGATTCCCGTTAATCACGGCAACCACAGCATACAATGTGATTATAGCATATGCGCGCGGATATGTCTATCACGCATATCGTCAATTCATGCCGTTGTCGGCGATGTCCGCGGGGCGTCCCCAGGCGTCGTAGAGGGTGAAGGTGTCGGTCTTGGACTTGTGGACCACCTTCTTGTCGTCCCAGAGCAGGTCATAGCCGCCCTTGGAGGAATTGCTGCCCAGGGTGACCGTGCCACCCGCGGGCAGCACATAGCCGTCGGGGAAGGCGAAGAGCTCGCCGCCTCGGTCGGAGTAGACGGACCAGCCGGTCATGTCGCAGTCCGCGCCGTCGTTTATAAGGGTGACGGTGTCGGCCCCCGGCACGACGGACTCTATCGACACCCCGGCCGTCGGCGCGTCGATGCCCACGTATTGGACCGACGCCTGGCCCCCGCTGAGCGTCACCTCAAGGCCTAGCGCGGCGTCCTGGGTGACGTTGACCGTCGTGCCCGCCGCCATCAGCCGGGACACCACGCCGGGGTCGGGGGTGCCGGGCTTCTCGCGGCTGTCGGTGGAGATGATCGCCGCCTGGGCGCGGCAGGCCTCGGCGAAGGCCTGGGACAGGGTGTCGTCGTCGCCGTGGTTGGGGGCCTTGAGCACCGCGCAGCGCAGGTCGTCCCCCTGGCTAAGCAGCTCCGCCTCCTCGGGCAATTCCATGTCCCCGGTCAGCAGCATCCGCCCCTGGGCCGTCTCCAGCATCATCACCAGGGAGTTGTTGTCGTCCTTGTCGGTAAACAGCGTGGCCGGGGCCAGCACCTTCAGGGTCGCGCCGGTGTCGCCCAGCGCGATCGCGTCCCCGCGCTGAAGCCACCACACCTCCGTCCCGCGGACCTGCGCCGCCTTGATCGCGGGGTGCTTCTTGGCCTTCACGCCGGTATACATCGCAGGCGCGTACCAGGCCCCCACCGAGAGGCCGCTCGCCGCCAGCCAGGCCAGCCCACCGCCGTGGTCGTTGTCGGTGTGGGTCAGAAACACCGCGTCCAGCGCCGTCACGCCCAGCGCCCGCAGCGCCGCCCGCACCCGGCTCATGGACTGGGCCTTGCCCGCGTCGATCAGGCCCACCCAGTTATCCACCCGCAGGATCAGCGCGTCGCCCTTGCCCACGTTCACGGCGAACAGCTCCACCGTGCCGCCCTCGGAGCGCGCCCCGCAGCCCGTCAGCATTATCATCGCCAGCAAGAGCGCCAGCGCCTTCATGATCTTCTTCATCCTCGTATCCTCCATGACTTCATTATAATATTTGATGAAAGGATTCGTCAAGGGCAATGGTTTGACTGAATTGAAAATGGAAAATGGACAATGGACAATGGCGGAGCAAATCCTTCGGATTTGTCTGACAGGATACCGGCATCGGCGCTATAGCGTTTGTTCCGGCCATGTAACTGTTCAGCCGTTGACTCCTTCCGACCTGCTTCGCGGGCCACCTCCCTCAAAGAGGGAGGCTTTTGGAGACCCGCTCAGGCTCCCGTCCAGGCTACCTCTCCGAGGGAGCTGTCAGCCGCAGGCTGACTGAGGGAGTCATTCCTGGGCGACTGAATCGTCTCGAAATCCGCAAGGATTTCCACAATCATTCTCCATTCTCCCTTTTCCATTCTCCATTGTTCACGGAATCAGTCATCAGTCTTTCCCCCAATGTTAATAATAACCCCCTGCCTTGACAAGTATCTGCGAAAAATGCTACAATTAACATGAATTAAATAAGCATGACCCGTGTTAATAAACCTCGGCCCATCCCAGAACAAAAACAGCCGGCGTTTGTTGCATGTCACAGGAGGTTTATCCATGTCACTGCCAGGCAAGCTGTGCGTCGGCATCCTCGAGGAGGACAATCCGCTGCGCTCATATTTCCGTTTCAAACCTCTTCTGATAGAAGAGAATGGGCGCTACCGGCCCTTTCAGGACGCCGAGCTGTACCCGGATGAGGGCTGTATCCGCATCGTGCCGGATAAAAACGAATCCTATTACTTCAAATCCCGCATGCGCCAGAACGGCCTGTTCAGCGTGGTGGACCTCCGGGACCATCCCAGCGAAAACGACAAGATCCGGCAGAACAAAAACTATCGCTCCGGCGGCGAGGAGAACAACGCCTACATCATCTACTCCGACGTGGTGCACGCGCCCGCCGCGGAGATGATCTATCAGCTGCTGCCGGTGGAGGCGGCGCAGTCGCCCGTGCCGCGGCCCCACACCGCCCATGTGCTGCTGAAGCAGCCCGACGGCATCAATCCCGCCTGCCACGAGTGGGTGGGGGAGGGGGAGACGGGCGCGCTGCGGGCCACGGGCGAGAGCTGCGCGCTTGCGGACTTCCAGGCCTTCGACGTGCCGGGCTTCCGGGGGGAGACGCTGTCCTTCCTCATCAAGCCCGCCGCGCTGATGACCAGCGTCATCACGCCGCTGGAGCACATCCCCACCCGGCAGGAGATCGAAAAGCTGGAGAAGGCCGAGGCCCAGCCGTCCAAGGCGGAGTCCCCGGCCCCGGCGGAGAAGCCTGCCAGCCCTGAGAAGCCCGCAAGCCCCGAGAAGCCTCCGAAGGAGGAAAAGCCCCCCAGGCCCGAAAAGCCTGCCCACCCGGAGCGGGAGAAGCTCCCCAGGCCCGAGAAGCGCGAGGCCCCGCCCGCCGAGCCCAGGCAAGAGAAGACCGAGGACAAGCCCTGGATCCACCGGGACGAGAGCATGCTGCCCAAGCCCGTGGATCGCCGCCTGAGCCGCGCCGAGCAGCTGCTGGCCGCCCAGGCCGGTCTCAATCCCCGCCGGGGCCGCAGCCTCCAGGAGCTCATCGACGAGAAGTGGCAGCACTCCCGGCTGAATCAGCTGGGCACCCCGGTGTCGCCCATCACCACCGGCCAGCCGGTGAAGAACCCCGTGGACGCCGCCGTGGAGGCAGTGCGCGCCGCCTGGGAACAGCCCGGCCTGCGACAGGAGCTGCTGGACGCCCTGACCCACGTGGAGAGCTTCAACGACCTGTCCAGGGAGCGCATGGCCGTGGCCACCCAGTCCGCCATCGCCCACCAGCTCAACGACCTGGAGGCCCAGCGCCTGGAGCTGCTTCGGGACATCGAGCAGCTCAAGCGCGGCGGCCAGCAGGTCCGCGACCAGCTCAAGCAGGAGATCCGAAAGGACGAGGCCGCCGCCCTGGCCGAGGCCGTGGCGCAGACGCAGGCCGCCCAGGCCCAGCAAAAGCGCTGTGAAGAGGAGGCCGCCGACGCCCTCAGGGCCGCAAAGGACGCCCGCGCCGCGCTGGATCAGCTGGTGGGGGACGAGCTGGAGGCAAAGATCCGGGACGTGGCCCTGACCCAGCGGGTGCAGGAGCGCCTCAGGCTGCTCTCCGGCGACGCCGCGCCCCTGCCGCCGACGCCCGAAAAGCTGGGCATCAGCGCTCTGATCGACCGGGTGCTGGCCCGCGCCAAGGCCAAGGGCATCACCTGGACCCGCGAGGAGGCCGCGAACCTGTGCGTCTGCCTGGCGCTCAGCCCGGTGCTGATGCTGTCCGGCGCGCCCGGCAGCGGCAAGACCACCGTGGCCCGGCTGCTGGCCGAGTCGCTGGGAGTCGTGGAATGCGGCCGCGCGCCCGTGTGCCCGCCCGCGCCGCCCAGGGGCAAGGACCCCGCCGCGCCCCTGCGCGACACCCCCGACATCCCCGCCACGCTGCTGCTGGAGGACGCCAACCTGGCCCCCCAGCGGGACGTGTTCCGGGGCTATGCCCAGACCCTGCCCGCCGAGTGGCGGGTGATCGCCACCCTCCAGGACGCCCACTCCGGCCAGCCGCTGAGCGCCAACGCCCTGGATCAGGGCTTCTTCCTGCGGCTCTGCGCCCCCGCGACGCTGCCCTGGCAGCCCGCCGCCCCCGCGGCGCTGCCCCCGGAGAGCCTGATCTCCATCGAGACCATCCGCCGGAGCCTGCCCCGGGCGGAGGTCCCCGCCGCGCTGGTGGCGCGCATGGACGCCCTGCGCGGGACGCTGGCAGACTGCGGCGCGGAGCTGTCCCGCCGGGCACTTGACGACGCCTGGCGCTACTGCTCCAGCATGCTGGCCCTGCTGGACGGCCAGGCCGACCCGGACCGGCTGTTCGACCGGGTCGTGGCCCAGCGCCTCCTGCCCGCCACGCTGGCATCGGCCCCCATCGCCGCCGTCATGCGCCTGCGCGACGCCGTGGCCGACCTCCCCCTCTCCGCCGCCCTGCTGCGGCAGCCCCTGCCGGTGGAACTGTGAAACCATAATCGGGGCGACAAGCCGATGACGGCTTGTCGCCCTGATTCATTTATATCCACGGTTAACTGTTCAGTTCTGCAGCGAATTGGGCTTTGACGGCGTGACGGGGAGGGATTGGGAATTAGGGATTAGGGATTAGAAATAGTGGCTGCCGCGCGGACTGTTTCAGTGTTTTCAACAGGAATCGCGGCGCGCGCTTTTGCCGACGCTGTAACTTCTATCCGGTAATCGACGCAGTATCATTCCGCCGCAACCAAGCCATTTCTAATTCCTAATTCCTAATCCCTCTCCAGCAGCTCATCCAATATACGCGCCGCCCGCCAGGCCAGCTGGGGGCAGGGGCGCTTTTTGTAGTATTCGGGAGTGCGGGCCTCGGGATCGCCGCCGGGGGCGGCGGTTTGGGGATCGACGCTGGCGCGGGCCAGCAGCTCCCGGCAGATGATGGAGCCCTCGGCCTCCCGGAAGCGGGCGGCAAAGTCCCGCACGAGCGCGTAGTGGTTCTTCTTGGCCTCGGGGTCACTGGGGTCGGCATAGCCCCGGACCATGCCCAGCACCATCGCCGCGGCGGAGACAGTGCCGCAGGTCTCCCGCAACCGCCCCATCCCCCCGCCGAAGGAGGACGCCAGCCGCGCCGCGGTTTCCCGGTCCAGCCCCGTCATATCGCAAAACGCGCAGAACACCGACTGGGCGCAGTTGTACCCCTCAAGGAACAATTCCCTCGCCAGCGCCGCATGGTCCACCATGATCCCCGCCCCCTTCCCCTCCAGTATAGCACGCATGACGGGAGTTGGAAAGACCCTGAGGCGCTTTTTCACGGTCAGACGCAGCTGTTTTTATATAATTGGGAATTGGGAATTGGGAATTGGGAATGATGGTGCAAATCCTTCGGATTTGTTTGATTTAGCTATAGAAGAAGCGGTCAAACGATTGTTGGGATTATTTCAATAAAAGAAATCCGGTATCTATTCAGTTCTGCTGTAATAAGTGGAGATTGTACGAGGCAACGGGGAACGACCTCTCAGTCACCGACTTCGTCGGCGACAGCTCCTCTGTTTGTCGCAGAACCGAACAGTTACGAAATCCGTAAGGATTTCTACATGAATTCCCAATTCCCAATTTCCCTAAACTCCTCCCCGCCATCCCATCATTGACACCGCGGCGCATCTCCTGTATAATGGTATCAGTGGGATATACTATAAACTGGAAAGGATTGATACCCATGACCATCAAGGAATTCCGACTCTCCCAGAAGCTGTCCCAGGCCGAGCTGGCCGCGGCCCTCGGCATCAGCGTGTCCTCCGAGCGCCAGTATGAGTACGGCAAGCGGGAGCCCAGCGCCGCCGTGGCCGCGAAGCTGAAGGAGCTGTATGGCGTGACCCTGGGCGAGGCGCCCGCGCCCGTGGAGGAGAAGCCGGCGAAGAAGGCCCGCAAGCCGAAGGCCGAGCCCGCGAAGAAGGCCGAGCCCGCGAAGAAGGCCGAGCCCGCGAAAAAGGCTGAGCCCGCGAAGAAGGCCGAGCCCGCCAAGAAGGCCCCCGCGAAGAAAGCCAAGGCCGCCAAAGAGGAGCAGCCCACCAAGAAGGCCGCCCAGGTCATCATCCAGTCCCCCATGGGCGGAGAGATCGACGTGGCGGAGATCCTGACGAAGGTTGGCCCCGTGGACAGGGTCTATGTGCGCGTGGATCAGAACGCCGCCTACTGGGTCAAGGGCGAGGAATCCGGCGCGACCAATCTGTGGTAAAGCTCTTTGTAACGATTCAGTCGCTCGGGAATGACTCCCTCAGTCTGGCCTGTCGGCCAGCCAGCTCCCTCGGAGAGGGAGCCTTTTAGAGCGCATGCCATTTCAGTACCCAAAAGCCTCCCTCTTTGAGGGAGGTGGGCCGCGTAGCGGGTCGGAAGGAGTCTCCGACTGAACTGTTGCAGCGCTCTAAGGAGCCGTGCAGAAATTATTCATACAGAATGCGAAGGATGAATTCGTCAGTGCAAGGCGGAGGAGGGAGGCGTGCCGGGGCACGTTGACCGACGAGAAAGCCCCATCCGCATATGCGCGGGTGGGGCTTTCTGCATGCTCAGTTCATCCCCGACCCCAGCAGCGGCATATCGAACTGGAAGAGCACCTCGTTGATCTGATAGACGTCATAGATGTGGTGCCTGATGAAGTATTCCAGGATGATGTCGAACTTGCTGCTGTGGGACAGGGCGAAGCCGGCCTTGGCAATGAAGCGCTTCGTCTCGGGGAGGGACAGCTCCAGGGCCACGGCGAAGGCGAAGGCCGTGGGCTTGCTGGGGCGGTAGGCGGGGTTGGAGCGGATCTTGCTGAACAGCTTCCGGTCCACGTTTGCCCGCTTGTAGCACTGGGCGTCGGTGAGGCCCTTCCGGTCGATGAGCCGCAGCAGCGCCTCGGAGAAGCCCTCGTCGGTCTGTTGGAGCAGACGGTCCCAGTCGGGCGCGGCGGCGGGGGAGGGCAGGGCCGAATCGCCGCAGAACGCATCCAGCCCCTGGTCGTATTGCAGGGCCGCCGCCTCGTCCCGCTGCCACAGCTGTCCGCGCGTGCGCTCCACGTTCTTCTTCACATGGGATTCGGCGTACACGTCGTCGATGTACTCCTGCACGTCCCGAAACAGCTTCTTCCCCGTGAGGAACTCCGTGTGCCCGAACACCACCAGATAGACCGTCATGTCGTGCTCCAGCAGGAACTGGCTGATGGCCTCCACCGCCACGGCCATGGCCTGGTCCTTGGGATAGCCGTAGGCTCCCGCGGAGATCAGCGGGAAGGCCACGGTCTCACAGCGGTATTCCAGCGCCAGCGCCAGGGAATTTCGGTAGCACGCGGACAGCAGGTCGCGCTCGCCGTGATCGCCGCCGCGCCAGATGGGGCCTACCGTGTGGATGACGTACTTCGCCGGGAGCCGGTAGCCCCCGGTGAGCTTGGCCTGCCCCGTCTCGCACCCGCCCAGCGTGCGGCACTCCGCCAGCAGCTGCGGCCCCGCGGCGCTGTGGATCGCGCCGTCCACGCCGCCGCCGCCCAGCAGCGAACGGTTCGCCGCGTTCACAATGGCGTCCACCCGCATCCTCGTGATGTCGTCCCTGACGATTTCAAATGGCATACCCACACCCCCTGAGGTCCTATGAAAAAGGTTTGGTCACTGTGAGAAATGGGGATTTAATGAATTGGGAATTGGGAATTAGGAATTAGGAATTAAAATGGCTTGGCTGCGTAGGGGCGGCGATGCGCCGCCCGCCAGGCTGTACGTATTGACTCGTTATTGAGCGGGGCTGCCGCCCCTACAACGCGCGGCAGCTGCGATTCATTCCTAATTCCTAATTTCTAATTCCTAATTCTTCCAGCCAAATCCCGGTTTATCCGTTGAATATAAAATGGGGAATGGGGATTTCATCTGACTTCCCCATTCCCCATGCTCAATGGTTGCGATCAGTAGCTGATCTTGCGGGTGTACATGGAGCTGACCCAGGCGTCGCGGCCGTCCCAACGGATCTTGTACCAGACCACGCCGCGCTCGTCAGTGGCGGTCTTGCCCAGATAGCGGGCCTCCTCGCCGCGATGCAGCACGCCGATGGAGCGATAGTCGCGGCCGGGGCCGGTGCGGACGTTGGACTTGCCAGAATCGCCGGTGATGTACTTGGTGCCGCCGGAGACGGACTCCAGCTCGGCGTCAGAAAGCTCCACGATGTTGTTCTCGATGTTGTCAGTGTTCATCATTTTCGTTTCCTCCTTAAAAATATGTATGTTAGTCACTTGTAAAAGACGAGAAAGCCTGCAAATACAAGTGAATTCGATACATTTATCAACTGATTTTTCTCCACTTTTGCTGTATAATATCAGTACAC
>CADCAS010000086.1:0-8106 GCA_902799465.1 uncultured Eubacteriales bacterium
CCGGTAGTCTGTATTGTATCGGTATATGGCGGGCGGCCATTGGCCGCCCCAACAACGCGCGGCAGCTGCTATTAATTCCTCATTCCTAATTCCTAATTCTCCCAGATAAATCCCAGTTTATCACAACAGGACTGAATAAATACAATAATTCATACATTCTGCTTGTCTGAATCCGCCATTGCTGCGTTGTCGTCGGTCAACGTGCCCCGGCACGCCTCCCTCCTCCGCCTTGCACTGACGTATTCATCCTGCGCACTCTGTACGAATAATTGAAGTACAGGTCCATAACGGAGGTATCGCCATGAATTTCATCTTCATTTCACCCAATTTTCCCCACACCTACTGGCAGTTCTGCGACCGGCTGAAGCGCAACGGCGTCAACGTGCTGGGCATCGGCGACGCGCCCTACGACGGCCTGGAGGCCCCGCTGAAGGCCGCGCTGACGGAATACTACCGGGTGGACAGCCTGGAGGACTACGATCAGGTCTACCGTGCGGTGGCCTTCTTCGCCTTCAAGTACGGCAAGGTGGACTGGATCGAGTCGATGAACGAATACTGGCTGGAGCAGGACGCCCGGCTGCGGAAGGACTTCAACGTCACCACCGGCATACAGAGCGACCGCATCGGCTTCATCAAGGAGAAGTCCCTGATGAAGAAGCTCTATCTGGACGCGGGCATCCCCACGGCGCGGCAGCACGTGGTGAGCAGCCTGGACGCGGCGCGGGCCTTCATCGGCGAGGTGGGCTATCCCGTCATCGTCAAGCCCGACGTGGGCGTGGGCGCCACCGACACCTGGAAGCTGGAGAACGACGCGGACCTGGAGCGCTTCTACGCCAGCCTCCCCGCCGTGCCCTACGTGATGGAGGAGTTCATCGAGGGCGACATCTGCTCCTACGACGCCATACTGGACTCCCGGTGCGAGCCTCTGTTCGAGAGCATGACGGTGTGGCCTCCGGTGATGGACATCGTGGTCAAGGACCTGGACCTGATGTACTACACCTGCCCCGAGGTCCCCGAGGGCCTGCGGGCGCTGGGCCGCAGGACGGTGAAGGTGTTCGGCGTGGATCGGCGGTTCGTGCACCTGGAGTTCTTCCGCCTCACCAAGCCCCGCAAGGGCCTGGGCGGCGTGGGCGACTTCGTGGCCCTGGAGGTCAACATGCGCCCCGCCGGCGGCTACACCCCGGACATGATGGACTTCGCCCACTCCACCGACGTCTACCAGATCTACGCCGACATGGTGACCTTCGACGCCCGCCGCCTGCCCGAGCCCTGGGAGCACTGCTACTGCGTCTACGCCAGCCGCAAGGACGGCCACACCTACACCCGCTCCCACGACGACATCATGATCTGCTACGGCCAGGATATGGTCATGCAGGAGGAGATGCCCCCCATGAACTGGCCCCAGATGGGACGCTACATGTACACCGTCAAGCTTCGCACCCTCGAAGAGGTCCGCGCCTTCATCGAGTTCGTGCAGGGGTAAAGCACTTCACAGGCGCTCACGCGAGCGCCTGTCTTTTTGTGCGATATACCGGGACCGGTTTGAATGGAGAATGGAAAATGGAGAATGGATGTGGAAACTCATTACGGATTTCTTTGATTAAAAAAGACCGCAAATAAGCGTCGCAGCGTCACTTACAGTGTTTAATCAAACAAATCCGCAGGATTTGTACCACCATTCTCCATTCTCCATTTTCCATTCTCAATTTGTATCTATTCAGTTCTGCTGTGATAAGTGGAGATTGTCCGAGGCAACGGGGAACGACCTCTCAGTCACCGACTTCGTCGGCGACAGCTCCCCTGAACCTTCCAGGGGAGCTGTCAGCCGTTAGGCTGACTGAGAGGTCGTCCCCCGCAGCCTGCCAAGTCTCTGTTTGTCGCAGAGCTGAACAGTTACCTCAATTATCAATTTAGCGTGTCCGTCTCCCCGCACGTGGCGGTGACGATGGCTCCGTGGAGGGTTTGTGCGGCCTGTTGCGCCTGCTCCATCGCGTCGAAGGCCCCGACGACGGTGGAGCCGCTGCCGGTCATGAGGACGGCCCGGGCGCCGGCGGCGCGGAGTCGGGCCATGGTCTCGGCGATCTCGGGCATCAGGGCGACGGCGGGCGCGGTGAGGGCGTTGACGGCCAGCGCGTCGATGGCGGGCAGGTCGCGGCGGGTCACGGCGTCAGCCAGGGCCTGCGCGTCCAGGCTGACGGGCACGTAGCCGCCCCGGTCGAACAGGCCGAACACCTCCGCGGTGGACAGGCCGCCGCCGGGGGTGACCAGCGTCAGCGGGATGGGGTCCCCGGCTGGGATGGGATCGAGCCGCTCCCCGATGCCCCGCACCCGGGCCAGTCCCCCGGTGAGGCAGAAGGGCACGTCCGCGCCCAGCCTTGCCCCCAGTTGAAGCAGCTCCTCGTCCGACAGCTCAAGCCCCCACAGCCGGTCCAGCGCCCGCAGGGTCAGGGCGCAGTCCGCGCTGCCCCCTCCCAGCCCCGCCCGTGTGGGGACGTTTTTTTTAAGCGATATGGCCGCTCCGCGCCGCGTTCCCGTATAGCCCTGAAGCGCCCGCGCCGCCTTCATCACCAGGTTCCGCTCCGGCTCCGGGTCGGGCCTGCCGTTCACCGTCAACGTCAGCGCCGCCGCGTCCTCAAAGACCATGTCGTCCCCCAGAGCGATGAACTGCATCACCATGTCCAGCAGGTGATATCCGTCCCCCCGCCGCCCCACGATGTTCAGCGCCCAGTTGATCTTGGCATGTGCGCGCTCCGCGATACGCATGTCTGTCGCCTCCTTATCTGGAAGTGGCGCGTGGACAGCGCCAGCTCGCTATTTCACTCTCCACTCTCCACTCAATAAAAAAACCGGGGAATCAGGAATTACAGCGATTGGCTTCCGCCAGCCCCAATTCCCAATTCCCCATTCCCAATTCCCAATTGTTTTTACCCTTCCAGCACCGGGAACTGACTCCCCACGGCCTCGGTGATCTCCTGGTAGGTCTGGACCAGGCGGGCGTGAGCCTCGTCGGTCATGCCCGCTGGGCCCTTCTCCAGGTACTTGCCGGAGGGCAGCACCCGGGCGTCGCCCTCGGTGGGCTGCCAGCAGTAGGTGGGGATGTAGCCCACGTTGTCGCAGGTGAAGGTGCCGTCGGCATTCTCGTTGATGGTGAAGTCCACGATGATACCGCCGTCGGTGTACTGGAGCACGTGGTCGCTGAGGAAATTGCCCAGCGAGAACATGACGAACACCTGGCGCGTGCGGCCGTTGGCGTCGGTGACGGACTGGTAGCCCATCGGCTGCACGGTATGGGAGTGGCTGCCCAGGATGATGTCCGCGCCGGCGGCGGCCAGCTTCTTGGCGTACTTCTTCTGGTTGTCGTCGGGCTCCCGCACGTACTCCTTGCCCCAGTGGGGGAAGGCGATGACCACCTCGGCCCCGGCGTCCTTCAGGCGCTTGATTTCAGCCTCGATGTCGGCCTTGTAGAGGTAGGGCACGCCGTACTCCACCGCGTCGGCGTCGGAGACCTTCTCCTGGGTGTTGGTGGTGTGGGTATAGGCCACGAAGCCGATGCGGATGCCGTTGACCTCGTAGATCACCGGCGTGCTGCGCTCCTCGGGGGACAGGTACGCGCCCACATAGTTGAAGCCGTACTGCCGCACCCAGTTGACGGTGTTCTTCACGCCGTTGAACCAGCGGTCCAGCATGTGGTTGTTGGCCAGGGTCAAAAAGTCCACGCCGCTGTCCTTCAGCGCTTCCAGGATGGTCTCCGGGCAGTTGAACAGCGGGTAGCCGGAATAGCCCTTGTCGTTGTACTTGCCGACGGTGCCCTCCATGTTGGCCATGGTGTAGTCGGCGTTTTTCAGCATGTCGGCTATGTAGTCGAACTCGGGGTGGAAGTCGTAGCCCGTGGATTTATAGGCCTTCAGCTGGCTCTCGCAGACCATCACATCGCCGATGACCCGCATGTGCGCCGAGCGCAGCCCGCCGGTGCGGGGCGTGGGCACGGGGGTCACCGTGGGCAGCGGGGCATTTGCCGAGAGCGACACGCCGCTGTCGCCGTCACGGGGATCGTCCAGGTTCACCCCCACGCCCGACGAACTCACCGTCTGGGAGGAGGCGTTGACCATCTCCACCGAGGTGTCGTTCGCGGGACGGGGCCGCAGGATCAGCACTACCGCCACGATCAGCGCCACCGCGATGGCGGCCAGTATGCCGTAGCTGCGCAGATTTTGCAGCTGCCGCTGGCGCTGCATCGCCTCGTATTCCTGCCGGGTCATGGGCCGGCGCGGCTGACCGCCGGACGCGGGCCGCTGGCCGCCGACGGGCCGCGCCTGATTCACGGGGCGCTGGCTGGATGCGGGCCGCTGGCCGCTGACGGGGCGCGCCTGACCCGCGGGCCGTTGTCCGCTGGCGGGCCGCGCCTGACCCGCGGGCCGTTGGTTGCCAACAGGTCGTGCCTGACCCGCCGGCCTTTGACCGCTTGCGGGCCGCTGTCCGTTCACAGGCCGCCGGGACGTCCCGTTCTGCCGCGGCGGGGTATCGCGGCGTTCGTTGGGGGGCTGCTGCATGGGTATTCCTCCGAATCTGGCGTCATTGGTTGAGTCTGTATTGGAACTGTTATGTCTTGCAGATAAAATGGGATTCAGGGAGCAGGGAGTAGGCGGTAGGGAGTAGGGGAGAACGGCAGCTGAACGGCGTTCCAATGGAATGAAGATCATCAAGCATCCCCGGAACCCCAGGAAAATGTGACGTTTTCAGTAGAAGTCAGAGGCTTTGCCGTAACTCTCCCTACTCCCTACTGCCTACTCCCTACTCCCTGAATTTGTCGGGCTCTGCCCGACAAATCCCATCATTCCACCGTCTCCTCCGGCTCCTCGGGATTGATCTCGGGAGTTTCGTCGGCGGGTCCGGGGGCGGAAGTGTCCCCGGCGGGGGCGGCGGCCTCAAAGGGGCGGCCGCAGACGGTGCAGAAGCGCTCGCTGGGGCTGCGCTGGGCGCCGCAGTCGGGGCAATAGTCGCAGTCGGCGGGGTCGTCCAGCGTAATCTTGGGGTCGTCCTCGGGCATGCGCTTGCCGCAGCTGGAGCAGTAGCGGGCCTCCCTGGGCATCACCGCGCCGCAGGAGGGGCAGCGGCGGACGTCCCGGATGGCGTCTCGCTGGGCGATCAGCTCGTCGATGCGGGCGCGGCCGCGCTGGATGCGGCCGAAGAGCTGCTCGGCCTGCTCCGAGTCCCCCTCCCCCATCCGCAGCGCATAGCACGCCTTGCCCAGCTCGGTGTAGAGCTGCTCCAGGGCGTTTTTCTGTATCCGCAGGTCGCTGGCGATGCGGGTGACCTCCACGCTGTCCTTGGTCTTTTCGGTGACGGACTTGGCCACGCTGGAAAACCGCTTGCTCAGATCATTGAAGAATTCCATAACCAGACCTCCCTGCCCGCGCGGGGCGGCGCATTGTTATCCATTAGCATTCAGTCCTGAAGGGAAGCAGGATCTGATGAGTTGAGAATGAAAAATGGAGAATGGAGAATGCTTGTAGAAATCCTCACGGATTTCTTTGATTTCAATGGCATGAATAAGCGGTACAGCGCTGCAAACAGTGTTTTAGTCAAACAAATCCGCAGTATTTGCACCATCATTGTCCATTTCCGTTCTCAATTTTCAATTTGTCAAAGCAACCAAACCATTATTACGAATTATCCCACCTATCATAATACCTCGAATCGTCCGATAAAGCAAGGGCAAAAATGGGACAATGCGGGAAGGCGCATGTTTTTGGCGGGGCGGGGCAAAATGAGAACGGGAGTTGATGGGATGTTTACGCTGTTTCTGCGGGGCGCGGTGCTGTACGCGGCGATGATACTGGTGATGCGGGGGCTGGGCAAGCGGCAGCTGGGCGAGTTTCAGCCCTTCGAACTGGCCATGACCATACTGCTGGCGGACGTGATCTCCGCCCCGATGGAGAGCGTGTCGGTCCCTCTTTTAAACGGGCTTCTGCCGGTGGCGGCGATGTTTGTGGTGCACTCGCTGGTGTCGGCGCTGTCGGCCCGGTTCGACGGGGTGCGGGCGGTGGTGTCTGGCAAGCCCACCGTGGTCATCCAGCGGGGCGTGGTGGACCGGGACGCGCTGGACAAGCTGTGCCTGAGCCTGTCCGACCTGCTGGAGGGCCTGCGCGGCGCGGGCTATCTCGACCTCACCAAGGTGGGCACCGCCATCGTGGAGGCCAACGGGACCATCTCCGCCTTCCCCGACAGCCGCCACCGCGCCCCCGGCACGCAGGAGCTGGGCGTTGAGGTCGGCTACGAGGGCCTGCCGCTGATGCTGATCCTGGACGGGCGGGTACAGTCGGCCAATCTGGAGCGCTCCGGGCGGGACGCGGCGTGGCTTAAACAGCTGCTGTCTGACCGGGGCCTATCCCCCGAAAAGGTCTACCTCGCCGCCCTGGACACCGCCGGGAACCTCACCCTCCAGCTCAAGCGCGGCGGCGTGCTGCGGTTCAGGGCGATGGAGGCGGGGAGCGTAAAATGGTGAAGAAGGGGATACATGTATGCGCAGAACGCTTTTGACCGCCCTGGTGGTGCTGCTGCTGGCGCTGGCGGTGTGCCTCGGCGGCACGCGGGCGGTGGCCGGGGCCGTGGGACGCGCGGATGAACTCCGGCAGGAAGCGGAGCGCGCCGCGCGGCTGGGGGACACCGCGGGCGCGCTTCGGCGGGTGGAGGCCATGATCTCGGTCTGGCGGGAGGACGGGCGGTGGCTCGAGCTGGTGACCTCCCACGACGCCCTCTCCGACATCCAGGGCGCCATGAACGACGCCCGTCAGTGCCTTGAAAACCACGCCCGCGCGGAGTTTCTCCGCGCCAGCGCGACCCTTGCGGCAGACCTCGAGCGCCTGCGGATCACCGAGGCGGCGAGGGTGGTGAATCTGTTCTGAAACGATTTGTTTAATTGGGAATGGGGAATTGGGAATTGGGAATGAAAGTTGAAATCCTTCGGATTTCTTTTTATAGAAAAGCCCTGACAATCGTATGAACGCTACATGTATCGTTTAAATCAAACAAATCCGGTATCTATTCAGTTCTGCTGTGATAAGTGGAGATTGTCCGAGGCAACGGGGAACGACCTCTCAGTCACCGACTTCGTCGGCGACCAAGGCTGACTGAGAGGTCGTCCCCCGCAGCCTGCCAAATCTCTGTTTGTCACAGGACTGAACAGTTACCAAATCCGAAGGATTTGTACAACCATTCCCAATTCCCAATTCATTGAATTTGTCATATCAACGCAACACAGGTTCACCTGTTTCTCTCCACAAACTCCTCCAGCGTCATGCCGGTCTTGTGGATCTGGGTTGCGACCTCCTCGCCGACGTAGCGGTAGTGCCAGGGCTCGTAGGAGATGCCGGTGATGTCGGCCTTGTTGGCGGGGTAGCGCTGGATGAAGCCGTACTCGTGGGCGTGCTGACTGAGCCAGGCGTATTGCGGCGTGGACTCGAAGCCGTTGGGCGTCTCGGTGGTCACGTCGAAGGCCAGGCCGGTCTGGTGCTCGCTCGCGCCAGGGGTCTGGGCCTTGCCCGGCTCGGACTGGGCGTAGACCTCCTCCTGGCGGTGGTAGCTGCGGTAGCCGCTGGTGATGATGTAGCCGTTCACCCCCGCCTCCTCCGCCGCGTGGAACATCCTCTCGGCGGCCTCGTAGGTCTCCCGGGTCAGCGTGATCTCGCTGCTGGCCAGGCGGAAGGAGTGGCGGTTCTGATACAGGTTCACCAGCCCCTCGGGCACGTAGTCCGCCGACAGCCGGTTCTTGTCGTTCACCAGCAGCACCTCGCCCCGGTACTTCGTGGAGCGCACCCCGAAATACCACCCCGCGGCAAAGCTCATCGCCATAAACGCCAAGACGAGGATCAGCGCGGAGATGCGCTCCGCCGACCTCGTATTGCGTCTCTTCTTCTTAGCCATGGTATCATCCCCGTCGTAATCATTCATTCATCCTCTACAGTGTAATCGCTCCCTCACCGAATGTCAAGCGCCCGAGCGGCACCAGCCACGGCTCACGCATGAATGCGTGAGCCTGTCGCGCAAAATCTGCGGATTTTGCGCGAGGGAAGAAGGGACGCGGAAATTCGCGCCTGACGACACGAA
>CADCAS010000086.1:8159-14708 GCA_902799465.1 uncultured Eubacteriales bacterium
CATGCACCGGCACAGCCGGTACATGTGATTGAAACAGGTACGATTCGTAACCTTTCTGTAAGATTTCAATCCGTCTTGTCATTCATGCGTGGGCCGTGCGGCACCAGCCCCGTTCCCTGCCCGTCGCATCTCTATGTCCCCCGGGATGGACTCCCTCAGTCTGGCCAAAGGCCAGACTGAGGGAGCGGCCATTCCTGTTCCCTGTTCCCTGTTCCCTGCTCCCTGTTCCCTGTTCCCTCGTTCCCCTTTTCCCTTTTCCCTGTTCCCTTTTCCCTCATTCCAGTTTTAACATATACAGGTTGAAAAACCCGCCAAAATCTGATACCCTAATGCAGAAAGACTAATACGATAAAGAGGGTATGCGCTATGGCGAAACTGACGATGGACAAGCTGGTCGCGCTGTGCAAGAACCGCGGCTACATCTTCGCGGGCTCCGAGATCTACGGCGGCCTGGCCAACACCTGGGACTACGGCCCGCTGGGCGTGGAGTTCAAGAACAACGTGAAAAAGGCCTGGTGGCGCAAGTTCGTGCAGGAAAGCCCCTACAACACCGGTCTGGACTGCGCGATCCTGATGAACCGCGAGGTGTGGGTGGCGTCTGGCCACGTCGGCGGCTTCAACGACCCGCTGATGGACTGCAAAGCCTGCAAGGCCCGCTTCCGCGCCGACAAGCTCATCGAGGACTTCACCAAGGGCGAGGAGACCGGCGACGGCTGGACCAACCAGGAGCTTGAGAGCTTCATCGCCGAGCACGACATCGTCTGCCCCGTCTGCGGCAAGAAGGACTTCACCGGCATCCGGCAGTTCAACCTGATGTTCAAGACCTTCCAGGGCGTCAACGAGGACTCCGCCGCGGAGCTGTACCTGCGCCCCGAGACCGCCCAGGGCATCTTCGTCAACTTCCAGAACGCCATGCGCACCACCCGCAAGAAGCTGCCCGCGGGCATCTGCCAGATCGGCAAGTCCTTCCGCAATGAGATCACCCCCGGCAACTTCATCTTCCGCGTCCGCGAGTTTGAGCAGATGGAGCTGGAGTTCTTCTGCAAGCCCGGCGAGGACCTGGAATGGTTCAACTACTGGCGCGCCTTCTGCAAGAACTGGCTGCTGAGCCTGGGCATCAGGGAGGAGAACCTCCGCCTGCGCGACCACGAGCCCGAGAAGCTGGCCTTCTATTCCAAGGCCACCACGGACTTCGAGTTCCTGTTCCCCTTCGGCTGGGGCGAGCTGTGGGGCGTGGCGGACCGCACCGACTACGACCTGACCCAGCATCAGAACCACTCCGGCAAGTCCATGGAGTATCTGGACCCCACCACCAACGAGAAGTTCATCCCCTACTGCGTGGAGCCGTCGCTGGGCGTGGATCGCGCCGTGCTGGCCTTCCTGTGCAACGCCTACGACGAGGAGGAGCTGGAGGGCGGCGACACCCGCGTGGTGCTGCATCTGCATCCCGCGCTGGCGCCCTACAAGGTGTCCGTCATGCCGCTTCAGAAGAACAAGCTGGGCGACCAGGCCCGCGAGCTGTACGCCATGCTCTCCAAGAAGTTCATGTGCGACTACGACGAGACCGGCTCCATCGGCAAGCGCTATCGCCGCGCCGACGAGGCGGGCATCCCCTACTGCATCTGCGTGGACTTCGACACCGCCGAGACCGGCAACGTCACCGTCCGCGACCGCGATACCATGCAGCAGGAGATCGTCGCCATCAAGGACCTGCCCGCGTGGCTGGAAGCAAAATGTGATTTCTGATTTCAGAAAACACCGATAAGCAAAAAGGGAAAAGGAACAGCGGCTGCCGCCCCCGAACGCCGGGATAAACAACAGAAAGGGCGGCAGCGGCTTCTCCTTTTCCCTTTTCCCTGTTCCCTTCAATATATGGAGGTGATACCATGTCCGCAAAGCCCATCCTCTATATCGTCATCCCCTGCTACAACGAGGAGGCGGTGCTGCCGGTGACGGCGCCGATGTTCCTGAAAAAGCTGGAGGCGCTGGTGGATTCCGGGCGCGTCAGCGCGTCCAGCCGCATCCTGTTCGTCAACGACGGCTCGAAGGACGCCACCTGGGCACTGATCTGCGCGCTGGCCGAGAAGGACCCGCGGGTGCTGGGCGTGTGTCTCAGCCGCAACCGGGGACATCAGAACGCGGTGCTGGCGGGGCTGATGGAGGCCATGGACCGCTGCGACATCACCATCTCCATCGACTGCGACGGCCAGGACGACCTCGACGCCATGGACGCCATGGTGGACGCCTATCTGGACGGCTGCGAGGTGGTCTACGGCGTGCGCTCCCGGCGGGACACCGACACCTGGTTCAAGCGCACCACCGCCCAGGGCTTCTACCGGCTGATGAACGGCTTAGGCGCGGAGGTGGTCTACAACCACGCCGACTACCGGCTGGTGTCCAGCCTGGTGCTGCGCCACTTCGCCGACTTCGGCGAGGCCAACATCTTCCTGCGGGGCATGTTCCCGCTGGTGGGGTTCAAGTCCACCTGCGTCTACTACGAGCGCCGCGAGCGGCTGGCCGGGGAGAGCCACTATCCCCTGGGCAAGATGCTGGCCCTGGCCTTCAACGGCATCACCAGCCTGTCCGTCAAGCCCATCAGCCTCATCACCGGCGTGGGGGTAGGGTTCAGCCTGCTGGGGCTGATCGCGTCGCTGTGGGCCGTGGTCAAGGTCATCCTCGGCCAGACCGTCCACGGCTGGGCCTCCCTGTTCTGCATCGTCTGTCTGCTGGGCGGCATACAGCTCGTCAGCCTCGGCGTCATCGGCCAGTACGTGGGCAAGACCTACATGGAGACCAAGCGCCGGCCCCGCTATATCGTCTCCGAACGCACGTGGGAAAAGGGCCGCCGGCGGTGGATCGAGGAGGAGAGGGAGAAATGAAGGCATTAGGGATTACGGCGCAGCCTTGATATGAAACCGCAGAGCTTTGTCGTATCGCCCATGCCCGGCAGACGGCATCCGCAAGGGCGCCATGGTTGCGGATGTGAAGACCGTGACAGAAAACGCTGCCTTCGCCGCCAACCCGACTAATGCCTGTTGCCTGTTGCCTGTTGCCCATTGCCTGAACTACGGCCTCCCCTCCCGGTATTATTGTGCTGTGCTCCCGAATATATATTGCCAGCAAAGCACTCTCTTCCACAGGAGGTCTCCCCTTGTTCAAGCCGCAACCGAAAGCACGCGCGGTGGCGCGGATCGCGCTGGACGCCATCGCTCCCAACCCGGACCAGCCGCGGAGGCTGCTGAGCGACGAGTCGGTGGCCCGTCTGGCGGCGTCGATCCGGCGGCACGGGCAGCTCTCGCCGGTGCTGGTGCGGGCGGCGGGGTCGGGGTATCAGCTCATCGCGGGGCAGCGGCGGGTGGAGGCCCTTCGGCGGCTGGGGCGCTCCAGCGCCGAGGCCATCGTGCTGGCCGCGGATGACTGCGACAGCGCCCTCATCGCCCTGGTGGAGAACCTCCAGCGGGAGCAGCTCCACTTCCTGGACGAGGCCGAGGCCTGCCGGCGGGTGCTGGACGCCTATCCCATCACCCAGGAGCGCCTGGCCGCCAGCCTGTCCATGAGCCCCTCGGCGC
This sequence comes from uncultured Eubacteriales bacterium, assembly GCA_902799465.1. GTDB lineage: Bacteria > Bacillota > Clostridia > Christensenellales > Aristaeellaceae > UBA2862. The sequence goes on from CADCAS010000086.1 coordinate 11,729, forward strand.
TGGCCAATCGGCTGCGGCTGTTGAAGCTGCCCCCGGCGGTGCGGGAGGCGCTGCGGCGCAGCGACCTCACCGAGCGCCACGCCCGCGCGCTCCTCGGCGTCGAGGACCCGGCAGCCCAGCTGGAGCTGGCCCGGCAGGCCGCCGAGGGCCGCCTCACCGTGCGGCTGCTGGAGCAGCGGGTGGCCCAGCTCAACCGGCCCCGCCCGCCGCGGCCCGCGCCCAGTCCCGTGGTCCGGGACAACCGCATCATCATCAACGCCGTCATGGACACCGTCCGCCAGCTCAACCACATCGGCGTCCCCGTCAAAAGCCGCGTGGAGGAGCTGGAGGACCGCATCGACGTGGTGGTGAGCATACCCATTAAGAAAACGTAACTGTTCTGCGACATATAGGGATTAATCGGAGGAAATTAGGAATTGGGAATTAGGAATTAGGAATGAATAGTAGCTGCCGCACCTTGTAAGGGCGGCCAATGTGTGACACGCCCAATACCGACGCGATATGTACTGCCTGGCGGGCGGCGCATCGCCGCCCCTACACAGCTAAACCGTTCATAATTCGTAACTATTCAGTCCTGCGGCCAATGGGAATTTGTCGAATGAGGAATTAGGAATTAAGAATTATAAATGGCCAGGCTGCGCAGGGGCGGCGATGCGCCGCCCGCCAGGTAGTCTGTATTGTATCGGTATATGGCAGGCGGCCATTGGCCGCCCCAATCTCCCAGATAAATCCCAATTTATCACAACAGGACTGAATAAATACCATAATTCCTAATTCCCAATTCCTAATTCAATAAATCCCTGTCTATCATGGCAGAAGTGAACAGATATAAGAATACACGCACATCGAAAGAAGGTTAGACACATGAAAAAGGCACTGCTCGCGGTGAGCTTTGGCACCACCCATATGGACGCGGAGGCAAGCTGCATACGGCCGGTGGAGGCGGCGCTTCGGACGGCGTTTCCGGACCGGGAGGTGCGGCGGGGATGGACCTCGCGGATGATCGTGAAGCGCCTGCGGGCCAGGGGCGTCGAGGCGGATACCGAGTCCGAGGCGCTTGAACGGCTGCGCGGCGAGGGCTGTGACGATATCGCCGTCGTCTCCACCCACATCATCCCCGGCCAGGAGTATGACCGGCTCCTCGAGACCGCCGGGAGCCTGCCCGTATCCGAGCCGCTGCTGGCCAATGACGACGATCTGCGATGGATGGCCGACCTCCTGCACGGCATCGCTCAAGAGGAGAGCCGCACGCTGCTGGTGATGGGCCACGGCACCGAGCACCGCGCCAACGCCGTCTACAGCGCCCTGCGGGGGCTGCTGGCCGACGACGTGAAGCTGGCCTGCGTGGAGGGCGACCTGGGGCTGGACGGCATACTGGACGATCTGGAGGCCGTCCCCGGCAGGCGGCTCACCCTCATGCCGCTGATGCTGGTGGCCGGGGATCACGCCAAGAACGACCTGGCCGGGGACGAAGACTCCTGGAAGACCACCCTGCAGGCCCGGGGCTTTGACATCGCCCTGCGGCTCGAGGGGCTGGGCGCCCTGCCCGCCGTGCAGCAGCGCTTTGTGGAAAAGGCGCGGAAGGTCGTATCACGGCCCACGCATGAATGACAAGACGGATTGAAATCTTACAGAAAGGTTACGAATCGTACCTGTTTCAATCACATGTACCGGCTGTGCCGGTGCATGTTCGTGTCGTCAGGCGCGAATTTCCGCGTCCCTTCCTCCCTCGCGCAAAATCCGCAGATTTTGCGCGACAGGCTCACGCATTCATGCGTGAGCCGTGAAGGTCGTATAAAAAGGTGTAGCCAATCCCCCGCCCTTTGTGCTATAATAGGGCCATCAACCACGAGGAGGCATGTGCATGCACATCATCACCATCAGCCGGGAATACGGCGCGGGCGGACACTCCATCGGCAAGCGCGTGGCCGAAGAGCTGGGCATCGAGATCTACGACAAGGACATCATCCGCAACACCGTGCGGGACAGCGGCCTGGACGCCGGCGTGGTGGAGCGCGAGGAGGAGGAGATCTCCCGGGCCGACGCCATCTGGCGCTGGATCACCCCCGCCGCCTACACCGACCGCCGCGAGGCCATCCACGAGATCGAGCGCAAGGTCATACTGATGCTGGCCCACAAGGGTCCCTGCGTCATACTGGGGCGCTGCGCCGACGATATCCTTGAGGAGGCCAACGTGGAGTCGCTGAACGTGTTCATCTACGCCGACGACATCCATCGCGCGGCCAGGATCGGCGAGCTCATCGGCTCCACCAACCCCTCCGAAATCCAGAAGGCCATGAAGCGCACCGACCAAGCCCGCCACAACTACTACCAGCAGTTCACCGGCAAGCGGTGGGGCGAGGCCCGCAACTATAGCCTCAGCCTCGACAGCGGTTTGCTGGGGTACGACACCTGCGTCAAGATCATCTGCGACGCCGCGCGGGGGATCAGGGATTGACACTATTCCTTTGGTAAAGCGTTGAACAGAGGCTGGCGCGTCCTCAATCGGATCGCGTCAGCCTCTGTTCAACTCCCAGCTTCCTGACAGATACCCGCAGGACAAAAAAACGGAGCCCTTGACGAGCTCCTAAAAATATCCCATGAGTGCCGTCCGCTTCTGCTTTTTCACCCGCCGCTCAGGCAGGGCGGAGACCTGCGGCTGCTTGCTGCCTTCCACTGCGAACGGTGGCCTGGCATCTGCAAACCGACCCGGAATCCTTTTGTGAATCTGTGGGTAAAAGCATAGGCTAACGCACACCCCAGGATAAGTCTCACGCGGTGGGGCCTATCCCCCTGACACGTTCTATTATAGCCGCTGCCCGCCCGGTTGTCAATGGCTTTTGCTAATTTTACGTCCATGAAGTTAACGTAAAGGGGGCATACACGGCCCACGCATGAATGACAAGACGGATTGAAATCTTACAGAAAGGTTACGAATCGTACCTGTTTCAATCACATGTACCGGCAATGCCTAAGCATG
>CADCAS010000086.1:14770-17161 GCA_902799465.1 uncultured Eubacteriales bacterium
CGTGTCGTCAGGCGCGAATTTCCGCGTCCCTTCTTCCCTCGCGCAAAATCCGCAGATTTTGCGCGACAGGCTCACGCATTCATGCGTGAGCCGTGTCCAGACCACCGACAAGCGAGACCTCCCCAGGCGCATGCGCTACTACCAGTCCGTCATCGACCAGGAGGTCCTCAAGCCCGGCGCGCACTACAGGAGCCTGCCCCCGTCCTATGTGATCTTCATCTGCGGCTTCGATCCCTTCGGGCTGGACCGCTGCGTCTACACCTTTGAAAACCGCTGCCTGGAGGTCCCCCAGCTTGGCCTGGGCGACGGAGCCGTCAAGGTGCTGGTGAACATCCGGGGCCTGCGGGAGGGCGTCAGCGCCGAATTGCGGGAGCTGCTCGATTACCTCAGCACAGGGACCGTCTCGGGGCCCGCCAGCCGGGTCCTCTCCAACGCGGTCGATCACGTGAAGCAGAGCGAGGAAAGGAGACGTGAGTATATGCTTTCCATGGTCAGAGATATGGAATTGAAGGCCGAAGCCCGTGAAGAGGGACGCCAGGAAGGGCGCCAGGAAGGACGCGCAGAAGGCATTGTCCAGTTGAGCGCCCTCGTCGACAAGCTCCTCGCCCTTGGCAGGATCGACGACATTTCCCGCGTCACAAAGGACGCGGAATACCGCGACAAGCTTTTGAAGGAATATCAGCTGGCATAAAGCTATGCGCCCCATCCCTCACGGAATGGGGCGCGTCGTTTATCTGCGGCGGCTGCCGGAGTATTTCTGGATGTGCTCAAAGGCGTCGCGCATGATGCGGCGGTCGCGCTCGTAGGTGAGGCGGGTATCGGCCTCGTCCACGGGCACCCACTCGGCCTCGGCGATCTCCTCGGGCTGGGGGGTGATCTCCGCCTGGTCGGTGACGGCGGCGAAGATGACCACCAGCTTCTGGGTATCGGGGCGGATATTGTAGCGGTTTTCAGCGCGGAAGCGCTTGTCCACCCGAACCCGCAGGCCGGTCTCCTCCAGTATTTCCCGTTCGGCGGTCTGGCTCTCGGTCTCGCCGGGCTCCACATGGCCCTTGGGGAAGGAGACATGCCGCCCCTTGTTGTGCCGGATCAGCAGCACGTTCCACACATCGGTCCTTCTGAAAATCACCGCGCCGCAGGACTTTTCATATTTCATGAAAACCTCCCTGGTTGCCATTGGTATATCGCGCGGTGTTCACAGCTTTTGAAGGGCCTCGGCCAGCGCCTCCAGACCGGGCGCTTCGGCCATCTCCACCCGTCCCGCGTCGCAGGCTGCGGCCAGGGCGGGGTCCAGGGGCATCTGCGCGGTGAGGTCGATGCCGTTGCGCAGGGCGATCTCATTGAGGTGGCTCTCGCCGAAGATATAGTGGCGCTTGCCGCACTGATCGCACTGGAAGTAGGCCATGTTTTCCACCAGGCCCAGCACCGGCACGTTCATCAGCTTCGCCATGTTCATGGCCTTCTCCACGATCATGCCCACCAGCTCCTGGGGGGAGGTGACGATGATGATGCCGTCCACGGGCAGGGACTGGAACACCGTCAGCGGCACGTCGCCGGTTCCCGGAGGCATGTCCACAAACATGAAGTCCACGTCCTCCCAGCGGACGTCGGTCCAGAACTGCTTGACAGTTCCGGCGATGACGGGGCCGCGCCACACCACGGGATCGGTCTCGTTGGGCAGCAGCAGGTTCAGCGACACCATCTTCACGCCCGTGGCGCTGACGGCGGGATAGATACCCTCGTCGTCGGCCATCAGCTGCTCCTTCACGCCGAAGGCCTTGGGGATGGAGGGGCCGGTGATGTCCGCGTCCAGTATGGCCGTCGTAAGCCCCCTGCGGCGCAGCAGCACGCTCAGCAGGCTGGTCACCATGGACTTGCCCACGCCGCCCTTGCCGCTGACCACGCCGATGACCTTCTTCACCCGGCTGTGGGCATTGGCCTTGGCGGCAAAGTCGGGTGCGCTGCCCTCACGGCTGGCACAATTCGCGGAACAGCTCCCGCAATCATGCGTACAATTTTCGCTCATGTCGTTCACATCTCCAATTTGAACAGATTATATGGTTCTATCATATCAAGTTTGCAAACATTCGTCAAGCATATTCGGGGAAAATTAGGCAATGGCGTTTGGGTTTGGCGGGCATTCAGCCGATACGGTAAACGAGCGTAAAGGGAAAAGGCAACAGGGAAAAGGGAAAAGGAATAGCTTGGTCACGCAGGGACAGCGATGCGCCGCCCGCAGGGAAAAACGTATTTCTCCGGCAGATGGCAGCCGGCCATTGGTCACCCCTGCAGTAAGCCTTTTCACTTTTTTCTGTAAATAGCTTCAAAACTGTGATAGAATAACAATATCACGGAGGTAAGGACATGGGCAGAAAAAGGAAAAGCGCACTG
>CADCAS010000087.1 GCA_902799465.1 uncultured Eubacteriales bacterium
CTTGGTAGTTTGTTGTTTCATCACCTTCATTCTACCACAAAGCAGCCTCGCTGTCTCTAGCTTGGCTGCTTTTCCGTGGGACTTTTTTTACAGCCCCCATTCATTTATCCATTAATCAGACGGGCGCAAGCTCCAGCCAGCGCTCCACCTTCTCCAGCGTTTCATTGGCGACCCCGGCGATCTCCTCGGGCTTCATGCCGAGGCGGTACAGGTTGATCGCCATCTCACGGGCCTTCGATTCGGCGCCCTGTTCTATGCCCTTCTCTATGCCCTTCTCTATGCCGCGGCTCTCCACTCTGTCCAAGAACTCGCACATGTTCTTCACCTCTCCCTCCTGGTCCTGGCTGTTATAGACATCTTCAAATCGGTGATCCTGCGTCATGACGCTGAGCAGCTGGAGCGTGGCCTGGACATGCTCCAGATTCTCGGGGCTGGGCTCGTAATCCCCCTTTTCCCGCATCTGGACGAAGTAGTCCGCCACGATCCTGAAGTCGCTTTTGAAGCGCCTGACCTGCTCGTGCGTGAGCCACGCGATCTCGAACAGGTTGACCCGCACGTCCTGTACGAAGGGCTTGAACCTGGGCGGTATGTCCACCGCCTCATGGATGCTCAGCGGCTTGTCCCAGTGCTTTTCATAGCCGAAGTACAGCACCAGCGTGATGACGGGATACCTGGGCTTGCCGCGGTTCTTGCGGCGGGTCTGCGCCATGTACTCCGCGCCGTCGTAGCCGTACACCCGCAGGGGCATGTCCGGGTCCGGGGCGGACTGGTTCTCAAAGCCCACGCTGGCGATGCGAACGCTACAGGCATTGACATGCTTGAGCACGTCACGCTCGTGCTCCCGGAGCTTGCCGTCCGCCTTGTATGCCGCCCGGGCCGATTGGTCCGACAGCGCGTCTGCCCTGACGATCTCCTCGCCATCGAACAGCAGCCCGTTGACGATGTCGGCAAACACGTCGTCGTAGGCCTCCAGTATCTTCTCGGCGATGTCCTTCTCCGCCATGAGCCGCACCTCCCATCGGTCTCTGCCTCTATTATACCGTCTTTTCCCGGGTTTGACAATACCCCCGTTCCGCGCTAAATTTACCTCGGGATAGTGCAATTCAGGCGGCTTTGTTGTATAATAATCGTATCACAGCAAAAGGAGATATGTACCCATGCCGACCCGCCGCGTTAACGCGGGGTCCGTCGCCATCGGCGGCGGCGCGCCCGTGACCGTTCAGACCATGACCAACACCGACACCCGGGACGTCGAAGCTACCCTTGCCCAGATCCGCGCCATGGCCGCCGCCGGGGCGGACATCGTTCGGGTGTCCGTGTACGACGAAGCCTGCGCCCGGGCGGTGCGCGCGCTGGTGGACGGCTCCCCCGTGCCGCTGGTGGCGGACATCCACTTCGACCACCGGCTGGCCATACAGTCCGTGGAGAACGGCATCGCCAAGGTGCGCATCAACCCCGGCAACATCGGCGGGGAGGCCAACGTGCGCAGGGTGGCCGACTGTCTGAAGGCCCACGGCGTGCCGGTGCGCATCGGCGTAAACTCCGGGTCGGTGGAGAAGTACATCCTCCAGAAGTACGGCGGCGTCACCCCCGAGGGCATGGTGGAGAGCGGCCTGAACCACGCGCGGATGCTGGAGAAGGCGGGCTTTGAGGACATCGTGCTGTCCTTTAAGGCCACGGACGTTCAAAAAATGGTGGCCGCCTGCCGCCTGGCCGCGAAGCTGACGGACTATCCCCAGCACATCGGCGTGACCGAGTCGGGCACGGCGGATGTGGGCATCGTCAAGTCGGCGGTGGGCATCGGCGCGCTGCTGCTGGACGGCATCGGCGACACCATCCGCGTCTCCCTGTCCGGGGACCCGGTGCAGGAGGTGCCCGCGGGACTGTCCATCCTCCGGGCCTGCGGTCTGCGCAGGGACGGTCTGGAGATCATCTCCTGCCCCACCTGCGGGCGCACGGGCATCGACGTGGAGGGCATCGCCCGCCGCGTGCGCGCGGAGTGCCAGGACATCCGCGTGCCGCTGAAGGTGGCCGTCATGGGCTGCGTGGTCAACGGTCCCGGCGAGGCCCGCGAGGCCGATCTGGGCGTGGCCGGCGGCGGCGGCGGCAAGGGCGTGCTGTTTGTAAAGGACCAGCCGCCCCGGCCCGTGTCCGGCGACCTGGCCGCGCTGCTGATCCAGGAGATCCGACAGATGATACGCGACAGGGGTTAGAGGTAGGCCATGTCAGAGCTTTGGAACGATCTGATCGCCCGCGAGGACGCCGCGCTGGCCGGACGGCTCCGGCTGTCCAAGGTGACCATCTCCCAGAAGACGGGGCAGATGCGCGTGCGCTTCGCCGCCGACGAGATCCTCAACGACGCGCAGTTTTCCCGGGTGGAGCGGCTGATGTCCTCTGCCTTTCCCAGCGTGGGCGTAAAGATCGCGCTGGAATACCCGGCCCTGCGGGAGCGGGTGCTGGAGGACGTGACGGTGGCCTCCCCCGTGATGAAATCGCTGGTGAAGCACGAGAGTCCCGCCTGCATGCCCTTCATCGACTGGAACGGCAAGGGCTGGGCGCTGAGGGACGGGGTGCTGACTGTCTGCGTGTCCTCGGAGGAGGGCGCGGCGTTTCTGAAGGCGCGGAAGGTGGACCGCATACTGGCGGACAAGCTCAACGACCTGTTCGGCATCAAAGCCACCGCCCGCATCGAGATCACCGGGGACGAGGAGAAGCGCATCCAGCGCATCAACGAGGAGCGCGAGCGCGCCGAGGCGCTGCTGGCCCAGACGGTGAGCGCGGAGAACGGCGAAGGCCGCCGCAAGGCCGCCGCGCCCTCCGACGCCATACTCGGCAAGAACATCTACGATACCCCCGTGCCCATGAACCAGGTCACCGAGGACATCGGGCGCATGACCGTGATGGGCGAGGTGGCCGCCTTCGACATAAAGGACACCAAGACCGGCGCCACCAAGATCGTCACCTTCTCCATGACGGACTACCTGGGCTCGGTCAACTGCAAGCTGTTCCTGGGCGGCAAGAACAGCCGGGAGACCGCGGGCGGCATCCAGGCCCTGGCGGAGACGCTGTCCAACGCCCTCAGGCCCGGCAGCTGGGTCAAGGCCCGTGGCAGCTACCGCTACGACGACTTCAAGCACGAGATGGTGCTGATGGTCAACGACCTGATGGCCGCGGAGAAGCCCGTGCGTGAGGACAAGTCCCCGGAGAAGCGGGTGGAGCTTCACTGCCACACCACCTACTCCACCATGGACGCCTGCGCCACCGCCTCGGACCTCATCAAGCAGGCCAAGAAGTGGGGCCACAAGGCCATCGCCATCACCGATCACGGCGTGGTGCAGGCTTTCCCCGAAGCCTTCGGCGCGGCCAAGAAGAACGACATCAAGCTGATCCCCGGCTGCGAGGGCTATCTGATCGACGACGACGCGGGCATCGTGGAGGACGCCCGCGGACAGGTCATCGACGACTGCGCCTGGGTGGTGCTGGACGTGGAGACCACGGGCCTCAACACCCACGCCGACGAGATCATCGAGATCGGCGCGGTGCGCATCGAGCACGGCGTGGAGGTGGCGGAGTTCTCGGACAAGGTGGTGGAGATCACCGGCATCACCTCCGCCATGCTCCGGGACAAGCGCGCGCTCATGGAGGTCATGCCCGAGTTCGCCAAATTCTGCGAGGGCGCTGTGCTGGTGGCGCACAACGCCTCCTTTGATATGTCCTTTTTCCGAAGGGCGTTCAGGCAGGCGGGGTTTCCCTTCGACTTCACCATCCTCGACACCCTGGCCCTGGTGCGCAACCAGTATCCCCACAACAAGAGCCACAAGCTGGGGACGATGTGCAAGCAGCTGGGCATCTCGCTGTTGAACGCCCATCGCGCCGTGCACGACGCGCGAGCCACGTCGCTTCTGCTGTTGAAGGTCGTACAGGAGATCCAGCAGGAGAAGCACATTCAGACGCTGGACGAGCTGAACACCTGCTTCCCCACCGACCCGGGCAAGCAGTCCTACCACATCATCCTGCTGGCCGAGAGCCAGGTGGGCATGGCGCACCTGTACCGGCTCATCAGCGAGGGCCATCTGAACTACTTCCACCGCACCCCGCGCATCCCCCGCAGCCTGATCACAAAATACCGGGAGGGGCTGATCGTGGGCAGCGCCTGCGAGGCGGGCGAGCTGTTCCGGGCGGTATTGGACGGGCGCGACCAGAAGACGCTGGAGAAGATCGCATCCTTCTACGACTATCTGGAGATCCAGCCCATCGGCAACAACGCCTTCTTAAAGCGCGAGGGCACGGTGGCCGACGACGAGGGTCTCAGGGACTTAAACCGCAGGATCGTGGAGCTGGGCGACAAGCTGGGCAAGCCCGTGTGCGCCACGGGAGACGTGCACTTCATGAACCCCACCGACTCCATCTACCGCGCCATACTGCTGGCCTCCAAGGGCTTCGAGGACGCCGACTCCCAGCCCCCGCTTTACTTCCGCACCACCGACGACATGCTGGAGGAGTTCAGATACCTGGGCCGCGACAAGGCGCGGGAGGTGGTCATCACCAATCCGAACGCCATCGCGGACCGCATCGGCGACGTCAAGATCTTCATCCCCCACCCCGAGGGCAAGGAGACCTTCCAGCCCTTCTGGCCCGAGGCGGAGAACGAGCTGCGCACCCTGGTCAACGACAAGGCACACTTCCTCTACGGCGACCCGCTGCCGGAGATCGTGCAAAAGCGCATCGACAAGGAGCTGGGCGCGATCATAGGCTACGGCTTCTCCACGCTGTATATGATCGCCGTGAAGCTGGTGGCCAAGTCCCTGTCCGACGGCTACATCGTCGGCTCCCGTGGCTCGGTGGGCTCGTCCCTGGTGGCGTTTCTGTCGGGCATCACCGAGGTCAACGCCCTGCCGCCCCACTACGCCTGCTCCCAGTGCAAGCACACCGAGTTCAACCCGGACCCCAACTACACCACCGGCCTGGACCTGCCCCCGAAGAAGTGCCCGGTCTGCGGCGCGCAGATGAACAAGGACGGCTTCAACATCCCCTTCGAGGTGTTCCTGGGCTTCAAGGGCGACAAGGTTCCCGACATCGACCTGAACTTCTCCGGCGAATACCAGCCCCGCGCCCACCGCTACATCCAGGAGCTGTTCGGCGAGGAATACTGCTTCCGCGCCGGGACCATCGGCACCATCGCCGAAAAGACGGCCTACGGCTACGTGCTGAAGTACGCCGAGGAGCGCAATCTGTCGCTGTCCAACGCAGAGAAGGAGCGCCTGGCCCGGGGCATCACCGGCGTCAAGCGCACCACGGGCCAGCACCCGGCGGGCATGGTGGTGCTGCCGAAGGAATACGAGATCTACCAGTTCACCCCCATCCAGCACCCCGCCGACGACATGACCACCGACACCATCACCACGCACTTCGACTTCAACTCCATGCACGACGTGCTGGTGAAGCTGGACGTGCTGGGCCACGATGACCCGACCATGCTCAGAAAGCTCCAGGACATCACCGGCATACCGCCACAGCAGGTGCCGCTGCACGACCCGGAGGTGTTCTCCAAGATCATCTCCCTGTTCACCTCCCCCGAGGCGCTGGGGCTGACCGCCGAGCAGCTGGGCGTGGCGGAGACGGGCACGCTGGGCGTCCCCGAGTTCGGCACGTCCTTCGTCCGCGGCATGCTCAAGGAGACCCGTCCCTCCACCATGGAGGAGCTGATCCGCATATCGGGCCTCAGTCACGGCACCGACGTGTGGCTTGGCAACGCCCAGGACCTGGTGCGCCAGGGCATCCCCCTGAAGGAATGCTTCTGCACCCGCGACGACATCATGAACGCCCTGATCGCCCACGGTGTGGAGGCGTCCATGGCGTTCAAGACGATGGAGTTCGTCCGCAAGGGCAAGGGCCTCAAGCCCGAGATGGAGGAGGCCATGCGCGCTGCCTCCGTCCCGGAATGGTACATCGTCACCTGCAAGAAGATCAAGTACATGTTCCCCAAGGGCCACGCCGTGGCCTACGTCACCATGGCGCTGCGCATCGCCTACTTCAAGGTATTCTACCCGGAGGCGTACTACTGCTGCTATCTCCACCGCAACGCCGAGTCCTTCGACGCCACCCGCATGTGCACCGAGGACGTGGAGGCCCTGCGGGGCATGATCGAGGACATCAAGGCTCTGGAAAAGTCCGAGCGCACCGCCACCAAGGACGACGAGATGACCATATTGGAGATCCTCATCGAGATGAACCTGCGCGGCGTCCACATGCTGCCCATCGACATCTACCAGTCCGAGGCCGCCGACTTCAGGATCGTCAACGGGCGCATATTGCCCCCCATCAATTCCCTCCCCGGTGTGGGCCTCTCCGCCGCCGAGGCCCTGGTGGCCGCCCGCGCCGACGGACCCTTCATCTCCCAGGACGATATGGTCCGCCGCAAGGTCTCCAAGTCCGTGGTCGAGCAGCTCAAGCTCGCCGGCTGCCTCAACCACATCCCCGAGACCAGCCAGGTGACGCTGTTCGAGTTTGGGGTGTAGTTTTATAGGGAAAAGGGAACAGGGAACAGAAATGGCCGCTGCCGCGCTTATTCGCATCGAATGATCTATAAGCGCCAGCCATTGTCCTGTTCCCTGTTTATTGCTTTTCGGGGTATCAACAAAGTGGGAAGGTATCTGGTCATCCCGCTGTAAAACTGTTTCCGGATGACGGGGAACGACCTCTCAGTCACGCTTCGCGCGACAGCTCCCCTGAAAGGGGAGCCAAGAGGGACGACAACACGGCAGCCTCGGCTCCCCTTTCAGGGGAGCTGTCAGCCGTCAGGCTGACTGAGAGGTCGTTCCCCGCAGCCCATCAAATACACGTTTTCACATCAGGACTGAACAGTTACCCATAATAAACCAAAAAGCGGGGTGTGGATCGTCAAACAGCAATCTGCGACGCCATTCGTCAGCCAGCGCCAGCCGCCATTTAAGGAAATACCGCACAATACAGGCAAAAGGGCCAGCGATTGACGCATTGCCGTTCTCCCGTCCCCCTTTTCCCTGTTCCCTTTTCCCTGATTCACGCCATCTGCGCCCTGACGGCCTTGCCGACGGGCATGGCGATGAGGGTGGCGGCGATGATCTTCACGGCGTCGCCGGGGAGGAAGGGGATCACGCACATGCCCATGGAGGCGGCCAATGTGTTTTTCGTCTGGATCATGAACCAGGCGGTGCCGATGATATAGAGCGCCACGGTGCCCAGCACCATGCACAGGGGCAGCAGCCAGCGGGGCTTTTCCTCGCCCGCGCCCAGGCCGGTGATCAGCGCGCAGGGCAGGTAGCCGATGAGGTAGCCGCCGGTGACGCCCGCCAGCTTCTGGAAGCCCCCGGAGAAGCCGGAGAACACCGGCACGCCGACCAGGCCGATGAGCAGATAGATGGCCACCGCCAGCGTGCCCTTCTTCCAGCCCAGGATCGCGCCCGCCAGGTACACGGCGAAGCTGGCCAGGGACAGCGGGATGGGTCCGATGGCGATGGAGAGGGGGCCGGCGACGCAGATCAGCGCAGCCATGACGGCGATGAGGGTCATGTCCTTGGTTTTCAATGCAATTACGTCCTTTCAGTTCAATCTCAGGCTGATCTCCCCCGCCCCGAGGCGGCGCACGCCGTCCTCCGCGCGGACCACCAGCCTGCCCTGGGGGTCGATGTCCAGCACATGGGCGGGATAAGCCTCGTCCCCCCGCAGCACCGTGACGTCCCGCCCGATGACCAGGGAGCGCTCCCGGTTCTCGGCCATGAAGGCCCCGGTCTCCAGCTGGGGCCACAGGTCCTCCAGCTGGTTGGAGATCTCGGCGATGAGGCGGCTGCGGGAGATGTGCACGCCGCACTCGTTCTCCACGGAGGTTGCGATGGTCTTGAGCTCGTCGGGGAAGTCCATCCGCGCCACGTTGACGCCGATGCCCAGCACCACGTAGTCCAGCATGCCGCTCTCAAAGTCCAGCCCCGCCTCGCAGAGTATGCCGCAGGTCTTGCGCCCTCCGATGTAGAGGTCGTTGACCCACTTGATCTTCACATTCACGTTGCACAGCGCTTCGATCGCCCGGGCCACCGCCACCGCCGCCATGGAGGTGATCATCACCGCCCGCTCGGCGGGCAGTGTGGGCCGGAGGATGTAGGAGATATATACCCCGGAGCGCTCCGGCGAGAAGAAGGCCCTGCCGAAGCGCCCGCGCCCGCTGGACTGGCTGTCCGCGCAGACCAGATAGCCGTGGGGCGCGCCCTGCGCCGCCAGCAGCTTGGCGCGGGTGTTGGTGGAGTCCAGCCGGTCGTGGACCTCCGGATGCCGCCCCAGTTCCCGGGTGCGGGTGAACCCCTCGATCTCCGGCGCGCTGATTCGGTCCGACAGGGCGACCAGCTTATAGCCGCGGTTGGTCACGGCGTCGATGACGCAGCCCTCCCCGCGCAGCTGTTCGATGGCCTTCCACACCGAGTTTCGGCTCACCTTCAGCCGCCGCGCGAGCTTCTCCCCCGAGATGGCCTCTCTCTCCGCCATCAACGCCGACAGGACTTCATTCTTCGTAGACATGCCTGTTTCCCTCCGTGACCAGCCTCCCCTACCATAGCACAGGGAGCGGTTTTCGTCAACTTTGATTTGTAAATAGGGTGACAATTATTCTCTGAAAAACGGCGACTTCAAAAGACGCCGTTATTTGTTTTGTTGAAGCGTAACTGTTCAGTCCTGTGACAAACAGAGATTTGGCAGGCTGCGGGGGACGACCTCTCAGTCAGCCTAACGGCTGACAGCTCCCCTGGAAGGGGACGTACAATCTCCACTTATCACAGCAGAACTGAATAGATACGTTGAAGCATCGGTTCAGTGTCAATCAAGGGAACGCGCTTTCAGTCAGCCTTCGGCTGCCAGCTCCCCTGAAAGGGGCGCCGGGGCTGCCGCGCTCACGGCGTCTCTCTCCGCCCGACGTTTCATCGCATCCCGCTGCGAGAACACGCAGCCACAGTAGTCCTGTCGGTAGAGGCCGTACTCCGCGGACAGCTCGCAGGAGCGCTTGTAGCCGTTCTTCTTCTTGAAATCCGAGGGCAGCCAGCTGATGCCATACTGCTCGGCCAGCTCCATGCCGATGGCGTTGAGGCGCTGGGCGTCCTTGAGGGGACTGATGGTTAGGGTGGTGGTGAAGAAATCATCGCCCCGCTGCGCGGCCAGCTTCGCGGCGGCCTCCAGGCGCAGGCGAAAGCATATGCCGCAGCGCTCGCCGCCCTCGGGGTCGTCCTCATGGCCCCGGACGGCGTCGTAGAACAACTCGGGCGCGTACTCGCCCCGTATGACCTCGATGCGGCCCTCGTGGGGCAGCGCCTCCGCCAGCCGGATCTGCTCCGCCACGCGGCGCTCGAACTCCTCCGCGGGGGCGATGTTGGGGTTGAAGTAGTACACGGCGATGTCGAAGCCCCGGTTGAGGTATTCCAGCACGTAGCTGGAGCAGGGCGCGCAGCAGCTGTGCAGCAGAAGCCGCGGCCTGTCCACCCGGTCGGCCAGCGACTCCAGCACCTTTTCCAGCTTGCGCTGGTAGTTCTCCTTCATAGCGGCTCCTCGTCATAGCTGTCCGCGGCCAGCACGGGATTGTTGCGGGCGTGGCCCGGCACGCAGAGGCGGATGGCCGCGTGGCGGTTTTCCAGGATCGCCACGTCGGTCTCGGGCTCGCGCTCGCCGTCCAGCGTCCACTCCACCGGCGCGTCGCAGCGTATGGTCAGCTTGGGCGAGGAGAAAAAGTGGATCATCTCGTTGGGGATGTCCATGGTGGTCAGGCCGTAGAGTATGGCGCTCAGCTGGGCGGGCGTGGTGGGGTTGCGCACCAGCGTGACCTCGAACTTCCCGTCGTTCAGCGCCACCAGCTGGGTATCCAGCTTCAGTATGCCGCCCACGGAGGTGGAATTGGTAATGGAGCAGAACAGGAAGTCGTCGTCCAGATCGTACTCCTCGGTCTCCACCCGCATGTGGATGGGCCGCAGATTGCCCAGGTCCCTGGCCCCCTCCAGGATGTAGGCCACGTGGCCCAGCACATTCTTGGCGGCCTGGGGCGTGCTGTAGGAGGCCTTGGCGAAGGCCCCGCAGGTGGCGGTATACACAAAATAGCGCCCGTTGAACAGGCCGACGTCGAAGGACACGGCCTCGCCCTCCATGATGTCCTTCGCGGCCTGCATCACGTCGGAGGACAGGCCGATGCTGGCGGCGTAGTCGTTGGTGGTGCCGCAGGGGATGTAGCCCAGCGGGCAGCTATGACCCGACGCCAGCAGCCCGGCGATGGTCTCGTTCAGCGTGCCGTCGCCGCCGGCGCAGACGATCAGGTCAAACACCCCGCCGTTCTCCGACACAAAGCGTGTGGCGTCCCCGCTGGCCCCGGTGACAAAGACCTCGCAGCGGTAGTCGTGCTCATGAAAAAGCCGGAGTATCTCCGGCAGAAAGCGGTTCGCCTTGCGCTGTCCCGCAAAGGGATTGAGTATCAGAAGCAGTTTTTTCATAATACACCTTTATGGATACAGGAGATACAGTTTGAACTCCAGCCCGTCGCAGGACACCTGATGGTAGCGCACGCCCCGGCGCTCGCCCCGGACGGCGCCGTAGAGGCCCGCGCCGTGGAGATGGCCGTAGACGCAGTCGGTGACGCCATAGGCCTCCAGGATGTCCGAGAAGCCGGTCAGCTCGTCGGTCAGGGGCGGGTAGTGCATCATCGCCGTGATGGGCGCGTCCGGGTCCTTTGCCCGGGCGTTTTTCAGGGACATCTCCAGCCGCAGGCGCTCCCGCTCGTAGATGCGCACGTCCTCGGGCTCGGCGTCCCCCGTTGGGATGGTCCAGCCTCGGCTTCCGGCGTAGAGCCGTCCGTCGATGAGCACGCTGTCGTTCTGGAGCGCCCAGGTCCCCTCCGGCAGCGCCCGGCGCACACGTCCGATGGAGCTCCACCAATAGTCGTGGTTGCCCCGCAGCAGCAGCTTTTGACCGGGCAGCTCGGCGATGGAAGCCAGATCCTCCCGGGCCTCCTCCAGCCGCATGGCCCAGCTCAAATCGCCGGGCAGCAGCACCAGGTCCCCGGGCAAGACCCGCGCCCGCCAGTCCGCCCGGATGCGGTCAAAGTGGTTTTTCCAATGCTCTCCGAACACGTCCATGGGCTTGACCCGGGCGGGCAGGTGCAGATCGGAGATTGCAAAGACTGCCAAGGCCTATTCTTCCTCTTCCTCGTCCTCGTCGTCATCTTCGTCCTCGTCGTCCACGAAATCGGGATTTCCCTCGAACACCTCGTCGTCCAGGTCGCCGCCGATGTCCAGCTGGATCTCGTCCATGGTGGACACGGAGTCGATCTCGATGCTCGTGGGCTCGCGCTCGATGGTCTCGGCGTCGTCCATGGACTCGGTGCGCCGCGCCTGCTCCTTCAGACAGGACGCGCACAGCTCCTGGCCCGGCACCACCGGGTTTTCGCCGCACTCGGAGCACAGCTCGATCATCTCAAACTGCTCGGTCTCCCCCCGCACCTCGCGGCGGCACACGGAGCACATTTTGTCGGTGTCATTCATGTAATTCAGTTCGCAGCGCGGGCATTTTACCAGTGCCATGATCATTCCCCCCAAATATTTGAACCATTTCATTGTATGCCATCGCACGTGGATTGTCAACGGCCATCACATGATGTATTATACACAATTCAAAGAAAAGCACAAGACCTTATCGTTATTTTTTATACCGACATCCATGCATAGAGGCGGCGGTCACGCTTCGCCTCTCAGCAGCGCCCCCAGGCGGACCACATCGTCCCTGTACGTCTCCCGGAGCGCGGGATTGTAGATGAGGGACGCGGGGTGATACATGGGATAGAGCCTGCGCCCGTTAAGGTCGAGGCACTGGCCGTGGAGGTCGCCGATGACGGCCTTTCTGCCCATAAGGGCCTTGAGCGGCACGTTGCCCAGGGTGACCACCACCTCAGGCGACACCAGCTCGAGCTCCCGCGTCAGCCAGGGCAAAAACAGCCGCACCTCCTCCTGGGTGGGCGGGCGGTTGACCACCCGGCCCGCGGGGGATATCCTGGTGGGGCGGAATTTGACGGTGTTGGTGACGTAGAGCGCCGCCCGGTCCAGCTTCGCGAGCTCCAGGAATTCGTCCAGGTTCTTCCCGGCCTTGCCCACGAAGGGCCGCCCCTGGAGGGTCTCCTGCTCGCCGGGGGCCTCCCCCACCAGCGCCACCCGCGCGCCGCGGCTGCCCTCGCCGAACACCAGCACCTTCTTCTCGCCCTCGTAGATGCCGTCCACAAAGGCCCGCAGCTCCGCCCTGAAGCGCTCCATGTCCATCACTCCCCGGATAGTTCTGTCAGCTTTGCCCTGATCTTCTGAAAGTCCTCCCATGCGTCCCGCTTCTTGGCGGGGTCCCGCAGCAGCGCCGAGGGATGAAAGGTGGGCATGAACCACACGCCCTTGCGCTCGTACCACTGGCCGTGGTCCCGGGTGATGAACACCTGCTCGTTCAGGGTGTACTGGCAGGCCACCTTGCCCAGCAGCACCACCACCTTCGGCCGCACCAGCGCCACTTGCGCCCGCAGATAGTTCAGGCAGGCGGCGGCCTCGTCGGGCTCGGGGTTGCGGTTCTTCGGCGGACGACACTTGACGATGTTGCAGATGTAGGTCTCCGTGCGCTCCATGCCGATGGCCTGGATCATCCGGGTGAGCAGCTCGCCGGACCGCCCCACGAAGGGCCGCCCCAGCCGGTCCTCCTCCTGCCCGGGGCCCTCGCCGATGAACATGAGCCTGGCGTGGGGATCGCCCTCCCCCGGCACCACGTTCGTCCGGGTCTCGCACAGTCTGCATTTTTGACATTCTCCCACGGCATTATACAGCTCCGCCCAGGAAACCTTCATGGCGAGGACCTCCTTTGTAGTTAGGGGTATCTGTTCAGTCGCGCGGTAAATTGGGATGCTTCGCGCTGACGCTGAATTGAAAATGGAAAATGGAGAATGGAAAATGGCGGTGCAAATCCTGCGGATTTGTTTGATTATGCACTGTAAGCGACGCTGTTTAGCTCATTACAGCCATTATCCATTATCCATTCACAATTCGTAACTGTTCAGTCCTGTGACAAACAGAGATTTGGCAGGCTGCGGGGGACGACCTCTCAGTCAGCCTAACGGCTGACAGGGGCTGTAAAAAAACAGTCTCAGAGGAACACCTGACAAGACGAGCTGCCTTGTCAGGTGTTTTATCAAGGGAAAGGGGGGCGAAAGAAAGGAC
>CADCAS010000088.1 GCA_902799465.1 uncultured Eubacteriales bacterium
TTCAGGGGAGCTGTCGCCGACGAAGTCGGTGACTGAGAGGTCGTTCCCCGTTGCCTCGGACAATCTCCACTTATCACAGCAGAACTGAATAGATACCTTCAAGCAATCGCTGAAGCTGTAATTTGAAAGCGGGAATGTCCTCCGTCAGCGTGGTCCAGACGATGTCCAGCCGGGCGCTGTCGTAGTCGTGAGCATACAGATTGCGCATGGCGCGGGCATATTTCCATGGGATGTCCGGATGCCGGTCGACCAGCTCCTTTGAGCAATGGTTCACCAGCTCGCCGATCTGGAGCAGGCACATGCTCAGGGCGTACTGATACACCCGCTCGCCCTCGTACCGCGCGTACTGCCATTCGATCTGTTCCAGTATGGCGGCAATATCGTCGCAGTAGCCGATGATCTTCTCCAGCGCGATCCTATCCCTTGTCAACATACAGCGGCAGCTCCTCCCCGGCGATGTGTTCCAGAAACGCCTTGTCCCTGCTGTCGTCCAGCACCAGATCGACGTGCCGGCCCAAGGCGCGCTCCAGCTCGTCCACCATGGCGTAATAGGAGAAAAGGCCCGTCAGATTGCCCTTGTCGATGCGGAGGTCCACATCGCTGTCATCCCGGGCCTCGCCGCGGGCATAGGAGCCGAACAGCCGCAGGTTGCGTATGCCGTACCGCCGCGCGATGGGCACGGTCCGCCGACGGATCTCCTCCAGTGTATAGCACATGCGCTGTCACCTCCCTGTGTCTCCATTATATAATCCCGTCCTCCCTGCGTCAACCCTCATCGTATCCGATGTCACGGCTCACGCATGAATGCGTGAGCCTGTCGCGCAAAATCTGCGGATTTTGCGCGAGGCAGGAGGGGACGCGGAAATTCGCGCCTGACGACACGAATTTCCTAACTGGCAGGTACCGATTCCCAGTCGAAATCGCAAGCGATTTCTTTGTGGGAATCCACATGCACCGGCACAGCCGGTACATGTGATTGAAACAGGTACGATTTATAACCTTTCTGTAAGATTCCAATAAGTCTTGTCATTCATGCGTTTGCTGTGTACCCGATGTCTACATCCATGCCGTCCGCGCCCAGCGCGGCTTCGGGATAGACGGCCTGCGCGAGGGGGAGCCAGGTCTCGGGGTCGGGCATGGCGGGGCTGTAGTGGGTGAGCCAGAGGCGGCGGGCGTGGGCGTCGGCGGCGACGGCGGCGGCCTCCTCCATGAGCATGTGGCCGGTCTTGACGGCGCGCTCCCGCTTCTCGGGGTCTCCGTACATGGCCTCCAGCACCAGCAGGTCGCAGTCCCGGGCCATCTCCGCGATGGCGGGCACGGGGCGGGTGTCGGTGGCGTAGATCACGGAGATGCCCCGGCGGGCGGGTCCCAGCACCATGTCGCGGGTGTAGGTGACGCCGTCCAGCACCGCCTCGGGCTGCTTCTGGAGCACGCTCCACAGCGGCAGGGGCACATTGTTTTTGCGGGCCTGTTCCGGGAGGAACCTGCCGGGCCGGGGCAGCGTGAGCCGGTAGCCCAGGCAGGGCATGCCGTGCTTCAGCGGGAAGGGCGCGATGTCCAGCCCCGCGCAGGCGAAGGGCGCGGGCGCGTCGGGGTCGATCTCGCTGTAGACCACCTCAAAGGGCAGCTCCGGGGCGATGACCCGCAGGCAGTCCGCCACGTGGGTCAGCCCCACCGGGCCCGCCAGCGTGAGCGGCGCCTCCCGCCCGCTGTTGCCCATGGACAGCAAAAGCCCCGGCAGACCGCTGACGTGGTCACCGTGGAAGTGGGTGATCAGCACGCCGTCGATGGCCTTGAAGCCCAGCCCGAACCGCCGGATCTGCACCTGGGTCCCCTCGCCGCAGTCGATCAGCAGCTGCCGCCCATTCACCGCCGCCATGGCGCTGGCCAGCCCCCGCTCCGGCAGCGGCATCATGCCGCCCGTGCCCAGCAGCGTGAATTTGAGCATCCCACGCGCCTCCCTTCATCTCCACCATTATAGCCCACCCATGTTAAATCGCGCCGCAAAACGCAACAATGTAAAACTTCCCCCTTGAAATGTGGGTTGGGGTGTCATATAATTATAACAATCGGGAGAGATGGTCGGTGAACGTGATAAACAGGTGTTCGTCGGGAAGAATCAGGAATTAGAATTAGGAATTAGGAATTAGGAATTAGGAATTAAAGATTACCGCTGCCGCGCGTACTGCAGGGGCGGCCAATGGCCGCCCGCCATATACCGAAACAATACGTACTGCCCTGCGGACGGCACATCTCCCCTCCTACACAACCATGCCTTTTTAATTCCTAATTCCTAATTCCCAATTCCTAATTCCTAATTCAAAAGAACACTCTATCGTAATTGCCGAACAGCTGCCAAAAACGACACGAGAGGATGAGGTCTAATGAACAAACTGGTCAGGATCGCTTCCGGGGACATGGTGGCGGTGGCGCTGCAGCCCTTGACGGCGGGCGAGACCATCGCGTACAACGGCGGGGAGATCGCGCCGCTGGAGGACATCCCCATGGGCCACAAGGTGGCGCTGCGGGACATTCAAAAGGGCGAGCCGGTGATCAAGTACGGCTTCCCCATCGGCTCGGCCACGGAGGACATCCCGGCGGGCGGGCACGTGCACACCAACAACCTGCACACGCTGCTGTCCGGGGCGCTGGAGTACGAATACAAGCCCACCCACCCCGTCCAGCAGAAGCGCGAGCCCGTGACCTTCATGGGCTATCCCCGCGCGGTCGGGCGTCCGGGCATCCGCAACGAGCTGTGGATCATCCCCACGGTGGGCTGCGTCAACGACATCGCCAACGCGCTGGCAAAGGCGGCGCAGCGGCTGGTGGGCCGGGGCGTGGAGGGCGTGTACGCCTTCACCCATCCCTACGGCTGCTCCCAGATGGGCGGCGACCAGGACAACACCCGCCAGGTGCTGGCAGACCTGGCCACCCATCCCAACGCGGGCGGCGTGCTGCTGCTGGGCCTGGGCTGCGAGAACAGCGGCATCGACCAGATCCTGCCCCACATGGGCGAGTACGACCAGAGCCGCGTGCGCACCCTGGTGACCCAGAACGTGGAGGACGAGATGGATGCCGGCATGAGCCTGCTGGAGGAGCTGGCGGCGCGGATGCACAAGGAGGTCCGGGTGCCCTGTCCCGCCGACCAGCTGGTGGTGGGCCTGAAGTGCGGCGGCTCCGACGGCCTGTCCGGCATCACGGCCAACCCCACCATCGGCGTGTTCTCCGACCTGCTCACCTCCATGGGCGGCTCCACCATCCTCACCGAGGTGCCCGAGATGTTCGGCGCGGAGACCATCCTCATGGGCCGCTGCGAGGACGAGGGGCTGTTTGACAAGACCGTCCACCTCATCAACGACTTCAAGGCCTACTTCGAGTCCTACCACATGCCCGTCTACGAGAACCCCTCCCCCGGCAACAAGGCCGGCGGCATCACCACCCTCGAGGACAAGGCGCTGGGCTGCACCCAGAAGAGCGGCTCCGGCCCGGTCAGGGGCGTGCTGAAGTACGCCGAGAAGGTCCAGACCCCCGGATTGAACCTGCTGTCCGCCCCCGGCAACGACCTGGTGGCCTCCACCGCCCTGGCCGCCTCGGGCGCGCAGATGGTGCTGTTCTCCACCGGCCGCGGCACTCCCTTCGGCTGCCCCGTGCCCACGGTGAAGATCGCCTCCAACTCCCCCCTGGCCCACAAGAAGCGCAACTGGATCGACTTCGACGCCGGCCGCCTGCTGGACGGCATGACCCTGGAGGAGCTGGGACAGGACCTGATGGACTACGTCCTCGCCGTCGCCGGCGGCAAGCTCACCCGCAATGAGGAAAACGGCTTCCACGACCTCGCCATCTTCAAGCAGGGCGTGACGCTGTAAGTCGCCCGAAAAACAGGGGCATATCTCCACTTTCAACGTTTCTGCGAATTGGGATTTGACGGGGAGAATTAGGAATGAGGAATTAGGAATTAGGAATTAGGAATGAATAGCAGCTGCCGCGCGTTGTAGGGGCGGCCATAATGGCCGCCCGCCATATACCGAAACAATACGTACTGCAGCCAAGCCATTTATAATTCCTAATTCCTCATTCCTAATTCCTCATTTTTCATTCGTCAAATCCCTGTTTATCGCATTGGCTGAATGGTAATCCAATTTTACCCTTCCGCCTCAAAAACCTTCGATTGTCTGTGGACAGCGCTATGGAAAGCTGATATAATGTGTGTGGTGGGTATAAAGCCCGCCTGTTTGCATTGTTTGCGGGAATCAGGCCGTCGGGACGCCATCGCCGGTCAGACATGCTCTGACAGAAGGCTTTTGCCGCATCCCTGATGCCTGATGCCCAATGCCTAATGCCTAAACAAAGCCTTGATGAGGTGAACCGCATGGAGCATCGCGCCACGAAACGGACGCACAACAGTCGAATATATCTGATATTGCTCTGCGCCGTGGGACTGCTGATCAACTATATCGGCGTCCACGTCTGCCGCCTGTTCAACCTGCCGCTGTATCTGGACAACATCGGTAGCGCCCTGGCGGCGGCGCTGGGCGGGTACATACCGGGCATCATCGTGGGCTTTCTGACGAACCTGGTCAACGGCATCGGCGACGTGGAGACCACCTACTACGGCTCCCTGACGGTGATGATCGCGGTGTCCTCGGCCTACTTCATGCAGAAGGGCTACTATGAGAAGCCCTCCCGCCTGCCCATCATCGTGCTGACCTTCGCCTTCATCGGCGGCGTCATCGGCTCGGTGCTGACGTGGATGCTCAACGGCTTCGGCTTTGGCGACGTGGCCGCCTCCCCGCTGGCCCATCGAATCTACGAGGCGGGCGTGCTGAACGTATTCTGGTCCCAGATGGCGGCGGACATCGCCGTCGACCTGGCGGACAAGACCATCACCGTGCTGATCGTGGCGCTGGCGCTGCGGCTGATTCCCGAATCCGTCCAGGAGAACTTCTTCTTCTACGGCCTCCAGCAGGCGCCCCTGTCCGAAAAGGTCCAGGCGGAGATCGACAAGAAGGTCTCCCGCCGAATGTCCCTGCGCCCGAAGATCATACTGCTGGTGGCGGTGGCCACGCTCTTTACGGCGGTGGCGGTCACGGGCATCAGCTTCGTCCACTTCCGCCAGGCCTCCATCGAGGAGCAGACCGACCTGGCCGAGGGCGTGGTGCGGGTCATCAAGGACAGCTTCGACCACGACCGCGTGGAGGAATACATGACGCTGGGCGAGGCGGCGGAGGGCTATCTGGAGAGCGAGGCCATACTCTCCCACCTGATGCAGAGCACGCCCAACATCGAATACTGCTACGTCTACCAGATCCGGGAGGACGGCTGCTACGTGGTGTTCGACCCGGACACCGAGGACACCCCCGGCGGCGACCCCGGTGCCTTCCAGGAATTTGACGACGCCTTCATGAAGTACAAGGCCGACCTGCTGGCGGGCAAGCCCATCCCGGCGGTGACCTCCAACGAGACCTACGGTTGGCTGCTGACCGTCTATTCACCGGTCTACGACAGCAGCGGCGTCTGCCAGTGCTACGCGGCGGTGGACATCAACATGAACCACATCGCCGCCAACGGCTACCAGTTCCTGGCCCGCGTCATATCGCTGTTCCTGGGCTTCTTCGTCATGATCCTGACCATCGCCATATGGCTGGCGGAGTACAACGTCATACTGCCCATCAACACCATGGCCTACACCACGGGCACCTTCGCCTTCGACACCGAGGGCGCGCGGGCCGAGGCCGTGGAGCGCATGGAGCAGCTGGACATCCGCACTGGCGACGAGATCGAAAACCTGTACCGCGCCGTGGTTCAGACCACCGAGGACATGGTGCGCTACATCGCCCACGTCCAGCGCCAGAACGCCGTCATCGGCAAGCTGCAAAACGGCCTGATACTGGTGCTGGCCGACATGGTGGAGAGCCGCGACCAGTGCACCGGCGACCACGTGCGCAAGACCGCGGCCTACGCCCGCATCATCATGGAGGAGCTCAAGCGCGAGGGCGTCTACGCCGACCAGCTGACCGACGCCTACATGGACGACGTGGAGAACTCCGCGCCGCTGCACGACGTGGGCAAGATCCAGGTGCCCGACGCCATCCTCAACAAGCCCGGCAAGCTCACCGACGCGGAATTCGAGCAGATGAAGCAGCACACCACCGCCGGCAGCGAGATCATCTCCCGCGCCATGGCCATGGTGTCCGAGGACGATTCCGGCTACCTCCGCGAGGCTCGGAACCTGGCCCACTACCACCACGAGAAGTGGAACGGCAAGGGCTATCCCTGCGGCCTCGCCGGAGAGGACATCCCGCTGTCCGCCCGGATCATGGCCGTGGCCGACGTGTTCGACGCCCTGGTCTCGCGCCGCAGCTACAAGGAGGGCTTCCCCTTCGAGAAGGCCATGGCCATCATCGAGGAGGGGCGCGGCAATCACTTCGATCCCGCCATCGTGGACGCCTTTGTCAACGCCTCCGACGAGGTGCGCCGGGTGATGCAGAAGCGCTTCGGTTGAGCCGCGCCCGGGGCGATCAACGGCGGTATCCCCTCACAATCCTAAAAACGGAGGTCTTGGACGATGATGAAGCTGCGATGTCTGCTCGCGGATCTGCTGTGGGAGCGCCATATGACGCCGGAAGCCCTGGCAGAGGCCACGGGCATCGCATCCGAGCGCGTCAAAAACTATTGCGACGACGCACTGACCACCCTGGAGCGGGGCGAGCTGGAGGCCATCCTCACGATCCTGGACTGCGACAGCCTGTCGCGGCTGTTCGAGGTGGCGTCCGAGCCCGACGTCGCCCGTCAGGTCGTCGAATTCGGCGACGACGAGTGGCACTCCCGGTGCCCCGCCCTCCCCAACGGACGCCACGACTGGCTCAAGGACATGGAGGTCTCCAACTCCATCTACCAGGAATACGAGTGCCGCGCCTGCGGCAAGCGCATACATCTGATCTGGTGAGTGGAAGGGAGTAGGGAGTAGGCAGTAGGGAGTAGGGGGAGTTACGGCGCGGGCTTCTCCTTTCTTTTGAAAGCGTTGCGTTATTGAGGGGCTATTTTGGCGTTGTCCCGTGAATCCTGAATTCTGCCTGCCGTCGGTAACGAAACTAAACGTATAACCCGGCGGGCGGCGCATCGCCGCCCCTACGTGACCAGGCTATTCCTGTTCCCTGTTCCCTGTTCCCTGTTCCCTTTTCCCTGCTCATCCCATCAGTACCATCTACCACATACCCACTACAAACACAAAACAAGGAGGTCTCCACATGCGCACCATCAAGGCCGTTCCGATCACCGTTGAAAACTTCCGTCCCTACGGCAGCTTTTCGAGCATGCTGAACCCCGTCGGCAACTGCTTCCCCGGCGACAACACGTTCTATCCCGACCAGGTGGAGCTGAACCTGACGGGCGGCAGGCCGGTGACCTTCTCCCCGCTGACGGTGAAGAAGCCCGAGCGGATGATCGTCTCCGAGGCGGAGTATCACAACTACACCGGCGAGGGCGTGTTCGTCATCGACGACGACGCCATCATCCATGTGGCCCCGCCCTCCAATCGCGTCATCGTGCCCGAAAAGACCGAGGCGTTCATCGTGCCCAAGGGCACCCTGGTGAAGCTGAACACCGGCGTGTGGCACCTGGCGGCGCTGCCGGTACACAACGAGCTGCTCCACGTCATGATCATACTGCCCGAGCGCACCTACGCCAACGACTGCATCGTCTGCCAGTACCCCGAGGACCGGCAGGTGGAGATCGTGCTGTAGGGCATGGGCTGCGACGTCATCATCGTCGGCGGCGGGGCCTCGGGGCTCATGGCGGCAGCGGCGCTGGCCGGGCAAGGGTACCGCGTGGCGCTGCTGGAGAAGCAGTCCCGGGTGGGTCGCAAGCTGCTGAGCACCGGCAACGGGCGCTGCAACCTGACCCACCGGGGCGCGCGGGCCTCGGACTACCACGGCGGGCGGCAGGCGGTGCAGGCTGCGCTGAAGCGCTGGCCGCCGAAGCGGATCGAGGCCGCCTTCGGGGCGCTGGGCGTGCCCTGCGTGGCCGACGGCGAGGGCCGGGTCTATCCCATGAGCCGACAGGCCGCGTCGGTGCTGGACGCGCTGCGGCTGGCCTGCGATGAGCGGGGTGTGGACACCCTGACCGACTTCGAGGTCGCCGCCCTCGCCCGCCGGGACGGCGGCTTCGAGGCCCGCGCCGCCGACGGCAGGACAATCCGGGGTCGCTGCGCCTTGGTCTGCGCCGGAGGACTGGCCGCGCCCAGGCTGGGCGGGTCGGGCTCCGGCTATGTGCTTTTGAAGGGCTTCGGCCATGTCATCACCCCCCGCTTTCCCGCCATCGCCGCGCTCATCACCCCGCCCGGACCCGTGCGGGGCCTGAAGGGCATCCGCGCCGAGGGCAGCATCACCCTGCTGGTGGACGGCGAACCCCAGCGCACCGAGAAGGGCGAGCTGCTGTTTGCGGAGTCCGGCGTCTCCGGCATCGCCGCCATGCAGCTGGCCCGGGGCGTCAACGAAGCGCTGGCGGAGGGCCGTCGCTGCGCCGTGCGCCTGGAGCTGACCGAGGCCCCCGTGGACCTCGCAGCGCGCGCCCGGAATCTGCCCAAGCGCCCGCTGGACGACTTTCTCAACGGCATCGTCCCCAAGCGGCTGGGCCAGACCCTGGTGAAGGCCGCGGGGCTGGACCTGTCCCGGCAGGCCGCCACGCTGACCGCCGCCGAGCTTATGCGCCTGCGCGACATCCTCACCGGCTGGAGCCTCCCCGTCACAGGCACCCAGGGCTTCGACCAGGCCCAGGTCACCGCCGGCGGCGCGAGCCTCCGCGACTTCGACACCCGCACCCTCCGCTCCCTCCGCTGCCCCGGCCTCTATGCCGCGGGCGAGGTCCTGGACGTGGACGGCGACTGCGGCGGCTATAACCTCCAATGGGCCTGGAGCAGCGCCATGATCGCCGCGGAGGGAATTGTGGAGGCATTGGGCAATGGGCATTAGGCATCAGCGGAGCTGCGGCAAGCCTTTTGAGCCTGATGTGTGAGTTGTTCAGTCCTGATAAATGGGGAATTTGGCGGGGAGAATTAGGAATGAGGAATTAGGAATTAATAGCAACTGCCGCGCGTTGTAGGAACGGTCAATGGCCGCCTGCCATATATCGAAACAATACGTACTGGCTGACGAGCAGCGTATCGCCGCCTCTACGCAGCCGAGCCATTTATAATTCCTCATTCCTAATTCCTAATTCC
>CADCAS010000089.1 GCA_902799465.1 uncultured Eubacteriales bacterium
CGTATTGTTTCGGTATATGGCGGGCGGCCATTGTGACCGCCCCTACAACGCGCGGCAGCTGCTATTCATTCCTAATTCCTAATTCCTAATTCCTAATTCTCCCCGTCAAATTCCAATTCATCGCATTGGCTGAATTGGAACGATTTCTTTGATGAATAGCCAAGCATCCCGACATAGCGTGTTGATAATCAAATCCTTAGGATTTGTACCGCCATTTTCCATTCTTCATTCTCCATTTTCAATTCAACTGCCCGCCCGAAATCTTCCTGTCGATCGCCCCAACCGACCCTCCGCATAATATCCCCCGCCGTCGGCAAAACTACCCTCCGAAACCACTTTTTCGGAGGGTGTTTTTATGCGAATCGGAACCATATTGCTGCTGCTCGCGGGGCTGTTGATACTGTTCGGCGCGGGGCAGCGGGTGCTGGACCGGCTGCGGCTCAGGGACAGGGAGGCGATACTGTTCATCGTGCTGATCATCGCGGGCGGTTTTCTGCCGGACGTGCGGGTGACCCGGGACTTCTCATTCAACATCGGCGGGGCGCTGATCCCGCTGGTGCTGTGCGCGCGGCTGTTCTTCCTGGCGGACACCGGCGCGGAGCGGGGCCGGGCGGTGCTTGCGTCGCTGGTGACGGCGGTGGCGGTGTACGCGCTGGGGCGCTGGCTGCCCGCGGACCCGGCGGAGCTGCCGGTGGACCCCAACTATATCTACGGCCCCGCGGCGGGCCTGGCGGCCTACCTGTTCGGGCGGTCCCGGCGGTGCGCGTTCATCGCGGGGACGGTGGGCGTGACACTGGCCCACGTGGCCAGCTGGCTCACGGTCCGCGCCCAGGGCGTCTCCCAGCGGCTGGCGCTGGGCGGGGCGGGGGCCTATGACGTGATCGTGATCTCCGGGCTGCTGGCCGTGCTGCTGGCGGAGCTGGTGGGCGAGACCCTCGAGCGGGCCAGCCGAAAGCCCGCCCGCGCCTATGCCGCAAGAAGGGAGTGATGGCCGTGCGCAAGCTGACGATCCTGCTGCTCATCGCCCTGCTGATCCTGGCCGCGCTGCCCGCCCGGGCCGAGACCGACGGCGACTGCGTGTACACCCTGGTGGACGCGCAGGGCGAGACCCTGACCCAGCGAGGCGGGCGCATCTACCCCGGGGACGGGTACATCGCTGCCGACAACCGGGAGTACCGGGTGGTCTCGGTCGACGATGATAAACAGGTGGCCGTGGCCGAGTACGTGGGCGAGGCGTCCGTGGAGGCCTTCGCCGCGAAGCAGGGCGGCGACGCCGACGGCAAGAAGCTCGTCTGCATGTACTCCACCCACTCCGACGAGAGCTACGTCCCCGGCGACGGCACCGAGTCCAAGTGGAACGACGCCGGCATCTACGACGTGGGCGACAGCCTGAAGGCGGCGCTGGAGAAGAAGGGCATCGAGGCGGTGTATTCCCACGAGACCTTCCTCCCCCACGACGCCGACGCCTACACCCGCTCCCGCCGGACGGCAGAGGAGCTGATGAAGCAAAACCCCGACGCCCTCATCGACGTCCACCGCGACGCCGTGCCCGCCAGCCAGTACGAGACCGAGGTGGACGGCGAGGACATCTCCAAGGTGCGGCTGTTCGTGGGCCGCAGCAACCCCAACGCCGCCGCCAACAAAGCCTTCGCCCAGCAGCTCAAGGCCCAGGCGGATCAGCAGTATCCCGGTCTGGTCAAGGACATCTTCATCGGGCGGGGCAACTACAACCAGGAGCTGTACGACCACAGCATCCTGCTGGAGTTCGGCACCCATGAGATCGACAAGGACAAGGCCATCGCCGCCACGTCCTACATGGCCGACGTGCTGGACGGCGTGCTCTACGGAAAGGGCGCGAAGGCCGACGCCCGCCGCAGGAGCCAGACCGCCGGGGCCGCCAAGGGCCTGGGCTGGACCCTGCTGGCCCTGGCCGCCGCCGCCGCGGTGTTCGCCTATGCCGCCACCGGGACCGGGCGCGGCGCGCTGAAAAAGCTCAGGCGCCACGCCAGCGAGCTCACCGGCGGCCTGGTCGGCGAGAAGCCGGAGGACGACGATCAATGATATGCAACGGGGAACGTCTGCGGGCGTTCCCCGTATACATATTGAATTCTCGTCAATGGAGAATGTAGAATGAATGCGGAATCCATTGCGGATTTCTTTGAAGAAAAGCTGGAATCTGCGGAGATGTCATCCCCCATCCTGCCAGCTTCCTCTTTACCGGCGGAACAGCTGCTTTAATCAGACAAATCCGCCAGGATTTGCACCATCATTTTCCATTCTCCATTATCAATTCAAGCGTCACACCGGCAAATCCCGATCCTCCCCCGCCCTCAAATCTTCCCCTTGCGCCCCTCCCCGCTTTTGTGATATTATATATTCGTATACGCCGCGCGGGACATGCGCGGGAACCGAAAGGAAGGTCTTTCATGAAGAAACTGATGCTGGGCAACCAGGCGGTGGCGCGCGGGCTTTACGAGGCGGGCTGCCGGTTTGTGTCGTCCTATCCGGGCACGCCGTCCACCGAAATCACGGAGCAGGCGGCGCTGTACGATGAGATCTACGCCGAGTGGGCCCCCAACGAGAAGGCGGCCGCGGAGGCGGCGGTGGGCGCGAGCCTGGCGGGCGCGCGGAGCTTCTGCGCCATGAAGCACGTGGGCTTCAACGTGGCGGCGGACCCGCTGTTCACGGCGAGCTACACCGGCGTCAACGGCGGCCTGGTGATCACGGTGGCCGACGACCCGGGCATGCACTCCTCCCAGAACGAGCAGGACTCCCGGCACTACGCCATCGCGTCCAAGCTGCCGATGCTGGAGCCCTCGGATTCCCAGGAGTGCAAGGATTTCGTGGCCGCGGCCTACGACATCTCCGAGACCTACGACACGCCCGTGATCCTGCGCACCTGCACGCGCGTGGCCCACTCCCAGAACCTGGTGGAGCTGAGAGATCGGGATGAGCGCGCGCTGAAGCCCTACGAGCGCAACCCCCAGAAGTACGTGGCCGCCCCCGCCAACGCCGTGAAGCGGCACGTGGAGGTGGAGAAGCGGCAGCTGGCGCTGATCGAGCTGGCGGAGAAGACCGGGCTGAACCGGGAGGAGATGGGCGACACGTCCATCGGCTTTGTCACCTCCGGCACCTGCTATCTGTACGTGAAGGAGGCCTTCCCCGAGGCCAGCGTGTTTAAGCTGGGCCTGGTGAACCCCATGCCTGTCAAGCGCCTCGCCGACTTCGCCGCCAAGGTGGACCGGCTGATCGTGGTGGAGGAGCTGGACGGCGTCATCGAGGCGCACATGCGCTCTCACGGCATCCGCGTGGACGGCGGCAAGGACATCTTCGGCTATCTGGGCGAGCTGTCCCAGAACAAGCTGCGCGCCAAGCTGGGCCAGGCGCTGCCGGCCTTTGACAGCTATGACGAGGCCGTGCCCGGGCGTCCCCCGGTGATGTGCCCCGGCTGTCCCCATCGCGGGCTGTTCACGGTGCTTTCCAAGCTCAAGCTCACGGTGCTGGGCGACATCGGCTGCTACACCCTGGGCAGCGGCGCGCCGCTCAACGCGGTGGATTCCGTGCTGTGCATGGGCGCGTCCATCGGCATGGCCCACGGCTACACCAAGATGCTGGGCGAGGAAGCCGCGCATAAGACCGTGGCGGTCATCGGCGACTCCACCTTCATGCACTCCGGCATGACCGGCATCGTCAACATGGTCTACAACAAGAGCATCGCCACCGTGCTGGTGCTGGACAACTCCATCACCGGCATGACCGGCCACCAGCAGAATCCCACCACCGGCCTCACCCTCCAGAACGAGCCCACCTATCCCATCCGCATCGAGGACTTCTGCCATTCCGTGGGCGTCAAGCGCGTGCGGGTGGTGGACCCCCAGGACATGGCCGCCACCGAGGCCGCCATCAAGGAGGAGATCGCCGCCGAAGAGCCCAGCGTCATCATCGTGCGCAGGCCCTGCGCGCTGCTGAAGTACGTCAAGCACAACCCGCCCCTGTCCATCGACCCGGAAAAGTGCAAGGGCTGCAAGAGCTGCATGAAGATCGGCTGTCCGGCCATCCGGTTTGCCGATAAGAAGGCCAGCATCGACGCCACCATCTGCGTGGGCTGCGGCCTGTGCGAGCAGATGTGCAAGTTCGGAGCCTTTGAAGGAGGTGCCAAGAAATGAAAACCACTTCCATCATGATCGTCGGCGTCGGCGGCCAGGGCACCCTGCTGGCCTCCAAGCTGCTGGGCAACGTGCTCATCGGCGCGGGCTATGACGTGAAGCTCTCCGAGGTCCACGGCATGTCCCAGCGCGGCGGCAGCGTGGTCACCTATGTGCGCTACGGCGACAAGGTCTACTCCCCCATCGTGGACCAGGGCGAGGCGGATTACATCCTCTCCTTTGAGATCCTGGAGTCCGCGCGGTGGATCTCCTTTCTAAAGAAAGGCGGCAAGCTCATAACAAACACTCAGAAGACCTGGCCCATGCCCGTCATCACCGGGGCCATGCCCTATCCCGAGAACATCGTGGAGAAGCTCTCCGCCATGGCCGACGTGCAGGCCGTGGACGCCCTCGCCCTCGCCACCCGGGCCGGCTCCCCCAAGGCCGTCAACGTGGTGCTCATCGGCGTGCTCTCGAAGCTCATGGACATCCCCGAGGCAGCCTGGCTCAAGGCCATCGAAGAGACCGTCCCCCAGAAATACCTCGAGCTCAACAAAAAGGCCTTCGCCCTGGGCCGGGAAGCATAAAAGGGCTGTAACCTCCCCGTCCCGACGCGTCTGCGCCGGGACGGGTACTTTTTTGGAGCAGGGAGTTAAAAAGCTTACGATCAAATCTTTCGTCACCCGGCGGGCGGCGCATCGCCGCCCCTACAGGACACGCGGCAGCGGCACTTCCTGTTGCCTGTTGCCTGTTCCCTGTTGCCTGTTCCCTCGTCCCCCCGTTCCCCTTTTCCCTTTTCCCTGTTCCCTTTTCCCTCATAATACGGTCACTTGCCAAAGTAAACGCAGTAATGACAGAGTAAATGCAAGAGGGTTCGTTTAGTCTGTCAAAAAAGTGGAGACGATAAGTGCGAGATACCAA
>CADCAS010000090.1:0-2802 GCA_902799465.1 uncultured Eubacteriales bacterium
CCTGCGGATTTGTTTGATTAAATGTAACTGTTCAGTCGCGGACTCCTTCCGACCCGCTTCGCGGGCCACCTCCCTCAAAGAGGGAGGCTTTTGGGCTCCCGTCCAGGCTCCCGTCCAGGCTCCCTCTCCGAGGGAGCTGGCAGCCGAAGGCTGACTGAGGGAGTTGAGGGAGCTGTCAGCCGCAGGCTGACTGAGGGAGTCGTCCCTGGGTGACTGAATAGTCACGAAACATTGAAATAGTCCGCGGCAGCGGCCATTCCTGTTGCCTGTTCCCTGTTCCCTCGTCTCCCCTTTTCCCTTTTCCCTTTTCCCTGTTGCCTTTTCCCTGAATAAATCCTACCCCTCCACATCCCTGTCCACCACGATCTCGACCCTGTAATCGGGGTAGAGGGCTTCCAGCTCGGCCTGGATGTCATGGCGGATGGCTTCTGCGTCGGGGGCGGCGTAGTCCACGATGATGTCGAAGCGGATGCGCTTCTCGGCCTCGTCCATGTAGAAGCCGTGCATCTGGAGCACGTGCTCACGGGACATGGCGGCGTGGCGGGCGTCGTTGAGCACGCGGTCCGCGGCGTCGTCCCGGGTGTTGTGGGAATAGACGCCGATGGCGGAGATGACGACGTGGTGCGCCTCGAGCACCTTCGCGGCGATGTCGCGCTCCAGGGCGTCCAGCCGGTCCGCGGTGAGGGTGTCGTCCACCTCGATGTGGAGGGAGCCCAGGATGGTGTTGGGGCCATAGTTGTGCAGCGCCAGGTCGTAGACCCCCTGCACCTCGGGGAAGGCGCAGACGGTCTCCTTGATGGCGTGGATCAGCGCGGGGTCGGCCCGCTCGCCGAGCATGACGGACAGGCTCTCCTGGAGCATCCCCACCCCGGAGCGCAGTATGACCAGCGAGATCAGCGCGCCCAGCCAGGCCTCCAGGCTCAGCCCCGTGAGCAGGAACACGCCCGCGGCGACCAGCGTGGAGGCGGAGATCACGGCGTCCAGCAGGGCGTCCTTGCCGGAATCCCGGAGCGCGCCGGAGTCCACCCGCGCGCCCACCCGGGTCACGTACCGGCCCAGGAGCAGCTTCACCGCCACCGCCACGCCGATGATGAGCAGCCCCACGGCGCTGTAGTCGGGCAGGGTGGGGTCGATCAGCTTCTTCACCGCCTCGACCAGCGAGGTTATCCCCGCGTACAACACCAGCAGCGATATGCCGATGGCGCTGAGGTATTCGATGCGCCCGTGGCCGAAGGGATGGTCCCTGTCCGGGCGGCGGCTGGCCAGCTTGGTGCCGATGATGGTAATGCAGGAGGACAGCGCGTCGCTCAGGTTGTTCACCGCGTCCAGCACGATGGCGATGGACCCCGCCAGCAGCCCCACCGCCGCCTTGAAGCCCGCCAAGGCGAGGTTCGCCAGTATCCCGATCACGCTCGTGCGCACGATGACCCGCTCCCGCTGCATGCCCCGCATCCCCTTTCCCTAAAAGCTATGCAGGCATTATGGCACGCATGACCGGGGCTTGTCAAGGCTAACAGGAGGGAGTAGGGAGTAGGCAGTAGGGAGTAGGGGGGCTGCGGCAGGCGTTTGGAGGTTTGTCAGGCAGAAATACTTATAGTTATGTCGGAGAACGACATCGCTATGACGATATCCTCCCACCAGAAGTCAAATCCCTGCCGTTCTCCCCTACTCCCTACTGCCTACTCCCTACTCCCTTATCCCAGCTCCGCGGTCTCCAGCCAGGCGGCGAGGTCCTTCAGATGGGGGTGGTCGAGGGCGGCGAGGGCGCGGGAGAGATCGGCGTTGACGTAGCGGACGCCTCTGAGGGCGGGGGCGATTTGGTCGATCATGGCCTCGTCCATGGCGTCGGACCAGACGCCGGCGCGCTCCACGCGGCCCTGACGGAGGCTCAGCTCCAGGGTGACGCCGCCCCAGTCGAAGCGGTGGGACAGCGTGGCGTCGAAGGGGAGGGCCTTGCCCATACGAAAGTCCCAGGAGGCGTACTGCGCCTCCAGGTCGGCAAGGCGGGCGCGGTCCAGGTCGTCCACGGTCATCGGTTCGGCGGGGCCGTATTCCGCGGCGAAGGCGCGCCGGAGGGCCTCGGCGAGCGCGGGGATGGTCAGGTCGGGATTGAACTCCGTCAGATTGCAGACCCGCGAGCGCACGCTCTTGATGCCCTTGGCCTTCAGCTTGTCCGCGCCGGGGACCAGATAGCGGGAGAGGCGGTCCATGTCCACGTCCACCAGAAGGGTGCCGTGGTGGAGGCCCACCCGGTCGGACAGTTTGAACGCGCTGCCGGAGAACTTGGCCCCGCCCGCCAGCAGGTCGTTGCGCCCGGAAAATTCTGCCTCAATGCCAAATTCGCCCACCGCGCGGCGGATCACCTCCAGCTGACGGCGCACGTCGTACTCGCCCCGTGGCAGCACAAAGCTGAAATTCAGGTTGCCCAGATCGTGGAACACCGCGCCGCCCCCGGTGGAGCGCCGCGCCAGCCGCCCGCCCTCCGCCTCCAGCAGCTTCACCCGGCACTCCTGCCAGGCGTTCTGGTGCCGCCCGATCACCACCGTGGCCGCGTTCCGCCACAGGTAGAACACCGCCTCGTCCGCCCTGAGCCCCTCGAACAGCAGCGCCTCCACCGCCAGATTGTGCCAGGGATCGTGGCTGTCGCCGGTCAAAATCATGGGACGCATAATCGGCCCTCCTTCGTTTTTTATGAAGTATAAATGGTATCTATTCAGTTCTGCTGTGATAAGTGGAGATTGTCCGAGGCAACGGGGAACGACCTCTCAGTCACCGACTTCGTCGGCGACAGCTCCCCTGAAA
>CADCAS010000090.1:2834-7878 GCA_902799465.1 uncultured Eubacteriales bacterium
TCAGCCTTGGCTCCCCTTCCAGGGGAGCTGTCAGCCGTTAGGCTGACTGAGAGGTCGTCCCCCGCAGCCTGCCAAGTCTCTGTTTGTCGCAGAACTGAATAGTTACTATAAATGGATAGTTGTATGGAAGAATCAGGAATTGGGAATTAGGAATTAGGAATGAATAGCGGCTGCCGCGCGTTGCAGGGGCGGCCAATGGCCGCCCGCCATAAAACGACGCGATATGTATAACCCGGCGGGCGGCGCATTTCCTCCCCTTCGCAACCAAACCGTTCATAATTCCTAATTCCCAATTCCTAATTCCTAATTCAACAAAATCTGAGGCTTTGCGCCATCATTTTCCCTTTTCCCTTTTCCATTAAAAAAAGCCCATTGCCCTCAGCAATGAGCCATTCCGATGTGGGATCAGAACAGATCGACCTTGCCTTCAACTTCCTTGTTGACGACGTAGTAGGCCTTGCCCTCCTGGGGCTTGACGTAGATGTCGAGGGTCTCGATCTCGGTGAGCTTCTTGCCGGCGTCCTTCCATTCCTTCTTGACGTTGGCCTCGACGGTGCTCAGCTCCACTTCCTGCTCGTTGAACTGCAGGAACATCTGCTGCTTCATCTTCGCCATGGTATATATCCTCCTTGTCTTCGATAGTCAGGCTGACGGGGCCGCGCCCGTTCAGTACCCTTAAAATATAGCAAAGAAACGTGAATTTTTCAAGGGTTTTCATGTGAAAACGCATAATGTTCTTTGAACAATTTTCACAAACCGTTTTTCAGCCTGCGGACCGTTTGATGGTCGTTTTACGGGCGGTTTACGGTTTTGGGACGTCCCCGCCATTAAAAGTCACCTTTTAGTCATACCATCTGCGCCATTTCTGCGGATAATGATGCTATACTATATATGTATAGCTATGCGGGCGCGTCTGTCGCCCGCCCTGTACCGAGCTTCTGACCCGGAGGTGTCTATGAAATATATCGAGTACCTTGGGACGATGGTCGCGGGCTCCATGGGCAGCCCGTCCAACATCGTCATCTACGCGGCCATCGTGGCGCTGTTTGTGCTGGGGCTGGTTCGCTGCGTGGTCCCGGTGATGCGCACGCGGGGCCTGATCCGAAAGGCCATACGCTCCATCCGCGCCGGCGGGGACAAGAAATACGCCTGGCAGGAGGATGACTTTCTGGGCAAGGGCGCGCTGTTCGCGCACTGGAGCGACTATCTGAACAACCTGTTCTTCGCCGACGGCCGCTACCACAACGCCTCCAATGTGGAGGATTACATCAATGAGGAGACGGTGATCTACGGCCCGGGCCGGGTGTCCTTCGCCGAGGCGCTGCCGGGGCTGTTGACCTCGCTGGGCTTTCTGGGCACGCTCATCGGCCTGGCCAGGGGCCTGTCCGGGTTCAGCATGACCGACTCCGCCGCCGTGCAGGACTCCATCGTCACGCTGATCCCCGGCATGCGCTACGCCTTCATGACCTCCATCTTCGGCGTGGTGGGCTCGGTGCTGTTCACGCTGGTCACCCGGGCGGTCTACGGCTCCACCCAGCACACGCTGACCCTGTTCTATTCCGCCATGAGCCGCCACGCCGGCGTTCTGAGCGTGGACCCCATGACGCAGATCGCCATCTACCAGCAGGAGCAGACCGCGCTGATCAAGACCATGGCCAAGGACTTGAACGGCAAGTTCACCGAGACCATGGCCGACACCATCACCAAATCCCTGGACCCCATGCACCAGACCATGAAGGGCTTCGTCAACGGCATCAGCAAGGAGCAGGCCCGGCTGATCGACGTGGTGCTGGCCCGGTTCATCGACCGCCTGAACGACTCCCTGAACGGGTCGCTGAAGCGCTTCGGCCAGGTGCTGGACGAGACCTCGACGCTCCAGCGGGAGAGCTCTGAGACCGTGCGGCAGAGTCTGTCCGACGCGGCGAACGTGTTCCAGGACCTCACCGGGCTGCAGCGCACCATCCAGGAGCTGCTCGAGGGCGTGTCCGGCTACGTGGCGCAGCTCAACGCCACCCGGCAGCAGGCTGACGACGCCTACCAGCGGGTCAACGCCACGCTGGAGCAGATGGAGATCGTCGCCCGGCAGGAGAACGGCTACCTCAAGGAGGTCGGCGCCATGCAGGCCGACGTGGCCCGCTCCACCAATCAGCTCTCGGAGAAGCTGGATCAGCTCTCGGAGCGGTTCGTCAAGAACACCGAGCGCGCCACCGCCGCCCTCCAGCGCGCCTCCACGGAGCTGGCCGGCGCGGGGGACAAGCTGGCGGGCGTCCACGCCGACGCCGTTCGCGCCGTGCAGGACGAGCTCAACACCACCCTGGACGCCTACCGCGATTACGTCAACCAGTTCACCCAGCGGGTGGATTACCTGTCCTCCTCCATCGCCGGCGCCCTGGAGCACATGCCCGACGCCGTCAACGACGCCGGCAACCGCTTCCTCGACCAGGTGGACGCCCTCACCGACACCCTGGAGCAGGCCCAGCGCTCGATCGACGCTTCGGTGGAGAGGATGTACAGAGATTAGGCATCAGGGATCAGGCATCAGGCATTATTCGGGGTGACGGGGGACAACCTCTCCGAATCCCCCTCTGCCCCAGCAAAACTGAACTGTTACGAGATACGGCTTGCCGTAACCCCGCTAACGCCTAATGCCTCACCCCAAGACCCACCTCCACCCGGAAAGGAGGACACGCGATTGCGCATACGACAGAGCATGCGTCGGACCCATCGCCGCGGGCACGCGGACGGGTCCAACTGGCTGAGCTTTTCAGACCTGATGAGCTCGCTGCTTTTGATATTCATACTGATCATGTTCTACATCATGTATCAGTATTTCGATATGTATGAGATCAACATGGCGGAGATCGCCCGGCAGCAGTACGACCTGGACCAGGCCAACGCGGACCTGGACGAAAAGACCGCCAAGCTCTCCGAGGCGGAATCCCAGCTGCTGGCCCAGCAGCTTCGGCTGAATTCCGCCCAGAAGGAGCTGGAGGACGCCGAGAGCGTGCTGGCCCGCCAGCAGGAGGACCTGGCCGCCGCCGAGTCCCTGCTGGAGGAAAAGGAGCAGCAGATCGCCGCCCAGGAATCGGAGCTGGACACCCTGGGCATCCAGCTGGACAAGCAGCAGGCAACGCTGAACGCCCAGCAGACCCGGTTAAACGAGCAGCAGGGCAAGCTCACCGAGCAGCAGGTAAAGCTGGCCCAACAGCAGGCCACCATGGACACCCAGCGCCAGACCCTGAACGCGCAGCAGGAGAAGCTGACCCAGCAGCAGGCCACCATGGATACCCAGCGCCAGACCCTGGACGAACAGCAGGAAAAGCTGGCCCAGCAGCAGGCCACGATGGACGCCCAGCGCGCCACCCTGACTCAGCAGCAGGAGACCATGGACGCCCAGCAGCAGCGCCTGGCCCAGCAGCAGGTGACCATGGACGCCCAGCAGATGAAGCTGGACGCGCAGCAGGTCACCCTGGAGAGCCAGCGCGAGACCCTTGAGCAGCAGCAGATCCAGATCGAGCAGCTGGTGGGCCTCAAGACCCGCATCATCTCCTCCCTGTCCGACGCCCTGCGCGCCGCCAACATCTCCGCCCAGGTGGACCCCACCAACGGCTCCATCGCCCTGGAATCCGACGTGCTGTTCGCCACCAACAAGTTCGACCTCACCGACCGGGGCAAGGCGTTCATCGACGAATTCCTGCCGGTGTACCTGGAGGTGCTGCTGTCGGAGGAGTATGGAAAATACGTCACCGAGATCATCATCGAGGGCCACACCGACACCGCCGGCGATTACATCTCCAACCTCCAGCTCTCCCAGCGCCGCGCCCTGGCCGTGGCCTCCTACGTGCTGGCCGACAACTATCGCGGCATCACCAGCCGCCAGAAGGAGCAGCTGCGCAAGCTGGCCACCGCCAACGGGCGCTCCTGGTCCGACCCCGTGCTGGACAGCCGCGGCCGGGTGAACATGGACGCCTCCCGCCGCGTGGTCTTCAAGTTCCGCATGACCGACGAGCAGATGATCCAGCAGCTCAAGACCATACTGGAGGAGGAGTAGGCCGGGAGACGGGCTTGTATTGTGAGGAGGATACTTCCTTTGTATCCCGGAACCTGGGAGAATTGGGAATTGGGAATTGGGAATTGGGAATTAAAGTTAGCCGCTGCCGCGCATTCCGCGGGGGCGACTGCTGGTCACCCACCCAGAACCGCAGCGATACGCACTGCTTTGCAGGCGGCGCATCGCCTTTCCTGCGTAACCAAGCCATTTATAATTCCCAATTCCCAATTCCCAATCCCCAATCCAAAAAGCCCTGAACACTGTCCTCTGTCCATATCACAGACCAATAAACCGTCAGGAGAAACGCAACCGTGCTATACTTTCGCAGATTTGTATGGTTCATCGCAAAGAACCTGGTGATCCTGTGCGTCATACTGGGCATGCTGGCCTGCGGGTTTTTCATGGCCATGAATCTCTCCAACATCTACGTGGTGCTGGAGGACGGCATGGAGAAGCGCGTGGACGTGATGCTGACCCGCCAGCAGGCCGAGGAGCTGAACAAGTACTTCTCCGCCGATTTCCTGCTGGCCGACCCGGCACTGGCCGGCGCGCTGAACGGCCAGAGCGCCTACGTGGACTACAACATCACCGATTACGACTACGAGCTGACCATCGAAAAGGCCTGGGCCTGGCCGTGGGACAGCTACGCCAACTGCACCGTGGTGGAGCGCGTGCCGTCCATCTCCGGCAACGTCATCGCCTCCCGCCGCAGCGAGGTCTCCAGCCGCATCCCCAAGTGGGTCGGCGGGCGCTATGACATCACGCTCGCCAAGCTCAACGGCCAGTGGAAGATCGTCGGCATGCGGCAGGTCACCGTCCTCATGGAGGCCGACGACAACACCGAGGAGTTGCCCACCGAGATCCTCGTGCCCTGACATACGCGCAACGCGGAGGACGGTCACTTGCCAAAGTAAACGCAGTAATGACAGAGTAAATGCAAGAGGGTTCGTTTAGTCTGTCAAAAAAGTGGAGACGATAAGTGCGAGATACCAA
>CADCAS010000091.1 GCA_902799465.1 uncultured Eubacteriales bacterium
TCGCCGCCCCTGCGCAGCCTAGCCATTTATAATTCCTAATTCCTCATTCCTAATTCCTCATTCGACAAATCCCCATTGGCCGCAGGACTGAATAGTTACCTTGCTTTAATGGAAAATGGAGAATGGAGAATGGAGAATGATGGTGCAAATCCTCCGGATTTGTTGGATTTGACGCTATAAGGCGTGTTGTTGCGCTTGTTCACGGTCTCTTTGATCAGAGAGATCCGCAAGGATTTCCACGTGAATTGTCCATTGTCCATTTTCCATTCTCAATTATTCTAAGCATCGTATTCGTCATCAAAGTCCTTCTCCGCCCTGCGGGTTTCGTCGGGGCGGTCGAGGGTCCAGGGGTCGAGGCGCTCGGCCTGGACGCCGCCCATGCGCAGGCGCTCCAGCATGGTCATGGTCTCGTCCCGGGCGTCGTCGGACACCCAGATCAACCGGGTGGTGATGCCGGAGCGCTGCATGCGCAGGGCCATGTCGGCGATGCGGGAGGTGAGCCGGGCGGTGACGAGCACCGCGCCGCCGGTGCGCTGGAGCCGCGCCTGCATCAGCATCAGCACCCGCTCGTAGTCGTAGGGGCTGTCAAAGGCCACCCGCAGCATGGCGTCGGCGAAGGGGGCGAAGTCCACGGGGGACTGGCCCGCCAGCTCCGAGGGATGGGCGTTGGTCAGCGGCATTCTGACGGGATACCCCGCCTCCAGCTGGGCCTTCACGGCGTTCAGACTGGCCTCGCAGACGCAGTCCTCGATCGTCAGCTGCTGGTCCCGCAGGCTGGTCACCTGCTGCAGATCCGGGATGACCAGCGTGTCGGGCCGGGCGCTCTCCTCGTAGGTGCGCACCATCAGCTCCCGCTTGCGCAGGCTCAGCTTCCAGTGGACCTTCTTCAGCTCGTCCCCGTCCTGCCACTTGCGCACGTCCGACGGGGAGGCGTTGTCCTCCGCCGCGGTGGAGCGAAACTCCGGGCCCATGTCCGCGTTTTTCAGAAGCATCGGCGCGATGTCCGACACCCTCGGGCGGACCTCCATTTTAATCAGCTTCAGGCCCGGCCGCCTCGACAGGCTCACCAGGCCGAAGATGTCCTGCACCGTCAACTTCGTCACCCCGGCCTCGTAGACGCCGCGGTGAGGGCAATGGATCACCTGCCGAAAGGTGCGGGCCACAAAGGGCGGCGCGGTGACGTTGACCTCCAGGGTCCCGGAATACCCGGCGGGCACCGAGAGCTGTACCCGTATGGCCGACACCGGCAATATGGAGGTGTGGCGCACGGTGAACACCGTCATCAGGCTGTCGCCGCGGGTCACCCGGGCCTTCACGCCCTTGAGCTCGAACCGCACCGACCACAGCGTCCACGCCGCCGAGATCAGGCTCAGCGCCACCATCATCAGCAGCATGAAAAACACCAGGTAGTACAGCCGCGTGCCCGTGGAGAGCCCCGCCGCCAGCAGCACGCCCATGCAGATCACGTAGCCGACGCG
The DNA here is from genome assembly GCA_902799465.1 of uncultured Eubacteriales bacterium. GTDB lineage: Bacteria > Bacillota > Clostridia > Christensenellales > Aristaeellaceae > UBA2862. Next base: position 1,479 of record CADCAS010000091.1, read on the forward strand.
GCGCGCGTTGAATATACTCATAGGTTCGTTCCCGTCTCTGTTGTTTTGTCTGTTTGATAAAGCGTGGAAGATTCCGTCATCTGGCCTTCACCGGCACCTGCACCGAGCCCATGACGTTGTTGAGCACCCGCTGGGCGGTCATGTTGCGCATGCGGGCCTCGGGGCTGAGCACCAGGCGGTGGGCCAGCACGGGCTCGGCCATCTTCTGCACATCCTCGGGACGCACGTAGTCGCGGCCCTCCAGCAGGGCGTTGGCCTGGGCGGCGCGAACCAGCGAGATGGCGGCGCGGGTGGACACGCCCAGCTGCAGCGCCCCGCTGCGGCGGGAGGCGGCGGCGATGGCGGACACGTAGACCCGTATCTCCCGGGCGGCATAGACCTTTTCCACCTCCTGCTGGAGCCGGACAATGTCCTGGCTCGAGCAGATGGGCTTTAATTCCTCCATCGGCCGCGAGGAGCCGGTGTAGCGCTCCAGGATGTCGGCCTCCTCCTCGGCGGTGGGATAGCCGATGGAGATGCGCATGAAGAAGCGGTCCAGCTGCGCCTCGGGCAGCGGATAGGTGCCCACGAAGTCCACCGGGTTCTGGGTGGCCAGCACGATGAACGGCTCCGGCATGGCGTAGGTCACGCCGTCCACCGACACCTGCCCCTCCTCCATGACCTCCAGCAGCGAGGACTGGGTCTTGGGCGAGGTGCGGTTGATCTCGTCGGCCAGCACGATCTGGCTCATGATCATGCCCGGGCGGTACTCCAGCTCGCCGGTCTTGAAGTTGGCGATGGAGAAGCCCGTGATGTCCGAGGGGGTGATGTCCGGGGTGAACTGTATGCGCTTGAAGGAGCAGTCCAGGGACCGCGCCAGGGCGCTGGCCAGGGTAGTCTTGCCCACGCCGGGCACGTCCTCGATCAGCACGTGGCCCCGGCAAAGAAGCGCGATCATCATCAGCTCCACCGCGTCCTCCTTGCCCACGATCACCTTGCCCACGTTTTTCGTCAGCAGCTGCGCAAAGCGCTGTGTTACCTGCATAGTCGTTTCTCCTTAGTTTCATTGTCGCAAACCAATCCAATATAAGTATACATTTTTATTTGCCGATTTACAAGAAAATCTGTGCAAAAGGGGCCGGATGTGCTATAATGTTTATAAAATAGCCACATTTTATGCGGTTTTGACGGGGAGGCGGGGCCATGATTCGGGGCGTGGGAATGGACCTGTGCGACATCGAGCGCATGGAGAAGGCCATCGAGCGGCCGCGGTTCCTGGAGCGGGTCTACACCGAGCGGGAGCGCGCGCGCATCCTCGCCGCCAACGGCGCGCGCCGGGGCGAGATCGCCGCGGGCCTGTTCGCCGCCAAGGAGGCCGTGGCCAAGGCGCTGGGCACCGGCTTCAACGGCTTTGGCCCTGAAGACATAGAGATCACCCCCGACGCCCTGGGCCGTCCCACCTGCACACTCCATAAAAAAGCCGCCGGGCTCGCCGAAGGAGGCCGCGTCCACGTCTCCATCACCCACGAAAGGGGCATGGCCGGGGCGACGGCGGTGCTGGAGGGAGAGGGGTGGAATTGAGAATGGAAAATGGAAAATGGAGAATGGAGAATGATGGTGCAAATCCTGCGGATTTGTTTGATTAAATGTAACTGTTCAGTCGCGGACTCCTTCCGACCCGCTTCGCGGGCTCCCTCTCCGAGGGAGCTGGCAGCCGCAGGCTGACTGAGGGAGTTGAGGGAGCTGGCAGCCGCAGGCTGACTGAGGGAGTCATCTCTGGGCGACTGATTAGTTACAATTAAACACTATAAGCGGCGCTGTCATGCTTATTTGCGTTCCTTTTAATCAAAGAAATCCGCAAGGATTTCCGCATGGATTCTCCATTTTCCATTCTCCATTATCCATTCAGACGCCTCCCGCTTACCAACAGAATTGAACACCTGACTCATATCATCAACCATCGAAAGGCAGGCCACCATGCATCCACTGATCACTCCCGCGGCGATGCGGGATATGGAGCGGCGTTATTTTCAGGAGACGGGCGTTCAGTCCATCGAGCTGATGGAGACGGCGGCGCGGGCGCTGTGCGACTTCATCCTGGCCCGGTACGGCACGGACGCGCTGATCGGGTTCGCCTGCGGTCCCGGCGGCAACGGCGGGGACGGCTATGCCTGCGCCCGGATGTTTGTCGAGGCAGGCGGCAGGGCCTTTTGCGCGTCGCCGAAGCCCCCGGCCACGCCCGACGCCATCGCCAACCATCACCGCGCCGTGGCAGCCGGGGTCGGAGCGGACGCGGGAGCGCGGCCCGACGTGTGGGTGGACGCCCTGTACGGCACGGGACTGTCCCGGGCCCCGGAGGGCGCTTCGGCGCGGCTCATCGAGCGCATCAACGCCGACCGTGCGCAGGGCAGCGCCGTCGTGGCCGTGGACATCCCCTCCGGGCTGAACGGCGCGACGGGAGAGGCCTACGCCCCCTGCGTGACTGCCGACGCGACCTGCGCCTTCCAGTATGCCAAGCCCGGCTGCTATCTGGGCGACGGGCTGGACGCGGCGGGGACGCTGACCGTGGCGGACATCGGCATCCCCGCGGATCTCTATCCCGGCGACAGTCCCGCCCTGGTCACGGAGGCGGAGGTCCGCGCCGCGCTGCCGAAGCGGCCCCGAAACTTCCACAAGGGCAATGCCGGGCACCTGCTGATCGTGGCGGGCTCCTTCGGCATGGCCGGGGCGGCGGCGATGTGCGCGATGTCCGCGGTGCGCACCGGCGCGGGACTGGTGACCGTCGCCTGTCCCGGCTCCATCGTGCCCATATTGCAGACGCTGGTTCCCCCGGCCATGTGCGTGCCGCTGCCCGAATCGGACGGCGCGATCGGCGCCGACGCCGTGCCGGTCATCGCGTCGCTTTGCGAGGGCAAGACCGCTGTAGTCTGCGGCTGCGGGCTGTCGAGGCGGGCCCATCCCGGCGCGGTGGCCGCGGTGCTGGACAGCGGCCTGCCCGCGCTGCTGGACGCCGACGGCCTGAACCTGATTTCGGAGCACGACGCGCTGCGGGAGACGCTCCGGGCGCACCACGTCGTCACGCCCCATCCCGGCGAGGCGGCGCGGCTGCTGGGGCACCGCGTGACCGACCCCATCGGCGACGCGCTGGCGCTGCGGCGGCTGGGCTGCCAGGCGCTGCTCAAGGGCGCGGCCAGCGTGATCCCCGCGGGCGAACGGGCGCTGATCTCCACCAGCGGCGCCAGCGGCATGGCCCAGGGCGGCAGCGGCGACTGCCTGTCCGGGGTGATCGGCGCGCTGATGGCCCAGCACGGGCGGAACGTCACCGGCGACGCGCTGGCGCTGCTGGCCGCGGCGGGCAGCAAGCTCCACGGCCTGGCGGGCGAGGCAGCCTGCGCGAAGAAGGGCGTGCGCGGCATGACCCCGCTGGATCTGATCGACGCCCTCCCGGAGGTCCTGATGCGCTATGAATGACCCCTTCGTCCGACGCCTGCGTGCCGCCGCCGCGTCAGCCCTGCCCCCGGGCGCGTTCCTGCGGCGGGACCGGGGCGACGCCCTGTTCGTCACCGACGCCGCCCGCTGGGGAGCCTCCATAGGCTGGGCGGCGCTGGGCTTTCTCTGTGAGACGCGGGACGGCCTGGAGCGCCTGACCCCGGACGCGCGCTGGCTGCGGGCGCTGGCGGAGGCCCATCCCCTGCCCCCGGACCACCTGACCGCTACCCTGTCAGGCTATGACGGACCCATCCCGACGGACACGCTAAAGCTGTTCGCCCGGGGCTGCAAGCGGCTGGAGGGCGCGCCTGACCCGGGCTGGGACAGGGCCCTGCGGCAGCACATCGCCGTGGCCCTGCGCGAACACCGTAACGACGGCGGGCTCTACGCCTGCGCCCTGCTGCGCTATAATACTGTTCTCAACGACGACCCGGAAAAGGAGAGACTCACATGAAGCTCAAATGGCTGGGACATTCCTGCTTTCAGATCACCCTGGACAACGGCAGGGTGCTGGTGACCGATCCCTATGACGACACCGTGGGCTACCCGCCGCTGCATGTAAAGGCGGACGCGGTGCTCTCCACCCACGGCCACTTCGACCACGCTTACTTCGACGCGGTGGAGGGCGACTATACCCTCGTCAACGCCCCCGGCGCATACGAGCTGTTCGGCGCGAAAATCACCGCCGTGCCCAGCTTCCACGACGAGGTCCGGGGCGCGAAGCGGGGCGAGAACCTGATCTTCGTCATCGAGGCCGAGGGCGTGAAGCTGACCCACCTGGGCGACCTCGGCCACCAGCCCGAGACCCCGGCACAGCAGGACGCCGTGCGGGGCGCGGACGTTGTGCTGATCCCCATCGGCGGCACCTTCACCATCACCACCCCCGAGGCCATCCGCCTGATCGAGACCCTCAAGCCCGTGGCCGCCATCGCCATGCACTACCGCAACCAGTACTGTCACTTCAACGTCACCGACAGCGCCGAATTCGTCGCCCAGACCCACGCCGTCACCCTCCCCAACGAGATCGAGCTGTTCAAGGGCACGCTCGAGGGATGCTATGTGATGGAGTATTGATGTACAGGGAAAAGGGAATAGGGAAAAGGGAAAAGGGGGACGCAGGGAACAGGCAACAGGCAACAGGGAACAGGAATGGCGGCTGCCGCGCGCCCTGTAGGGGCGGCCAATGGCCGCCAGGCATATAGCGAAACAATTCGCAGTACATGGCGGGCGGCGCATCGCCGCCCCTGCGTAACCCGGCTATTCCTGTTCCCTGTTGCCTGTTCCCTCGTCCCCCTGTTGCCTGTTGCCTGTTGCCTGTTCCCTTTTCCCTCGTCCTGACCCCCGATCCCCTTCTAAACACAATGTAAATATTCCGCGCATCTTTTTAGCATAACGCATTAACATTCTTGATTTATGATAGGGAAGGTACTATAATGAATTAAGAAGCGGTTTGATGTGCATTGAGCCGCAAAAACCCCTTTTCGGGGAGACAAATAAGGAGAAATCGGTATGATCATCACGCAAAAGAAGCCCCTTGAAGAGTTGCTGGGCATGCTGGACGGGGTCAAGACCGTGGGCCTGGTGGGCTGCGGCAGCTGCGCCACGGCCTGCGGCACCGGCGGCGAGAAGGAGATCACGGAGCTGTCCAAGATCCTGGCGGAGCACGGCATCAAGGTCGTCGCCACGGCCATGAGCGAATACTGCTGCATGCACCTGAAGACCCGCACCATCCTCAAGCCCGTCATCGCCGCCAATCCCGACGCGGTGGTGGCCATGTCCTGCGGCGACGGCGTGCAGGTCATCGCGCAATACTGCAAGTGTCCCGTCTATCCGTCCAACAACACCATGTTCCTGGGCGAGAGCGTGAAGCTGGGCCTGTTCGAGGAGGCCTGCCACCTGTGCGGCGACTGCGTGCTGGGCAAGACCGGCGGCATCTGTCCCATCTCCCGCTGCGCCAAGTCCCTGGTCAACGGACCCTGCGGCGGCTCGCGCAACGGCAAGTGCGAAGTCAACCCCGAAAATCCCTGCGCCTGGATCGAGATCTACAACAAGCTCGTGTCCCTCGGCCAGGAGGAAAAGATCGGCATCACCCGTGAGGACAAGGGGTATGAAAAGGTAGCCTATCCGAGAACGATCAACATCAGGGGGAAATAAGTCATGAGCAGCTTACAGAACGCGCTTGAAAATGGTATCTTTGGCGTCACCGCCGAAATGGCCCCGCCCAAGGGCTGTGATTTCACCGAGCAGCTGGAGGTGGCCAAGCTCCTCAAGGGCAAGGTCCACGCCGTCAACGTCACGGACATGCAGTCCGCCTGTCTCAAGGCTTCCTCCCTGGGCCTGTGCGCCCATCTGAAGCTCAACGGCATCGAGCCCATCATCCAGATGACCGGCCGCGACCGCAGCCGCATGGCCATCATGGGCGACATGCTCGCGGCGGCCTCCTTCGGCATCGACACCATGCTGGCCCTCACCGGCGACCACACCATGGTGGGCGACTGCAAGGCCTCCAAGCCCGTCTACGACCTGGACTCCGTCGGCATCCTGCGCATGCTCTCCACCATGGAGGCCACCGGCAAGGACTGCGGCGGCAACGAGCTGACCTCCACCCCCAAATTCTACAAGGGCGCGGTGGTCACCCCCGTGTATGAGCCCCAGATCCTCCAGATCAACAAGCTCCGCCAGAAGGTGGACGCCGGCGCGATGTACATCCAGACCCAGGGCATCTTCGATCTGGACGCCTTCAAGCGCTTCATGGAGGCCGTGGACAAGGCCGGCATCAAGACTCACATCATGGCCGGCATCATCCCGCTGAAGGCCGCCGGCATGGCCAAGTACATGAACGAAAACGTGCCCGGCATCGCCGTGCCTCAGGACATGATCGACCGCTTGGCCGCAGCCGCCGCCGAGGGCAAGGAGAAGGGCGTCAAGGGCCTGCCCGCCAAGCTGGGCATCGAGATGGCCGCCGAGATGATCGCGAAAATCAAGGACGAAAAGCTCTGCGACGGCGTCCACATCATGGCCATCGGCGCCGAAAAGAACGTCCCCGCCATCCTGGAAAAGGCCGGGATTCAGATCTGAATAGGGTAGAGGGAGTGCCATAGCCCTCGCCCCTCCCGTTGCACCGTACATACCGGTCAGGTATACGGCGCTACATCGTAACATGGATTCAAGTATT
>CADCAS010000092.1 GCA_902799465.1 uncultured Eubacteriales bacterium
CTTCGCGCTGATCATCAAGGCCATCTGCCTCGTCCTCGGCGCGCTGGGTCTGGCGAACATGTGGATCGCCATCATCGCAGACGTGGGCGTGATGATCCTGGCGGTGCTCAACGCCATCCGCTGCCTGTTCGTCAAGAATCTATAAGCGGAGACGTCAGGAGATAACGTCCCGGGACAGAGTGGAAAATGGAGAGTGGGGAGTTTAATGGCGGCTGGCGCGGTTTGATACTGACCGCGACAGCACGCTGTTAAACTCCCCGCTTCTCATGGGTGAATCAGCACAGCTTCTCGCCCTCCTCCTCCACGCCGGGCGCGGCAGGCGCGGGGAGGGCTTCGTTGAAGACCGGCGTCAGCACCAGCGCCCGGTCCAGGTCGTAGACGGGAGAAAGCTGGCGTCCCTGCGCGTCCTCGGGATAGGTCACGGGGGCGAGCAGCACAACCTCCAGGTCCTTCAAGGGGATCAGGGCATGGGTATTGAGCGACAGCGCATAGGCGGGACTGCCGTCGGCCAGCGCGATGCGCCCGCTGCTGTCCTCCGCACTGAGCATGAGCCCCAGTTCCCGCCCCTCGCGGGTGCAGAAGCCCAGCTGGGTGCTGCCGTCCGCCCATTGCTCCATGCCGTCCCCGGAGACGGTGAGGCGCAGCTCCACGCCGGTGTGTGAAAGCCTGAACCCGTCCACGTGGAACCGGGTGTCCCGGATGTAGAAATCGTGCTCCGCCACGTCGTTGTAGACGGTCTGCTCCGACGCGGTATCCAGCGGCGCGTCGATCGTGCGCTGGGCGACGATCTCCGCCTGTCCCGCCTCGATGAGCGCATCCAGGGAGATGCCCGCGGCCTTCAGGCTGGCGTACCGGGGCGGGTCCAGCAGGCCGCCAAAATCGGTCAGCCACGGCAGCGCGGCTTCGCACTTGAGCAGCACCGCCCGCAGCCGCAGTTGGTGGTCATGCCGCTGGCGCAGGGCGGGGTCCACGGAGAAGGTCAACAGCTCCGTGCTGTGGTCAGGGTGCTCGCCGCCGTAGAGCAGCACCGCGGGGGATTCCTGGTCGTAGAACTTGGGCGACACCCAGCCCCGGGCCTCGTAGCGGAGCGCGACGCCGTTCAGCGTGGGCGTGTACAGCGCCACCATATACCGGCCCTCCGGGGGCACGGCGACGGAGCAGGTCATGTACAGGTCGTCGTCCTCCCAGAAGTATTCGTCCAGCGACAGGGTGAAGCCCTCCGCGCTGCCGCCGTCGGCATGCAGCGCCGTCACCAGCTCGGCCACCTCGCCCGCGCCGTTGGCGTTGAGGGCGTCCTTCAGGCGGGTGTTGCCCACCACAGCCGCCAGCGCCGTCAGCGTCAGCAGCGCCGCGGCCACCAGGATCACCGTTCGTTTGATGATGTGTCTCTCTTTCATGGTTCTCTCCTCCAGCGACCCGAGGGTCGCCTCCACCCGGAGGTGAAAGCGCTCCGGCGTGGCGGGAAAGGGATCGTTCCATCGCTTCATGTCAGGCCCTCCTCTCCGAGCTCGCGTTTCAACAGTCTGCGCCCCTGACTCAGCCGCCACTTGACGGTGCCCTCGGGAACGCCCAGTATGCGCGCACATTCCGCGACGCTGTAGCCTTCGACGCAGTGCAGCTCGAGGGCCACGCGGGGCTTTGGCGGCAGGGCATGAAGCGCGTCCAGAACCCCGCTGTCCGGCTCCGCATGGGCGGGGATGTCCTCCGTCAAGGGCACGTGCTCGCGCTTGGCGCGGTAGAAGCCCTTGCACTGGTTGATCAGTATGCGGATCAGCCAGGTCTCGAAGTATGACTCGACCCGCAGCGTGTCCAGCCGCGCCCACGCCCGCAGCAGCGCCTCCTGCACCGCGTCCTCGCAGTCCGCGTCGCTTCTAAGCAGCGTGCGGGCCACGCGGTACAGCCTGCGCTCGCAGGCCAGGACCCGCGCGGCAAAGTCCGTTCGCGTCATACGCATCACTCCTCGTACCGGTACACCCGTTAGATGGTTTTGGAGGGGGAAAGGTTGGGGACAGGGCGGATTTATATAAAAGGGAAAAGGGAACAGGGAAAAGGGAAAAGGGAACAGGAATAGCTGCTGTCGCGCGCTTTATCAAAATAATACGCACTTCATGGCTGGCGGCGCATCGCCGCCCCTGCGTAAACCAGGCCATTCCTTTTCCCTGTTCCCTGGGCGTCAGTTCGAGAATCTCACGATTGCGCCGACGGTACAAATATGTTATAATAGCCGCAGCATGAATAGGAAGGTGCGTCCATGAAGCAATCACGAGCGATCATCATCAACGGGAATCCAGACGGGATGCGGGTGGCGGCGGCCTCGGCGCGGATGTCCACCCAGCAGGGGACGGCGCGTGAGGTCTACGAGAGGAGCCCGGGGGACGAGCGGGACCTTAAACTGCTTTACAAGGTGCTGGCCTCCGGGCACAAGTCGGTGATCGAGCACCAGACCCTGAGCATCGCCTTCAACGACGTGTCGGTGCTCTCGGAGCAGTTCCTGATCGAGTGCCGGCTGGCGTCCTTCACGGTGAAATCCCGGCGCTATGTGGACTTCGGCGCGGCGGGCTGGGTCTGTCCCGAGGGGCTGACGGAGGCCCAGCGGGCGCTGTATGACCGGACCATGGCGGCGCGTTTCGAGGACTACCGGGCGCTGATGGAGCTGGGCGTGCCCAAGGAGGACGCCCGCTTCGTGCTGCCCTACTGCCTGCGCTCCAACTTCTACATGACCCTGAACGCCCGGGAATTGATCGCGCTGGTGTGCGCCATGCTGTACGGGCGGGGGAAGGGCTTTGCGGAGATCGAGGACCTCGGTCGACAGCTGAAGGCGCAGTTCGATGCAATGTATCCCGGCGTCATCGACGCGGAGTCGAAGCGCTGTCCCCGCTATGCGCCTGCGCCGCTGCCGGAGAGTATCCGCCTCGGCGGGGACCGTGCGGGCGACGCGGAGCTGATCGACGCCCCCGAGGATACCGAGGGCTTCCTGGACGCCGTCTGCGCCTTCACAGGGCGCTTTCCCATGAGCGACGCCGGGGCTCACGGTCACGCCCTGCTGACCGACGCCCGTCCGCGGGAGCTGGAGCTGCTGCACTACACGTTCAGGGTCAAACGGGTGTCGCTGGCCTGCGTGACCCACTTCACAAGGCACCGCATGGTGTCGCTGCTGGTGCCGCCGGTGTCCCTTGCGCTGGCGGAGGGGGATTACGTGCTGCCGGAGACGGTGAAGGCCATCCCGGAGGCGGAGGCGATCTACCGCCGCGCCTTTGAGGCCCAGGGACTTGCCGCCCGGCAGGCGCAGGAGATGGGCATGAGCATGGAGAACCTGTCCTACTTCGCCCTGAGCGGCCATCAGCTGGATCTGATGATCTCTATGAATATGCGGGAGCTGGTCCACTTCTTCAGGCTGCGCGCCTGTCGCCGGGCCCAGTGGGAGATTCAGGGCGTGGCGTGGCGGATGCTCAAGCTGCTGACGGATCGCGAGCCGAATGTGTTCAAGTACCTCGGCCCCAGCTGCGTCTACGGTCCCTGCCCCGAGGGCAGGATGAGCTGTGGCAGGCCCTACAAAAACCTGTGGGAGGAAGAGGGTAAAAATGAAGCCTGATGAGCTGCTGAAAGCCATGCACGTCGCGGAGCGGCTGAAGGACACGCCCCGCCACTGCTGGACCTCCGGCGGGCGCCGGGAGGACGTGGCCGAGCACAGCTGGCGCATGACGCTGATGGCCTACTTCGTGTCCGACGAATTCCCCGAGGCGGACATGGAGAAGGTCTACAAGATGTGCCTGATCCACGATCTGGGCGAGTGCTTCACCGGCGACATCCCCGTGTTCATGAAAAAGGATTCGGACGAGGCCCGGGAGGAGGAGCTGCTCTACCGCTGGGTGGACACCCTGCCGGAGCCGTTCAAAACGGACATGCGCGCCCTGTACGAGGAAATGGCCGCCAGGGAGACCCTGGAGGCCAGAATCTACAAGGCCATGGACAGCCTGGAGGCGGTGATCCAGCACAACGAATCCGACATCGCCACCTGGGAGCCCCACGAGTACGAGCTGAACCGCACCTACGCCTACGACCGGGTGCAGTTCTCCGAATATATGAAGGACCTCCGCGCCGCCATACGGGCGGAGACGGAGGCGAAGATCGAGGAAAGCGAAGGACGGTGAGGGATCACTCCCACAGCGCGTCCACGGCGCTTTCGATGGCGTCCCAGCCGAAGCCCCGCCGGGCCAGCGCCTGGGACAGCTTGGCCTTGCCCTCCCGCGGGGGCAGGGCCTCGTATTTTTTGTGGAGCTTTTGGGCGGCGGCGCGGCAGGCGTCGCGCTGCTGATCCTCGTCGAAGGCCATGAGCGCCCCGGCGGCGTCATCCTCAGAGATGCCCTTGGCCATCAGGCGGCGCTTGAAGGCGTAGACGCCCACGGGTTTTTTGGATTGAAGCTCCGCCATGCGGTCGGCGTAGCGGGCGTCGTCCACCAGGCCGGTCTCCCGCAGGCGCGCAAGCACCGCGTCCACGGCGGGCTCCACGTAGCCCCGGCGCTTCAGCGAGGCGCGCAGCTCCTTCTCCGTCCGGGCCGAGTGGTCCAGGCTCGTCAGCGCCGCCTCCCAGGCGTCGTTGAATTGAAGCGCCGCCAGCCGGTCTATCCAGGCCTCCGCGTCCACCTCGTCCCCCTCTCGCAGGGGCAGCCTTCCAAAGTGTGCCTGCCGCACCCGCAGCCACAGCGACCCGTCCAGATAGATGGCCGCCATCCCGCGATTGACCTCGATGCCCGTGACTGTAGCCATGATAACCTCCCGATTGACGCGCTATCGCGTGTATGCTCCGCCGCGCCATTTGCCATTCGGCCAATGCGATAAACGGGGATTTGTCGGGCTTTGCCCGACAAATCCAGGGAGTAGGGAGTAGGCAGTAGGGAGTAGGGGGAGTTACGGCACAGCCTCTGACTTCTATTGA
>CADCAS010000093.1 GCA_902799465.1 uncultured Eubacteriales bacterium
GATGGTGATGGCCGACGGGTCGGTGTAGCTGGAGCCGTTTACGGCGTTGTAGAGGCTCAGCGTCCAGTCCTTGTGCGCCTCGCTGCCGAAGATGTAGCAAAACAGCCGGTCCTTGTATTCGCGCGCCTCTCCCGCCATGGCTTAACCACCCCTCTCACCTGTATTATAACACAGCTTTTTCAGAACTTCAACAGTACGCCTTCCGTTTATGTCATGCGAGCCGCTCTGCGATGCGCTCGGCCACCCGCTGCGCGGCGCGTCCCGTCTCCCTGCAGCCGAAGAACTCCAGGCAGGCGCGGCAGTTGGCGCGGGCGTCGATGGGAGTCTTGAGGAGCCGCATGAGCTCCTCCTCGTCGTGGGCCACCAGCAGGGGGCTCTGGTCGGGGTCGAAGTAGAGGCCGCCGCGCTCGGCGTCGTAATCGCCGCGATCGGGCTGATAGTAGATCACCGGGCGGTCCAGCAGCATGAAGTCGCCGCCGATGGAGGAGTAGTCGGTGATGAGCAGATCGGTGATGAGCAGCAGCTCCGAGGGCTCGGGATAGGCGCTCAGATCCATGCGGGCGTCGGAGGCGATGCCCCGGGCGACCTCGTGGCTGCGGGTGACGCAGAGCCACTTCTCCCCGGTGGCCTCCTCCAGGGTCGCGCGGACCCGCTCCAGGCTCAGCCCCGCGTCCTGCCGCCCGCCCGTGTCGGCTGCGCGGAAGGTGGGCGCGTAGAGCAGCACCCGCGTCCCATCAGCGATGCCCAGGCGCTCCCGCACCCGGCGAGCGGTCTCCGGGGGATTCTGAATGAGCAGGTCGTTGCGGGGACAGCCCACCTCCAGTATCTCCTTCTTTGCCCCCATGCCGGTGCGATAGACGCCGCTGCCGAAGGTCGACCCGGACACGGCCAGGTCGATGCGGGGGCCCTCCAGTCGGAAGTACCTGTGATTCGGGTCGATGTCCAGACGGATCTTCTTGAAGCCCCGGTCGCCGTGCCAGGTCTGGACGTAGAACTGATCGTCGAACTTGACCATCCAGTTCTGCATGCCGGAGTTGGTGACGATGACCTTCGCGGTGGCCAGCGCCCGCAGGGTCTGCCGGGACATGCGCGGCAGGGGCTCCAGCCAGTCGGGCAGCGGCTGGCGGCGGCCCCGGACGTTCAGGCGAAACTGTATGCGCGTGTCGGGCGACAGCGCGTGCAGCGCCTCGGCCACGGCGCGGGGGTTGTCGTTGTACAGCGTGCCGTCGTAGCTGGTGAAGAAGGCGGTGTTCGGCTGCACGCCGTAGCGCCAGTGGCACCACAGCATGTACAGCTTGTAGAAGGGCTCGGGAGCCTTCTTCAGGGTCCGGGTCACGCGGTAGAGGACCTTGTTGCGCTTGAGCATGCCCTTGAGCGAGCGCCGCCCGGCCTTCACGGCGACGGGATGGGCCAGCGCCCCCTCGTCCACGGGGATGACGTACAGGCCGCGCTTCCCCTCGTGGACGGAGTCGATGCAGAGCATGTCGCCCCTCCGGTTCCATCGGGGATGCAGGTCGCAGCGGCAGTCGGCGTGGTATTTCAGCGGGGAGTGGACCCTGGCCAGCACCCCGGCAGCGTTGGCCTCGGGGTCGCAGAGGTACACCGACGCCACGCGGGCCCGGTTGGGATAGCAGTCGGTGACCACCAGGCGCCCGTCCGGGGCGTAGCTGCAATGGCCGTCGCGCTTCAACGGCGGCCAGAGCAGGCTGTACTCCCGGCTGCGGTCCCGCATCAGGTAGTAGTGCTCGCCGGTCTCGGCCTTGTTGAGGAAGGCGATGATCTCCCCGCTGTTCTTCCAATAGCAGTGGGACACGAACCCGTCGTCGGACAGGTTGTACATGCCGGTGCCGTCGGCGTTGACGGTCACCAGCCGGGTGTGCTTGTGGCCGTTCTGGAACCAGCGGTGCAGCACCATGAAGCGGCGGCCGTCGGGGCTGAGCATCAGATGGTTGACCTTGTGCACCGCGCCGTCCATGGAGGGATCGGGCTCGAAGCGGGCGAAATCGGTGTACTTCATGAGGGGCTTCACCGCGCCGGTGACCAGGTCCACCCGCCAGATACAGGGGGCGTCTGGACACTTTTCCCCCGCGGTGGCCTCGGGCAGGTTGGAATAGCCGTAGCCGGGGCGCAGCCGGTGCAGCCGGGAGAAGTCCAGCGACAGCCCGAAGCTGCCGTCCTTCGCCGCGTCGTAGACCGCCATGGGCAGCACTCGCGCCTCCCGCATCAGCAGGGTGTCGAATATGACCGCCCGATAGCCGCCGTCGCGGAAGTCGTTGTAGAGCACATAGCGCCTGAAGTCCGGCCCCAGCCACTGGGCCATGCAGCCCTGCTGGACGTTCCAGGTTCGGGTCGTGGCGATGGGGATGATCCGGTTGTCGTGCTCGGTGTCGATCAGCACCAGCTCCCCCGGCTCCCGGGGGGCCGGGGACCTCCGGGCGTCCTTCACGCGAAGGCAGAGCATCCGGGCGTCGTCGATGTCCCAGGGGGACTTGTCATAGTAGCCGAAGAAGTACTCGAAGCCGTCCTGCGGCGTCACACGGCGCACGTCGCCCTCGCAGACCACCTTGTCCCGCGCCAGCGCGTACCCGACGATCTGTACCGCCCGGTTCACCGCCCGCTTCACCCCCGGAAACGGCTCCAGCGCCCGCTTCACCGCCCGCTCGATCCCCATGCGTTGATCCTCCATGATTGTGTGGTATATTCGTAAAACACATACTTGGTTGTTCCGACGAATTGCTGTTTGTTGAATCAGGAATTGGGAATTAGGAATTAGGAATTAATAGTTGCTGCCGCGCATCGCAGGGGCGGCCAAGCTATTTCAATTCCTAATTCCTAATTCCTCATTTCTAATTTCCCATTCCCAGTTAATCAAACAAATCCCCGACGTTCAGTCTTCCTCCCTGACCAAAAACGGGTCGTTCTCCGGGTGTCCTTCGGGGAGGTGCTCCAGGGCCATGATGAGGGCGTCCTCGGTGTTTTCGTAGTAGCGCTTGCGGTAGCCCACGTCGATGAAGCCCAGCTTGTGGTAGAGGTTCTGGGCGGCAATATTGGAGCGGCGGACCTCGAGGGTCATCCAGTTCATGCCGCTGTCGGCGGCCAGCTGGATGAGGCCGCGGGTGACCATCTCGCCGTAGCCCATGCCGCGGCGGTCCTCCCGGACGGCGATGTTGGTGATGTGGCCCTCATCCAGCACGAACCACACCCCGGCGTAGGCGATGGCATGGCCGTCCTCCCGAACCACCATGTAGCGGGCGCAGGCGTTCTGGGTGACCTCCTCGTAGAAGGACTTCCGCGACCAGGGGGTGCGGAAGCAGCTGACCTCGATGTCGTGCACGGCGTCCACGTCGTCCACGGTCATCAGGCCCATGGTGATCTCGCTCATCTGGCGGCTTCCTCCTCCCGCTGGCGCTTCAGCGATTTGGTGTGGTCGCGGCCCGCCCTGCGCTCCCGCTCGGCCTGAGGCGCGCGGAGGTAGATGGGGGCGAGCCGGTGGGCGGGCATCCAATCCGCCTGCCGGGACAGGGCCAGCACGCAGGCGGCGTCGGCCCTCAGGTGCATGAGGTTCGCGGGCGCCAGCGTCGCGCGGGCTCCCAGCAGGGCCGTGACGGTCTCCCCGTGCACCGGCACGCCGTCGCCCACGAACATCAGGCGGCGGTCTGTAGGCAGCATGGCCGCGAAGTCGGTGAGCATCCGGGCGTCCGGGGCGAGGACCTGGACGGGCATGCCATCCCGCGTGTCATAGGCGGCGCAGTAGACCTGGCCCCGGCGGGCGTCCAGTATGGGACAGCACAGGCCGTCGAAGCCATAGGCGTTCATGGCCAGCGTCTCCAGGGCGTTGACCCGGGCCACGGGCTTTCCCGCGGCGTGGGCGAGGCCCTTGACGGCGCAGACGCCCAGCCGTACGCCGGTGAAGGAGCCGGGGCCCGCCACGGCCACGAAGCAGTCGATGTCCCGGCAGCTCACCCCGGAGGCGGTCAGCGCGCGGTCCACCGCGGGCATGAGGGTCTCCGAGTGGGTCAGTCCCTGGTTGAGCTCGATGAGGCAGGTCACCCTGCCGTCCAGCATCACCGCGCAGCCCGCCACCGGGCCGGAGGTGTCGATCGCCAACAGGTTCATGGCCTCGCCTCCCATTCGGTGAGCGCCCCGGGGTCGAATCCCCTGACGCCGTAGTTTTCGATCTCGATCAGCCGGGCTTCCTCGCCCTCGCCCCGGGACATCTGCACGTCCAGCGCCGGGGTGGTCTCCAGGTCCGCCATCTGGGGCCATTCCACCACCGCCACGCCGTCGCCGCCCACGAACTCGTCCAGCCCCGCGGCGTAGTATTCCTCCGGGTCGGACAGGCGGTACAGGTCGAAGTGGTAGAGCCGGCGGCCTCCCTCGCCGGTATAGGGGATCATCAGTGTGAAGGTGGGGCTGGGCATGGGCCCTTCCACGCCCATCCCCCGGGCGATTCCCCGGGCCAACACCGATTTCCCCGCGCCCAGATCGCCGTACAGCAGCACCGCGTCCCCCGGGGAGAGCATCCCCGAGAGCGCCGCGCCAAACCGCCGGGTGTCGGGCTCTGAGTTGGTCTTGTAGAGCATATTTCTTCTTCCTTCAAAACGGGGAATGGTTTGAATTGAGGTATCTGTTCAGTCCTGACTCGATAAACAGGGATTTGACGGGGAGAATTAGGAATTAGGAATTAAGAATTAGGAATGAATAGCAGCTGCCGCGCGTTGTAGGGGCGGCCATAATGGTCGCCCGCCATATACCGAAACAATACGTACTGCCTGGCGGGTGGCGCATCGCCGCCCCTACGCAGCCAAGCCATTTATAATTCCTAATTCCTCAGGAAAATGGAGAATGTATCTGACATTTTCCATTATCCATTCTCCGTTGTCAATTCAGCGCCATCCCGACGAATCCCAATCAATCGATCTTGACAACGCCCTCCGGCCTTATGGCCAGCACGGTGGTGGCGTGTTCGCCAAAGGTGGCGTCCATGGCGGTCCGGTATTCGTCCAGCATTTCAAAGGGCACGAAGGCCAGTATGGTGCCGGCGAAGCCGCCGCCGTGGTTGCGCCACGCGCCCCTGCCGGTGAGCAGTATGCGGCTCATCTCCAGGGCGATGGGGATCTCCTGGTTATCGCTGGTGGCGACGTAGAGGTTTTGCAGCATCTCCCAGCTGCTGTCCCCGGCGCGGATGACGATGTCGAAGAAGGTGTTGAGATCGTCGCGCTTGAGGGCGTTGGCCGCCTCCTGGGCCCGGCGGGTATCGGTCACGAAGTGGATCGCGCGCAGTATGGCGCGGTCGGACACCTTGTTTTTCAGCCTGGGCAGCGCCTCGAACAGCTGCTCGGGCGTCACGTTCTGCAAGAGCTCCTCGCCCAGCGCCGCGGCCACCGACTTCATCTCGGCGGGGATGGCGGCGTATTCGCTGGTCAGGTTGCCGTGCTCGCCGCCGGCGCTGACCACGCACACCGCGTAGCCCTTCGCACTGAAATCGTAGGCGATGGCCTCGACCGCGGTGGGCTGGACGCCGAAATTCTGTATGGAAAGCCCGCCCACGGCGCTGGCCATCTGATCCATCAGGCCGCTGGGCTTGCCGAAGTAGATGTTCTCGGCGTACTGGGAGATCCGGGCGTTCTCCTGGGGATCGATCACCCAGCCGTTGTAGAGCGCGTCGAACGCGCCCACCAGCATGACCTCGAAGGCCGCCGACGAGGACAGCCCGCTGCCCTTGAACACCGTGGAGGTGACGCTGGCGTCGAAGCCGCCCACCTTGTAGCCCAGCTGACGCAGCCGCGCCGCCACGCCCCGGATGAGCGCGAGGGTGGACTCCCGCTCCTCCGCGCGGACATCGGTGTCGGAGATGTCCACCTCAAAGGGCGTGTCGAAGCCCTCCGAGTACAGCTTCACCACGGTGTCGTCCCTCGGCGCGATGGCCGCCACCGTGTCCAGGTTCACCGCCGCGGCCAACACCCAGCCGTTCTGATGGTCGGTGTGATTGCCCACCACCTCGATGCGCCCCGGCGCGGACACGAACATCACGGGCTCCCGCCCAAACTGCGCCCGGAATGCCGATGCCAGCGCCTCGTACCGCGCCGTCTGGTCCACGCCCGCGTACAGTGCCGACAGGCGTTCGGCGTTCTTCGCCAATAACTGCCTCACATCCATTGCCATATACCCCCTTAACGGCATAATTCTCTTATTCTATTGTATACTATAATTCGCCGCGACGCAAGGGATTTTTCCGTTGCGTCGCGGCATGGTGTGGGAGGGGGGTGACATTCAACCTTCGCTCAATCCGCAGATGGGGATTTGTCTGGGAGAATCAGGAATTGGGAATTAGGAATTAGGAATTGAACAGTGGCTGCCGCGCGCACCGTATGGGCGGCTTTTGGTCTTCTTCCATAAACAGGGCAGGGCGTCACTCCTCCGGAGTCAGTCCATATTCGGCCAGCGCATCCCTGACCTCCGCCAGTCCTTGCTCGCCCAGAATCATCCTGAGGGTCTGCTCCTTGAGCGCTGCGACCTCATCGAGGGTATCGAGTCCAGCCTCGTCCAGCCTGTTGTAGGTATCGACCGAGATATTGAGCTGGGCGATGGTGTGGTCTTCATCGGACGCATCTTCTTCAAAAGAGAGGGAGTCGTTCTCCCACGCCTCTTCCAGGAATTCAAAGAATTCCGCGGGCGGGCCGTCGTCGTCCCATTCGCCCTCGTCCAGGATCTCCCAATGGTCGTCGTCAGGCCCGATCCGGAGGAAGTCCACCAGCGAGGGGCAGGGCTTGCCGTCCTCAAACACCGTCGATGTGGCTATCCGGATCAACAGGCCCTGCTCTGTCACCCAGTCGAAGAACACGCCGTTGAACATCGCGTCCTCGTCGTCCAGGTGGTCCGTCGTCAGGAAGCGGTCGACGGATTTGCCGTCGATGTGGAAATCGACGGGGTCAAAGCCCGCGCTCACGATGGCGTCGTTGGCCTCCATACAGAGCTGGCCCAGGAGGAGAAGCCGCATTATCTTGTCCCCGAATATGGACGACGCTTCCTCTACGATCGGTATACCGGGCAGCTCCGGCAGCGCCTCGTGGATCAGGCGCTGCTGAATGTATCTCTGAAGGTCCATGATATTGTCCATTTATTGCTCCTCCCTCTGTCCATCACTGATTGACATTTGTGGTCTATCGCCACGCGCATGATCTCCTGCCGCGTATGCTATAATGATACCACACAGGGCAGGAATGTGGCAACCGGAAAAGGTCTTTTTTCCATACACAGGCCAAAGAGTGGAAAAGGTAAACGAAATAAACGGAAGAAAATGGCTTGAAGCCCTCGTTATAGGACGACCTGGCGCAAAGACAGAAGAAAACCCCCGATAAATCGGAGGCTTTCTGCATGACACGCTGACTCCACTGCGTCGTCATAACGTGGCTGTCGCAACAGAACTCGAACCTGAAAACCCATAGATGTAAACGATGCGCCCCGCCCGGCAGCTGCCGAATCTCTATTCCATCTCCATATTGATGCACACCTTGCCGGTCTTGCCGGTGGCGAAGATGCGGTAGGCCTCCGCGGCGTCCTTCAGGGCGAAGCGGTGGGTGACGATGCGGTTGGGGTGGATCTGCTTGCGCACCAGGAACTCCACCAGCCGCTCCATGTTGGCGACGTTGGTCACCCAGGAGCCCATCAGCGTCAGGTTCTTGTGGAGCAGCAGCGGGCTGGGCTCAAAGGTCACGGTGCCCTGCTCGCCCAGGTACACCACCCGGCCCCACATGCGGGCTGCCTCCAGGCAGCGGTGGCGTCCCACGCTGCTGCCGGAGCAGTCAATGGCCACCTCCACGCCGGTCACGGGGCTGTAAAAAAAACAGTCTCAGAGGAACACCTGACAAGACGAGCTGCCTTGTCAGGTGTTTTATCAAGGGAAAGGGGGGCGAAAGAAAGGACCAAAGAAGGCAAG
>CADCAS010000094.1 GCA_902799465.1 uncultured Eubacteriales bacterium
GGAGGAGGGAGGCGTGCCGGGGCACGTTGACCGACGACAACGCCGCAATGGCGGATTCAGACAAGCATAATGTATGAATAATTTCTGCACGGCTCCTAACTGTTCAGTCGCTCAGGGATGACTCCCTCAGTCAGCCTGCGGCTGACAGCTCCCTCAACTCCCTCAGTCAGCCTTCGGCTGCCAGCTCCCTCGGAGAGGGAGCCTGGGCGGGAGCCTGCACGGGAGCCCAAAAGCCTCCCTCTTTGAGGGAGGTGACCCGCGAAGCGGGTCGGAAGGAGTCCGCGACTGAACAGTTACGATTAAACACTGTAAGTGGCGTTGTTACGCTTGTTTACGGTCTTTGAAATCAAAGAAATCCGCAAGGATTTCCACATGACTTCTCCATTCTCCATTTTCCATTTTCAATTAAAACAGATCCCAATTAACGGATACTGCGAAGGGAGCATGATAGCTTTCCCTTCACCCCCTCGTTAATTCTTCGCGTCCCCCTTGACAATGCTTGCATCCTTGTATACAATAATACGCACACACAGAAATACCGAACCCGAGGAGATGAACCCTATGCTGGAAATGTCCAACAAGACCAATCTGCTGGAACAGAAGCAATATAAATACTCATTGCAGGATGTGCCGAAGCCAAACCTGTACCGGGACATCTACCCCTACGACGAAATCCCGCGCATCGCCTTCAACCACCGGCGCGTGCCCATGGGCATGCCGGAGGACATCTGGATCACGGACACCTCCTTCCGGGACGGCCAGCAGTCCGTGGAGCCGTATTCGGTGAAGCAGATCGTGGACCTGTACAAGCTGATGGCGCGGCTGGGCGGCCCCTACGGCGTCATCCGTCAGACGGAGTTCTTCGTCTATTCGGAGAAGGACCGCAGGGCCATCGCGGAGTGCATGGATCTGGGCTACCGCTTCCCGGAGATCACCACCTGGATCCGCGCCACGCGGGAGGACTTCAAGCTGGTGAAGGACCTGGGCATCCGGGAGACGGGCATACTGGTCTCGTGCAGCGACTATCACATCTTCAAGAAGATGCAGATGAGCCGCAAGCAGTGCATGGAGTACTACCTCAAGACCGTGGCGGACGCCTTTGAGGCCGGGGTCATGCCCCGCTGCCACCTGGAGGACATCACCCGCGCCGACTTCTACGGCTTCGTGGTGCCGTTCGTGAACGCGCTCCAGGAGATGAGCCAGGATGCCGGCATCCCGGTGAAGATCCGCGCCTGCGACACGATGGGCTACGGCGTGCCCTACTCCGAGGTGGCGCTGCCCCGCAGCGTGCCGGGCATCATCTACGGCCTGCAGCACTATTCCGACGTGCCCAGCGAGATGCTGGAGTGGCACGGCCACAACGACTTCTACAAGGCCGTCACCAACGCCTCCACCGCCTGGCTGTACGGGGCCTGTGCCGTGAACTGCTCCCTGCTGGGCATCGGCGAGCGCACGGGCAACATCCCGCTGGAGGCCATGGTGATGGAGTACGCCAGCCTGCGCGGTTCCCTGGACGGCATGGACCCCACCGCCATCACCGACATCGCCCGGTACTTCCACGACGAGATCGGCTACGAAATCCCCGTCATGACCCCCTTCGTGGGCCGTCAGTTCAACACCACCCGCGCCGGCATCCACGCCGACGGGCTGCTCAAGGACGCCGAGGTCTACACCATCTTCAACACCAAGAAGCTCCTCAATCGCTCGCCCTCCGTCATGATCGGCAAGGCCAGCGGCCTGGCGGGCATTGCCTACTGGATCAACGACAACTACGGCCTCGAGGGCGACGAGCAGGTGGACAAGAAGTCCGACCTGGTGGTCAAGCTCAAGGAGTGGATCGACGCCGAGTACGCCGGCGGCCGCCAGACCAGCCTCTCCAACGAGGAGCTGGAGACCAAGATCGAGGCGCTGAGCAACGGCAAATACAAGAGACTTTAATTGAGAATTGAAAGTGACAATTGAAAATGAAGGGACCCGCCCGCGGCTTGCCGCCTTCCCGCCATTCTCCATTTTCAATTCCGAAGCCTTCACCCCACCGACAGGAGGTTTATATCGTATGATCGACTACAAGACCGTGTCCCTGTCCGATCAGGTTTTTGAGCAGCTTGAGACGGACATACTCAGCGGAAAATACCAGCGCGGCGAGATCGTGACGGAGCTGCAGCTGTGCACGGAGCTGGGCGTCAGCCGTACCCCGGTGCGCGAGGCGCTGCGGCGGCTGTTCCAGGAGCACCTCATCGAGGACACCCCCAAGGGGACCATGGTGTTGGGCATCACCCCCAAGGACTACATGGACATGTCCGAGATCCGGCTGCGCATCGAGGAGCTGGCTGTGCGGGGGTTCATCAAAAACGCCGATCCCGACAGCCTCAAGGAGCTGAACGAGGCCGTGGATTTCCAGGAGTTCTACCTCTCCCGCGGCGACGTGGACCATCTGCGCGCGCTGGACGGGCGCTTCCACGAGATCATCTATGCCGGGTGCGGCAGCCGGGTCCTCCAGGACACCCTCGCCCCGCTGCACAAGAAGATCCAGCAGTACCGCCACAACGCCCTCCAGGCCCCGCTGCGGGCCCGGACCTCCGTCCAGGAGCACAAGGACATCCTCCAGGCCATCGTCGCCCGCGACGCCGACCTGGCCGTGGAGCGCATGAAGCTGCACATCGGAAACGCCATGCACCGCGCCCTGAACGGCGAGGAAAAATGATGAAGCGATACGGGAGGCATCGGATATGAATAATTATATAGACAACGCCGTCAATCACTATCGCGCCCTGCTGGAGGCGCAGATCGCCCGGTCCGAGGCCATGCTGCACGCGGCCCCGCCCAAGGACTTCGCCCGGCTGGATAAGGTCACCATCGGCGTCATCGACGGGGACGGCATCGGCCCCATCATCACCGGGGAATCCATGCGGGTTTTGAAGGCGCTTCTGAAGGACGAGCTGGACGCGGGCCGCGTGGTCCTGAAGCCCATCGAGGGCCTGACCATCGAGAATCGCCGCGCCCAGGGCAAGGCCATCCCCGACGACATACTCGCCGAGATCAAGACCTGCGACGTGCTGCTGAAGGGCCCCACAGAGACCCCCAAGGGCGGCACCCTGGAGTCCGCCAACGTGGCCATGCGCCGCGCCCTGGACCTCTACGCCAACGTGCGCCCCGTGGCCGTCCCCGACCAGGGCATCGACTGGATCTTCTTCCGCGAGAATACCGAGGGCGAGTACGTGCTGGGCAGCCAGGGCATCGAGATTCCCGACACCCTCACCATGGACTTCAAGGTCACCACCATCCCCGGCACCCGCCGCATCGCCCGCGCCGCCTTTGAATACGCGAAGAACAACGGCAAGAACTACGTGGCCGTGGTCACCAAGGCCAACATCATGAAGAAGACCGACGGCATGTTCACCGCCATCTGCCACGAGATCGCCGCCGAATACCCCGGCATCGAGGTGGAGGACTGGTACATCGACATCATGACCGCCAAGCTGGTGGACGAGAACATCCGCCGCAAGTTCCAGGTGTTCCTGCTGCCCAACCTCTACGGCGACATCATCACCGACGAAGCCGCCCAGCTCCAGGGCGGCGTGGGCACCGCCGGCTCCGCCAACCTGGGCGACCAGTACGCCATGTTCGAGGCCATCCACGGCTCCGCCCCCCGCATGATCGAGACCGGCCGCGGCGCCTATGCCAACCCCGTGTCCATCCTCCGCGCCGCCGCCATGCTGCTTCGCCACATCGCCCGCGCCGAGGCCGCCGCGAGGCTTGACAGGGCCCTCGACGCCGCCGGAGATAAGCCCCGGGAGATGACCGCGGAGGCGTATGCGGACAAGGTCATCGGCGCTTTGTAATACATGCGGTTCATATATTGACAAATTCGCACCTCCCTGCATATAATATATGTAGAGGAGGTGCGAATCATGTCACAGGCAACCTTTAGCGTCCGCATGGACGAGGGCTTGAAGCGGCAGTTCGACGGGCTTTGCCAGGAGTTTGGAATGAACGCATCCACGGCCATCAATATCTTCGCCCGCGCGGTGGTGCGGCAGCGCAGGATCCCCTTTGAGATCGCCGCCCCGGAGCTCACCCGCGAGGACGGGCGTCGGGCATTTCACGCCCTGCGCGCGCAGGCCCAGGCCAACGGCGTCTCCGATCTGCCGCTTGAGGAGATCAACGAGGAGATTCGCCTCGCGCGGGAGGAGCGCCCATGAGCGTCTACGCCGTACTGGACACCAATGTGCTGGTCTCCGCGCTGCTCTCTTCCAAAGTGGACGCCGCCACGGTACAGGTCCTCGAAAGGACCCTGGATGGCGACCTGATCCCGGTGTTCAGCGACGCGATCCTGGAGGAATACGAGGATGTCCTGCATCGCAGCAAATTCGGTTTTGACCACGATGCCGTGCGCGTATTGCTGGGCTTCATAGAAAGCCGCGGCCTGCGGGTCGATCCGTCGCCCACGGGGATGCTGCTTCCCGATATGAAGGATCTCCCCTTCTACGAGGTCGTCATGGAAGCGCGGGAGGACGACGCCTACCTGGTGACGGGGAATCTCAAACACTTCCCCAGCGCGCCCTTCATCGTCACCGCGCGCCAGATGCTGGACATCCTGGAAGCGCGCCAATGAAAAAAGCGAAGTGCCGATTGCAACGACACTTCGCTTTCCTTCGTGTGCCGGGCATGGCACACATCTAACCGGTGGAAGTCCGGTCGCGGGTATTTACCGCCAAGCGTAGCGAACCGCAAGCTGCTGGTGGCAACGCCA
>CADCAS010000095.1:0-3446 GCA_902799465.1 uncultured Eubacteriales bacterium
TCAGCCGTTAGGCTGACTGAGAGGTCGTCCCCCGCAGCCTGCCAAGTCTCTGTTTGTCGCAGAACTGAACAGTTACGAAATCCGCAAGGATTTCCACATGGATTCTCCATTTTCCATTTTCCATTCTCAATTCATCCGGCTCCCGTTTATCGGGAGGGACCTCATACCCGTTCTTCCTCAAATCTCGACAGCACGCTCCTGGCATGCCCGGAGAGGCCCTCCTTCTCGGCAAAGCGGGCCACCTTGTCCTTCACGGCCTCAAGGGCGGGGCGGGTGAAGTAGGTGTACTGGGACTTCTTGACGAAATCGTCCACGGACAGCGGGCTGTAGAAGCGCGCGGTGCCGCCGGTGGGAAGGGTGTGGTTGGGCCCGGCCAGGTAGTCGCCCAGGGCCTCGGGGCAGTTGCGGCCCATGAAGATGGACCCGGCGTGGCGGATGCGGTCCAGGTAGTCGAAGGGATTGTCCACGCACAGCTCAAGGTGCTCCGGGGCCAGGGCGTTGGCGATGTCGATGACCCGGTCCAGGGTGTCGGCCACGATGATCTTGCCGTTTTTGTCGATGGACGCCGAGGCGATCTCCACCCGGGGCAGCCGCCGCACCTGGCGCTCCACCTCGTCCCGCACGGCCTCGGCCAGGGCCATGTCGTCGGTGACCAGCACCGCGGAGGCCAGCTTGTCGTGCTCGGCCTGGCTGAGCAGGTCGGCGGCCACGTGGCGGGGGTCGCTGTGCCGGTCGGCGACGATCAGGATCTCGCTGGGCCCGGCGATCATGTCGATGGCCACCCGGCCGAACACCTGCTTCTTGGCCTCGGCCACGAAGGCGTTGCCGGGGCCCACGATCTTGTCCACGCAGGGCACGGTCCCGGTGCCGTAGGCCAGCGCGGCCACGGCCTGGGCCCCGCCCACCTTGAACACCCGGTCCACCCCGGCCACCTTCGCCGCGGCCAGTATGGCGGGATTGACGCTGCCGTCCTTTCCGGGCGGGGTGGTGATGACGATCTCGCCGCAGCCCGCGAGCTTGGCGGGGATGGCGTCCATCAGCACGGTGGAGGGATATGCCGCGGTGCCGCCGGGCACGTACAGGCCCACGCGGTCCAGCGGGATCACCTTCTGGCCCATCACCACGCCCTCGCGCTCGGTGATGATGAAGCTGTTGCGCACCTGCTTTTCGTGGAACTGCCGGATGTTGGCGGCGGCGGTATGCAGCACGTCGATGAACTCCGGCTCCACGGCGTCGAAGGCCGCGTCGAACTCCCCGGGGGAGACCTCCAGGCTGTCCAGCGCCACTTTGTCGAATTTCAGGGCATAGTCCTTCAGCGCCGCGTCACCGCGGCGGCGCACATCGGCGATGATGTCCGCCACGATCCCCTGCACGTCCACCTCGGGAACCACCCGGGCGAAGATATCGGAATCGGCGACCTCGCCGTACTTCATGATCCTAATCATCTGAAATCTGTCCTTTCAGCCCCCGTGCGATGGCTTCGATCTTCCCGGAATTGAACTTGAATGCCGCCTTGTTGGCGATGAGCCGCGCCGAGATGGGCACGATGGTCTCCACCGGCTCCAGGTCGTTCTCCAGCAGGGTCTTGCCGGTCTCCACGATGTCCACGATCACGTCGGACAGGCCCAGTATGGGGGCCAGCTCGATGGAGCCGTTCAGGTGGATGATGTCGATGTCCCGGCCCAGGCCCGCGTAGTATTCCCGGGCGATGCGGGTGAACTTGGTGGCCACCCGCAGGGTGCGCTCGGTGTCGTCGCGGAAGTCCTTCTTCGCAGCCACGGCCATGCGGCACCTGCCCATGTTCAAATCGAGCAGTTCGTACACGTCGGGCCGGTACTCCAGCAGGATGTCCTTGCCCGCCACGCCGACGTCCGCCGCGCCGCGCTCCACGTAGATGGCCACGTCCGAGGGCTTGACCCAGAAGTAGCGCACCCCGGCGTCGGGGTTTTCAAAGATGAGCTTGCGGTTGGTCTCCAGTATGGAGGGGCACTCAAAGCCCGCGGCGGCGAACATATGATAGACCTTCTCGCCCAGCCGCCCCTTGGGCAGCGCCACGTTAATCAATGATCTTCCCTCCCTCAAAGCGGCACAGCCGCCGGTATTTCAGCCGCTCGGGGGCCGCCCGCTGGGCGTTCACGCTGACGCCGGTATCGACCAGCGCCGCCACGGCCCGCGACAGCGCGGCGGGATCGGCGGCCTCGTCGTAGATCAGCAGCGTGTCCACGTCGTAGGGCCGCGCCCCGGCGTCCAGCCGCTCCAGCAGGTCCATGTAGATGGCGAAGCCCACGGCCCGGGACTGGCGTCCCATGCGCTGCATCAGCCGGTCGTACTGGCCCCCCGACAGCACCGCCGAGGGGATGCCGTGGATGTAGCCTTGGAACACGATGCCGTTGTAGTAGTTCATGTCGTTGACGATGGAGAAGTCCAGCCGCACGTTTTGCCGGTTTAAAAGCCGGGTCACGCCCTCCAGCTCGTCCAGCGCCGCCTTCGCAAGCCCCGTCGCGCAGTAGGGGCGCAGGGCCGCGATCACGTCCGCGGGCCTGCCGTGCGCGCTGATGAGCGCCGCCACGCCGTCCAGGTCCCTGCCCGGGCACAGCTTCTTGAGCCCGTCCAGGTTCTTCTCCCCGACGCACGCGAGCGCTTTGGCCCGCCCGTCGGCCTCCAGCTCCAGCCCGTTCACCAGCGCCGATACCACGCCCATGTGGGACAGCTCCAGCACGTTGTCCGGGTCGATCATCTCCAGGCTCTCCGAGGCCAGCGCCAGCACCTCGCACAGGCTGTAGCTGTCCACGTCGCCGATGCACTCCAGGCCCGCCTGCATGATCTCCTTGAACTGCCGCGTGGACCCGGAGATGCGGTACACGTTCTCCGAATAGCACACCTTCTGAACGTAGCCCTCCACGTCCCGCGTGTTCTTGATGATCGACAGCGTCACATCGGGCTTCAGGGCCATCAGCCGCCCGTCCGTGTCCGTGAAGGTGATGATCCCCTCGGACACCAGAAAGTCCTTGTTTCGGGCGTACAGGTCGTACTCCTCGAACTTGCCCATCTTGTACTGGGCGTAGCCGTGCCGCTGATACAGCGCCCGCAGTCCGAACAGCACCTTCTCCTCACGCTTCATCGGATATTCCATAGCCCCCACGCGCCCGCGCACCTCCTCCATGCCGATTTCGCTTTATCATTCTACTACTTTACCACGCTAAAGTCAAGCCGGCTCAAGTTAATTTATGACGGTCAGTATCGGTAAACCCAACAGTTACCCCATTATACCATTTATTTCCAAGGGGTGCATGGATTATTCATTAAATATAGGGAAAAGGAACGGCAGTCGGGCCGCGCTGATTAACTCACGGCCCACGCATGAATGACAAGACGGATTGAAATCTTACAGAAAGGTTACGAATCGTACCTGTTTCAATCACATGTACCGGCTTTGCCGGTGCATG
>CADCAS010000095.1:3480-8183 GCA_902799465.1 uncultured Eubacteriales bacterium
TTCGTGTCGTCAGGCGCGAATTTCCGCGTCCCTTCCTCCCTCGCGCAAAATCCGCAGATTTTGCGCGACAGGCTCACGCATTCATGCGTGAGCCGTGCTGATTAACTTATCCTCCGTTTTCATTTCCCCGCAAATATGCTATAATGGCCGGGGTAAAAACACCAAGGAGATTTGAAAATGGACTGGATGGAATACACGGTTCTGACCACCACGGAGGGGTCGGAGCTGGTGGCGCAGGTGCTGATGGACGCGGGCAGCGCGGGCACGATGATCGAGGACAAGAACGACGTGGCGGCGAATCAGCGCCCGGAGGGGCAGTGGGACATCATCGACGAGGCCATCGCCCAGCGCATCGGCGACGACGTGAAGGTGACGGGCTACTACGAGGCCGACGAGAAGCTGCGGGACCGGCTCATCTACATCCGCTCGGAGCTTCAGCGCCTGCGGGGCATGGACCTGGGGATGGATCTGGGCAAGCTGGAGATCCTGGAGCACGGCGTGGCCGAGGAGGACTGGACCGAGAGCTGGAAGAAGGCGTTCAAGCCCTTCCGCCTGGGCAGTCACATGGTCGTCAAGCCCAGCTGGGAGGACTTTGACGCCCGGCCCGGCGACCACATCATCGAGATCGACCCCGGCATGGCCTTCGGCACCGGCACCCACGAGACCACGGGCATGTGCGTCGAGCTGGTGGAGAAGTACGTCAGGCCCGGCGACGCCTGCATCGACATCGGCACCGGCACGGGCATACTGGCCATCGCCGCGGCGCATATGGGCGCGCGCCACGTGCTGGCCACCGATCTGGACGCCGTGGCCGTGCGGGTGGCGGCGGAGAACGTGCGCCACAACGGCTTCGGGGACAAGATCGACGTGCGCTGCGGCGACCTGCTGGAGGCCGTGGACGCCGGGACCCGGGCCGACGTGATCATCGCCAACATCATCGCCGACGTCATCATCGGCCTTGCCGCCCCCGTCAAGCCCTTTATCCGGGAGGGCGGCGTGTTCATCTGCTCCGGCATCGCCGTCAACCGCCTGGACGACGTGCTCGATGCCCTCAAAGCCGCCGGCTATACCCCCCTCGACGTGGAGACCAAGGGCGAATGGAGCGCCGTGGCGGCGAGGTGAGTTGAGGCAGTGGGCGAGGGGGCAAATCGGCCTGTACGTACAACGTGGATTTGTCGGGAAGAATTAGGAATTAGAAATTAGGAATTAGGAATTAGGAATTAGGAATGAATAGTTGCTGCCGCGCGCTCTGTAGGGGCGGCCAATGGCCGCCCGCCTGATACCGAAACAAAACGTACTACCTGGCGGGCGGCGCATCGCCGTCCCTTCGCAGCCAAGCCATTTTAATTCCTAATTCCTAATTCCTAATTCCCAATTCCTAATTCTCCACTACAACCCCCGGTTTGCAAAAGAACAAAGCCTGAAAAGGAGACGCCTATGCACTGCTTCTACATCGAACCGCCCGAGAACGGCGTGGCGGCGCTGCCGCCGGAGGAGGCGAAGCACGCCGCGAAGGTGCTCCGGCTCCAGCCGGGGGACGCGGTGTGCGCCATGGACGGCGCGGGGAGCCGCTGGGGGGCGGAGATCCAGGCCGTCAGCGGCAATTCGGTGTCGCTGCGCCTGCTGGAACGGCTCCCGGACAACGAGCCGCAGGTGCGGGTGACGGTCTATCAGGGCCTGCCCAAGGCCGAAAAGCTGGACTTCGCCGCCCAGAAGCTCACCGAGCTGGGCGCGGCGGCGCTGGTGCCCGTGAAGATGGAGCGCTGCGTGGCGAAGCTGGAGGGGAGGGACGGGGAGAAGCGCCGGGAGCGCCTGGCCCGCATCGCCGCCGAAGCCGCCAAGCAGTGCCGCCGGGGCGTGCCCACGGCCGTCTCCGCGCCGCTGACCTGGCGGCAGGCCCTCGCCCGCATGGCCGAACACGACCTGCTCCTGGCACCCTGGGAGGACGCCAGCGGGCGACACATGAAGGACGCCCACGCCCGGCATCCCGACGCCCGGGACATCGGCATCGTCATCGGCCCCGAGGGCGGCATGTCCGAGGCCGAAGTCGCCGCCCTCACCGACATCGGCGCGCTCCCCGTCACCCTCGGCCCCCGCATTCTCCGCACCGAGACCGCCGTGGTCGCCGCCGCGACCCTTGCGATGTGCCTGTGGGGAGACATTTAGGGAGCGCTGAAAGTCTTGAATCAGCCTGCCATTCAACGCTCCACTTGCCATTTCAAACTGTTTCATTCCCCGAACGGAGTAAAACCATGAAGACGATCTCAACCTACACCCTGGGCTGCAAGGTGAACCAGTACGACACGGAGGCCATGCTGGAGGCCTTTGAGCGGGCGGGTTACATGCCGGTGGCGTTCGGGGAGCGGTGCGACGTGTGCCTCATCAACACCTGCACCGTCACCGGCACCGGGGACCAGAAGTCCTTAAAGACCATCCGCCGGGTGGCCCGGGAGCAGCCGGAGTGCGCCATCGTGGTGTGCGGCTGTCTGGCCCAGCGGGACGCGGAGCGCATCCTGGCCATGGACGGCGTGCGCCTGGTGGTGGGGGTCCAGCGCCGGGGCGAGGTGGTGGCGCTGCTGGAGGAGGCGCTGCTGGAGGACGCGAAGGTCAGCGCCGTGGCCCCGTTGAAGGGCGCGGGCTTCGAGAGCCTGTTCGTGTCCCGCCACGAGGGCAAGACCCGCGCCACCATGAAGATCCAGGAGGGCTGCGACCGCTACTGCGCCTACTGCATCATCCCCACCGTGCGCGGTCCGGTGCGCTCCATGCCGCTGGACGCGGTGCGGGCGGAGGCGGCTCGGCTGGCGGCGTCCGGGTACCGCGAGCTGGTGGTCACGGGCATCCACCTGGCCAGCTATGGCCGCGGCACCGGCGACACCCTGCTGGACGCCATCCGCGCCGTCCACGACGCGCCGGGGGTGGACCGGGTGCGGCTGGGGTCGCTGGAGCCGGTGGTCGTCACGGAGGCATTTGCCCGGACACTGTCCCAACTGCCGGGGATCATGCGGCAGTTCCACCTGTCGCTGCAATCCGGGTCGGCTGCGGTGCTTAAACGCATGCGCCGCCGCTACACCCCGGAGGAATACCGCGCTGCCGTGGACACACTCCGCCGCTACATGCCCGACTGCGCCGTCACCACCGACGTCATCGCGGGCTTCCCCGGCGAGACCGAGGCGGAGTTTCAGGAGACCGCCGACTTCATCCAGTCGGTGCGGCTGGCCCGGGTGCACGTGTTTCCCTATTCCCGCCGGTCCGGCACCGTGGCCGACGCCATGCCCGACCAGGTCCCGGAGGCGCTCAAGCGGGAGCGCGCGCGGCAGCTCATCGCCATCGGGAACCGATTGGAGCGCGATTACGTCTCATCCATGTTGGGCACCGTGCAGCCCGTCCTCTTCGAGCAGCCCGCCGGCGACCCCGAACAGGGCTTCGCCGAGGGCTACACCGGCCAGTACATCCGGGTCCGCGCCAAGGCCGCGCCGGGAGAGCTGGCCAACGTCCGCCTGATCCGCGCCGAGGACACGCTGGCATTCGGCGAGCGGTGCGAATGACAGGCAGTTCGGCGCCGGCGGTGAGGGAATGTGTTTGAATAATTGGGTATTTGGAACAATCGTTGCGACATAACACCATAGGAGGTAACACCATGAACGATTGCCTGTTTTGCAAGATCATCGCCGGGGAGATCCCCGGGAACAAGGTCTATGAGGACGACAGGGTCTACGCCTTCCGGGACATCAACCCCCAGGCTCCGGTGCACGTGCTGATCGTGCCCAAGAAGCACATGGACAACATCCTCGAGTGCGACGCCGAGACCGCCGCCGCGCTCACCGACGCCATCCGCGCCATCGCCCGCCAGGAGGGCGTGGCCGAGAGCGGCTTCCGCGTCATCTCCAACTGCGGCCACGACGGCGCCCAGTCCGTCAAGCACCTCCACATCCACCTCCTCGGCGGCAAGGCCCTGCCCGAGCGGATGGCGTGAAGAATTAGGGAGTAGGGAGTAGGCAGTAGGGAGTAGGGTGGGCTACGGCAAGGGCTATGGCTTCTGAGGCAGGTTTGACTTAAAGTAAGGTATAGCAGATTGTCGTCAAAGCAATGTCATCTCACATTTGTTTTGGGATGGCATAAGGTTTCCGGAAACAGGGATTAGGGACTCGGCAAGCCACTGGCATAGGTCTATCTTCAAAGGCAGACGATGCAATAAGCCGGGCATACCAGGCGGCGCTCGAACTATTGCCGTTCTCCCCCTACTCCCTACTGCCTACTCCCTACTCCCTGATACCCCCTAAATTTAACGCCGCAAAGGGTTGACGAGTATATAAGTTATGGGGTATAATAAAGAATGTGGCGAACCCCATGCTACATTGGCAGATGCCAGTTTAATCGCGAGGGGAGGGAAAGCACATGTCTGAGGTACGCATTCGGGAAAATGAATCATTGGAAAGCGCGCTGCGCCGTTTTAAGCGCAAGACTGCTCGTGATGGCATTCTCGCAGAAGCAAGGAAAAGGGAACATTACGAAAAGCCCAGCGTAAAGCGTAAGAAGAAGGCGGAAGCCGCCCGCAAACGCAAGTATTAAGCCAATGATCGCCCCTCTGATCCACAGAGGGGCTGTTTCGTGTGCCGGGCATGGCACACATCTAACCGGTGGAAGTCCGGTCGCGGGTATTTACCGCCAAGCGTAGCGAACCGCAAGCTGCTGGTGGCAACGCC
>CADCAS010000096.1 GCA_902799465.1 uncultured Eubacteriales bacterium
AGTGCGCTTTTCCTTTTTCTGCCCATGTCCTTACCTCCGTGATATTGTTATTCTATCACAGTTTTGAAGCTATTTACAGAAAAAAGTGAAAAGGCTCTTTTGAATGAGTGCGCGGCGCGTACCCAGCTATTCCTGTTGCCTGTTGCCTGTTCCCTTTTCCCTGTTGCCTGTTCCCTTTTCCCTGTTGCCTGCTCCCTATTCCCTGTTCCCTTGATCACCCCCTGCATATTTCTTCATTCAAAGCATAATTATACAATATAAGATGTATATTCTGTTAATTCTCTGAATAAGCGTTGAAATTAACGGGACGTGGTTGTATAATCTACTCAATTCATGCGGCGGAGGGCCGCGAAGATATAATGGAGGTAATTGTGATGAAAAAGCTGATCGCTGTTATCCTGGTTGCCATGCTGGCGCTCGCGGGCCTGTCCGCGATGGCCGAGGTTGGTATTCCGGTGCTGGAGGCCGGTGAGAACGGGACCCTGGTGCTGGCGACGAACGCCAACTTCCCGCCCTATGAGTTCTACGACGACGAGACCAGCCTGCCCACCGGCATCGACATCGAGATCGCCAAGGCCATCTGCCAGAAGATCGGCTACGGCCTGGAAGTGGTGGACATCGACTTCGGCTCCATCATCCCCGGCCTGGTCTCCAACAACTACGACTTCGCCGCCGCGGGCATGACCGTGACCGAGGAGCGCAAGCAGTCCGTGGACTTCACCGACACCTATGCCATCGGCATCCAGGCGGTCATCGTGCCCGGCGACACCGAGGCGGCGGACATCTACGCGCTGCTCGAGGCCAAGGGCGGCCATCTGGTGATCGGCGTTCAGGAATCCACCACCGGCGACATCTACATCTCCGATGAGTTCGAGACCGCCGGCACCGCCGACGTGCAGCGCTTCAAGAACGGCGCCGACGCCGTGCTGGCCCTGACCAGCGGCCAGGTGGACTGCGTGGTCATCGACAACGAGCCCGCCAAGGCGTTCGTGGCCAAGAACGAGGGACTCAAGCTGCTGAATTCCGCCTACACCGAGGAGGAATACGCCATGGCGTTCCCGAAGGGCTCCGAGTACTACGAGGCCTTCAATACCGCGCTCAACGAGCTGATGGAGGACGGCACCCTGAAGGGCATCGTCGACCAGTTCATTCCCGCGGAGAACTGATATAGAGTTTTTCTCGCACGACCGGGGGGCTTTTGCCCCCTGTTTGTGCTTTCATCCAAACATAACGATCCCCGAAGGGAGGAGCCGACTTGCAGGCTTGGTTTGAAAACTTAAGGGCGGAGTTCGACCTGAACTTCATACAGGGCAGCCGTTGGAAGTTCCTGCTGACCGGTCTGGGCAACACATTGCAGATCACGGGCATGGCGCTGGTGATCGGCCTGATCATCGGCATGATCATCGCGGCGGTGCGCTCCACCTACGACAAGACGGAGGCCAACGCGCGCCCCAGCTTGAGCCGCCGCATATTCGGCTTCTTCAACGGGCTGTGCAAGGTCTATCTGACGGTGCTGCGCGGCACGCCCGTGGTGGTGCAGCTGATGATATTCGCCTTCGTCGTGTTCGCTGCCTTCCGCAACAAGCTGCTGGTGGCGGGGCTGGCCTTCGGCCTGAACTCCGGCGCGTATGTGGCGGAGATCATCCGCGGCGGCATCATGTCCATCGACAACGGCCAGTTCGAGGCGGGGCGCAGCCTGGGCTTCAACTATTTGCAGACCATGTGGTTCGTGGTGCTGCCCCAGGTGGTTAAGAACGTGCTGCCCAGCCTGATGAACGAGTTCATCGCCCTTCTGAAGGAGACCTCCGTGGCGGGCTACGTGGCGGTGATGGACCTGACCAAGGCGGGCGACACCATCCGCGGCCGGACCTATTCGCCGTTCATGCCGCTGATCGCGGTGGCGCTGATCTATCTGGCGCTGGTGATGTTTTTGACCTACATCGTCGGCAGGGTTGAGAGGAGGCTGAGGAACAGTGACCACTGACGCCTTGATCCGTGTCGATAATCTGGAAAAGCAGTTCGGCGAGAAGATCCACGCCTTAAACGGCGTCTCCGCCGAGATCCACCGGGGCGAGGTGGTGGTCGTCATCGGCCCGTCCGGCTCGGGCAAGTCCACCTTCCTGCGCTGCCTGAACCTGCTGGAGCTGCCCACCGCCGGGACCATCACCTTCGAGGGCACCGACATCACCGACCCCAGGGTGAACATCAACAAGCACCGCCAGAAGATGGGCATGGTGTTCCAGCATTTCAACCTGTTCCCCAACATGACGGTGCTCAGGAACATGACCGTGGCGCCCATCAAGCTCAAGCTCAAGACCCGCGAGGCCGCCGAGGCCCAGGCCAAGCAGCTACTGGAGCGCGTGGGGCTGGCCGACCGCGCCGACGCCTATCCCAATCAGCTCTCCGGCGGCCAGAAGCAGCGCATCGCCATCGTGCGCGCGCTGTGCATGGAGCCCGACGTGATGCTCTTCGACGAGCCCACCTCCGCTCTCGACCCCGAGATGGTCGGCGAGGTGCTGGACGTCATGAAGCAGCTGGCCCGGGAGGGCATGACCATGGTGGTGGTGACCCACGAGATGGGCTTCGCCCGCGAGGTCGGCGACCGCGTCATCTTCATGGACGGCGGCAAGATCATCGAGCAGGGCACCCCCCAGGAGATCTTCGATCACCCCAGGAACCAGCGCTTGCAGGAGTTTTTGGGGAAGATACTTTGACGAGAGACAACGACGGCCCATATGTGCCGCCGTTGTCGCATTGAGGATTTTGGAGCAATATTTCATCGTGAACGAAAGGGCTGGTAAGTATGGACCTGCTGAAGCAAAAGATACTGTCCGAGGGGCGGGCGTTGAGCGCTCAAGTGCTGCTG
Source organism: uncultured Eubacteriales bacterium (assembly GCA_902799465.1). GTDB lineage: Bacteria > Bacillota > Clostridia > Christensenellales > Aristaeellaceae > UBA2862. The sequence goes on from CADCAS010000096.1 coordinate 2,867, forward strand.
GTGGACTGCTTCCTGAACCATCAGGTGGACGTGAAGCTGATGAAGGCGGTGGGCGAGGAGTTTGCCCGGCTGTTTGCCAATGACGGCATCACCCGCGTCGCCACCATCGAGTCCTCGGGCATCGCCCCGGCGGCGATGACGGCGCTGACCATGGACCTGCCCATGGTGATTTTGAAGAAGTCCGTCTCCAGCATCCTGAAGGACGGCATCATACAGACCGAGGTGTTCTCGTTTACCAAGAACGCGCCCTACCTGCTGACGCTGAAATCCCAGTTCGTGGAGAAGGGCGACAACGTGCTGCTGATCGACGACTTCCTGGCCAACGGCGAGGCGGCCTTCGGCGGCATCCGTCTGCTGGAGCAGGCGGGCGCGAGGGTGGGCGGCGTCGGCGCGGTGATCGCCAAGGCCTTCCAGCCCGGCATGGAGAAGCTGCGGACGGCGGGCTACCGGGTGGAGGCGCTGGCCGCGGTGTCCCGCATGGGCGAGGGCTTCATCGAGTTTGAGGATTGAGCCATGGACTTAAACGACGTCAAATGCTTCCTGCTGGACATGGACGGCACCTTCTATCTGGGCGATGCAATCATCAAGGGCTCGCTGGAGTTCATCGACAGGGTGCTGGCCACCGGGCGGGACTACCTGTTTCTCACCAACAATTCCAGCCACAACGCCGCCTTTTACGTGGAGCGCCTGCGCCGCATGGGGCTGGACACGGACCGCCGCCACATACTGACCTCCGGGGAGGCAACCTGCGAGGTCGTCCGGGAGCGCTATCCCGGCAGGCGGGCCTATGTGCTGGGCAATGAATTCCTGATGGAGGAGTTCGCCGAGGCGGGCATCCCCGTGGACCGACAGAATCCCGAGATCGTGGTCGTCGGCTTCGACACCACGCTGGACTATCAGAAGATGCGGGAGGTCTGTGATTTCGTGCGGGCGGGTCTGCCCTATATCGCCACCCACCCGGACTTCAACTGCCCCACCGAGACCGGCTTCATGCCCGACATCGGGGCCATCATCGCCTTCATCGAGGCCTCCACCGGCCGCCGCCCCGATCTGGTGGTGGGCAAGCCCAACCCCGGCATCGTCCGCGCCGCCGAGCGCCGCACCGGGCTGAGCGCCGGTGAAATGGCCATGGTGGGGGACCGGCTCTATACCGACATCGAGACCGGCCTGCGAAGCGGCATGCTGTCCATACTGGTCATGTCCGGCGAGACCACCGAAGCCATGCTGGCCGCCTCCGACACCCGCCCGGACCTGAAATTCGGGCGGCTGGCGGACATGATCGAGCTAATGTAGAAAGGATGTTTTTGCAATGAGCGGAGAATACACCGAATATCGCTACGATACCCAGCTGCTGATCGAGGGCGAGGGCCTGGACGAGGACGTCATCCGGGACTACTTCGAGGCCAACTTCGTGGGCGACTGCCTGCTGGCCGTGGGCGACGACGAGCTGATCAAGATCCACTACCACACCAACGAGCCCTGGAAGGTCCTGGAATATTGCGCCACCCTCGGCGAGATCTACGACATCGTCGTGGAGGACATGGACCGCCAGTCCCGGGGATTGCAGGGGTGAAAGAAAAGGGGAGCAGGGAGCGAAGCCTGCGCCCCTTTTTCGTGTGCCGGGCATGGCACACATCTAACCGGTGGAAGTCCGGTCGCGGGTATTTACCGCCAAGCGTAGCGAACCGCAAGCTGCTGGTGGCAAC
>CADCAS010000097.1 GCA_902799465.1 uncultured Eubacteriales bacterium
ATATGGCGGGCGGCCATTGGCCGCCCCAACAACGCGCGGCAGCTGCTATTAATTCCTCATTCCTAATTCCTAATTCCTAATTCTCCCAGATAAATCCCAGTTTATCACAACAGGACTGAATAAATACGAGATTAATTAGGAATTGGGAATTGGGAATGGGGAATTGGGAATTAAAGTTAGCGGCTGCCGCGCGCTCTGTTGAGTGGCCAATACCGAAACAATACCTGCAACCCATCAGTCGGCGCACCGTCGCCCGGCAGGCCAGGCCATTCTCAATTCCCAATTCCCCATTCCCAATTCCCAATTAATAACCTATAGGAGGTTCCCATGCGCAAAACCCTCTTCCTGCTCCTGCTGTTCACGGCGCTCTGTGCGGCGTGCGGCTTGGCGTGGGCGGAGGAGGCCGTGCTGTCCCCCGGCGCGCTGGAGACGGTGTCCCTGGACCGGGGCGAGCGGGTGTACCGCTTCACCCCGCCCTCGGGCAGCGTGTACGACTTCTGCCTGTTCCCCGCCGGGGAGACGGAGGTCGCGGCCACGGCGTCGCTGTGGGAGGGGGACCAGCTGATCGCCGAGGGCGAGGGCCTGCTGACCGTGCTCTCCCAGCGCCTGTCCGCGGGCACGGCCTACACATTGCGCCTCAACGGCACGGGAACCGTGCGGCTGGAAGCGGCACGGCACGCGCTGACCCGCTGCTTCGACCAGCCCATGGCGCTGGAGGCCGCCGGGGACAGCTATGCCAAGGCCATCGCCCGCACCGGGGACGTGCACTGGTATTCGGTCACCGCCGAGGTCAGCCGCCCGGCGGTGCTGGCGGGCCTGCCCGCGGCGCCGGGGCTGAAGCTGGAGGCGCGGCTGTTCAGCGAGACCGGGCGCATGCTGGCCGAGGCCACCCAGACCGCCGGGGGCGCGTTCCTCATGGACTTCATGCCACGCGCGGGCCGGGCGTACCGGGTGCGGGTCAGCGCCACGGGCGGCGGCACGGGCATGTACAGCCTGATGACCGTCCAGGGCGAGGGCGGCCTGCCGGAGGCACTGCACCTCTCTGAGACCGACCTGCGGCTGGAGGGCCGCCAGTCCCGCCGGCTGACCGCCACGGTCAGCCCCGCCGGCGCGGCGGACGCGGTGTTCTGGGAGTCCTCCGACCCCTCCGTCGCCACGGTCAGCCAGAGCGGCACGGTCACCGGCGCGAACCCTGGGGCCGCGGTGATCACCGCCTACGGCGCTGGCGCGGTGCGCGCCCGCTGCCGCGTGGAGGTCAGCCGGGTCCCCGTGGAGGGGCTTAAGCTCCAGTATCGCAAAATGACCCTGCGCGTCGGGGACACCGCCCGGCTGAAATGGGAGATCCTCCCGGAAAACGCCACCGACCCCGGCGTGACCTTCGAGCTGGACCCGCCCGAGGGCATCGTCTCCCTGGACGCCGACGGAGCGCTGACGGCCCTGGAGGAGGGCCGCGCCAGCCTGACCCTCCGGGCTTCGGAGGGCGGCTGGACCGCCGGGATGGAGATCCAGGTCCTCCCGGCGCTGAAGCGCTGCCGCGCCTTGCTCATCGGCGAGCAGAACTACGCCGCCACCGTGGCCGCCACGCGCCAGGGCAGCGCCAACTCCGTGGCCGGGATGCGCAGCATGCTCCGCCACCTGTCCCTGGACGGCGTGCGGGTGGAGACCCACACGGCGCTGGACGTGTCCCGCGACGGCCTGCTCCGGGCCATCCGGGAGACCTTCGGCGGCGCGACGGACAAGGACACCGCCATCGTCTACATCACCTGTCACGGCTTCTACGAGAACGGCGCCACCTGCTTCCAGATGTACGACGGCTCCATACTCACCGCCCAGGAGCTGCGGCAGGCCCTGGACCGCGTGCCGGGGGAGGTGCTGCTGATGGCGGACTGCTGCGGCAGCGGCGGCGTCATCGGAAGGGCCAGCGACCCGGCGGACCTGCTCAGCGGCATCGACGCCGTGTTCGCCGCCGCCCCCGGCCCCTCCCTGTTTGCCAGCAGCCGCTACAGGGTGCTGTGCAGCGCCTCCGTGGAGCAGGACAGCTACCGCATCGGCTTCGAGGGCCGCGCCGGGGAGAGCGCCATGGCCACCGTGTTCGCCCGCGCCGTGTGCGAGGGCTGCGGCTGGAGCATCGAGGACGCCGACAACCGCCCCCTCCTGGCCGACGCCAATGCCGACGGCGCGGTCAGTCTGGAGGAGCTCTACCGCTACACCGCCCGCCGCGTCAACCGCTACCTCGCCCTCGACACCGCCCGCCACGTCCAGACCGTCCGCGTCAGCCCCCGGGGCAGCACCGAGACGCTGTTCGTTCGGCCGGAGGAGTGAGGTATTTAGGGAGTAGGGAGTAGGCAGTAGGGAGTAGGGAGTAGGGGAGCTACGGCAAGCCGCAGGATTTCTGCTGGAGTGTCTGCGATATAGGGAAATCTTTTTGATAAGTGGAGAGTTGGGCGTTTATTGGCCAGGCATCAGGCATTAGTCGGAGCTACGGCAAGCCGCAGGATTTCTGCTGGAGCGTCTGCGATAAAGGGATATTTGTTGCAGCGTGGCGAGTTGGAAGTTGGAAGTGGAGCGTTTTATAGCGGCTGACGCTATTTGATTGAGATCGCGTCAGCCTTGGCTCCCCTTTCAGGGGAGCTGGCACCGACGAAGTCGGTGACTGAGAGGTCGTTCCCCGACGTATCTTAAAGACTCTACCACCAATAGGAGCAAAACGCTCTGCCGTTCCCCCCTACTCCCTACTCCCTACTGCCTACTCCCTAAAAAAAAGATGAACAACTATTGACAATCTATTTCATAAATGATATAATCATTGCGAAATTATGACAGTCATGTCTTTAATATTGCAAGAGGTATCAATTATGAAAAAGTTTGTGATCCGCATCCTCATGTTTGCGCTGGTGGCGGCGCTTTGGCTGGGCACGGCGCCCGCGGCGCTGGCGTCCTCGAGTTTTCAGGCCGTCGTCACCAGCAGCAGCATGAAGGTATACAGTCAGTCCGAGCCCCACGACCAGATCGGCACGCTGAAAAAGGGCACGGTGGTGACGGTGAAGGATCACAACGGCAAGGCGGCGCTGATCAGCTACAACGGCTACACCGGCATCGCCCGGGTCAGCGACATGGAGCCCTGCCAGCTCTGCGACGACGCCGAAAAGGAAGAGAAGGCCGAGACCGCCTCCTCCAGCGAGCTCGCCGGCGCGCAGCTCATGGTCACGGTGAAGAAGGCCAAGGTCTACAAGAAGGCGAGCAGCCATTCGGACTACGTGCGCGTGAAGTCCGGGGTCGAGGTGAACCTGCTGTCCGTGTCCGGGAGCTGGGCGAAGGTCGAGCGCGGCGGCGTGGTGGGCTACATGGACCCCGACGCCCTGCGGTCCGCGGCCTCCGCGCAGAAGGAGTCCGAGCCGTCGGTGCAGCGCGTGGACAAGACCGTCATGACCCGCGAGAGCTGCCGGGTCTATGCCAAGCCCTCCTCCTCCGCCGACCACGTGTCCGTGTCCAAGGGCGTGGTGATGCAGCTGGTGGCCACCCAGGGCGACTGGGGCATGGTGAAGAAGGACGGCCGGACCGGCTACATCGACCTCTCCCACCTGACCACCGACGTCAAGACCGCCGAGGTCGTCGCCGACACGACGCCCGCCAGCAGCGCGTCCAGCGTGTTCAGCGGCAGCAACGAGGAGATCATCTTCAAGTTCCTGACCCGTGAGATGGGCTACAACGCCGCCGCGGCCTGCGGGGTGCTGTCCAACATCCACTACGAGTCCGGCTACAAGCCCACCTGCGGCGGCGACGGCGGCACCAGCTACGGCATCTGCCAGTGGCACCTGAACCGCAAGACCCGCATGATCGACTGGTGCAACAGCCACAGCTACGATTACTCCTCCCTCAAGGGCCAGCTCTACTACTTGCAGCACGAGCTCAAGACCTATTACCCCGCCATGCACGAAAAGCTCAAGTCCGTCAGCAATAGCGCCCAGGGCGCCTACGACGCCGGCTACGCCTTCTGCTATGACTTCGAGGCCCCCTCCAACCGCGCCTCCCGCGCCAACACCCGCGGCGCCTACGCCCGCGATACCCTGTGGGGACGGTATAAGGCCTGATCCAAAAACGCTCGCAGCGCGAGCGTTTTTTTACTGCCGCCATTGACTTTTGAAGGCATTTTTGCTATCATTGGTTAAACGAATCCACAGGGAGAGTACCCATGTTCAATATCGTATTCTATGAGACTGCAGACGGCGCCTCCGAGCTCTGGACATTTCTCGACGACCTCCAGCGCAGAGCGACTACGGACAAAAGCGCGCGAATACAACATAAACAGATCGCGCAATACATCCAGCTGCTTGCGGACCACGGCACGCGGCTGGGCGATAACATCACCAAGCACCTGGAGCACGGCCCACGCATGAATGACAAGACGGATTGAAATCTTACAGAAAGGTTACGAATCGTACCTGTTTCAATCACATGTACCGGCTTTGCCGGTGCAT
>CADCAS010000098.1 GCA_902799465.1 uncultured Eubacteriales bacterium
TCGCCGCCCCTGCGCAGCCTGGCCATTTATAATTCCTAATTCCTCATTCCTAATTCCTCATTCGACAAATCCCCATTGGCCGCAGGACTGAATAGTTACATGAGGAATTAGGAATTGGGAATTGGGAATTGGAAATTGGAGTTACCGGCTGCCGCGCATGCCATGCGTGGACTTCTGCTCGCAATCAATGTGATGAATACAGCTTGGCGGATAGCGCAACGCTGTCCCTGTTCGACCAGGCCGTCTATAATTCCCAATTCCCAATTCCCAATTCCTAATTCCTAATTTAATCAATCTCCCTCTTCCCGCGCTGGACATCCGGGGCTTATTGGGCTATAATGGAGGTCAGTACGCACACGGGAGCGTGGAGAGATGGTTTTTTCCAGCATCGAGTTTTTGTTTTACTTTCTGCCGGTGACGCTGGCGGGGTATTATATATTGAAGCGCTGGCGGGGGGTGTCGAACATCTTCCTGTCGGTGATGAGCCTGGGCTTCTACGCCTTCGGCGCGCCGAAGTTCTTCCCGATCATGATGGCCTCCATCGTCGTGAACTGGCTGTTCGGGCTGTGGGTGGACCGGGTGCGGGCGGATAAGCGGAAGGCCAGGGTCGCGCTGACGCTGATGGTGATCTTCAACCTGGGGCTTCTGGGCGTCTACAAGTACCTGATGTTCATACTGAGCAGCCTGAATATGTGGTTCTCACTGCGCCTGCCGGTGCCGCAGATCACGCTGCCCATCGGGATATCGTTCTTCACCTTCCAGGCCATGAGCTACGTCATCGACGTCTACCGGGGCAAGGGCCAGGTGCAGAAGAACCTCATCAACGTGGTGCTGTACATCTCCTTCTTCCCCCAGCTGATCGCGGGCCCCATCGTGCGCTACCAGACGGTGGCCGACGAGATCAAAAACCGCCGGGAGAGCTTCGACGACTTCATCGACGGCACGGTGCGGTTCATGCGGGGCCTGTGCAAGAAGATGCTGCTGGCGAACAACCTGGGGCTGCTGGTGGACACGGCCTTCGCGCTGGAGACCTCCCGGCTGTCGGTGGTCTCGGCGTGGCTGGCGGCCTGCGCCTATCTGATGCAGGTTTACTACGACTTCTCCGGCTACTCCGACATGGCCATCGGCCTGGGCCGCATGTTCGGCTTCCACTTCCTCGAGAACTTCACCTATCCCTTCATCTGCAAGTCGGTGGCGGAATTCTGGAACCGCTGGCACATCTCGCTGGGGAGCTGGTTTCGGGACTACCTCTACATCCCCCTGGGCGGCAGCCGGGTGAAGCTGCCGCGGCTGGTGTTCAACATGATGGTGGTCTGGACGCTCACCGGCCTGTGGCACGGCGCGGCATGGACCTACTTCCTCTGGGGCTTCGGCTTCGGCGTGCTGCTGGTGATCGAGCGGCTGACCGGGCTGGGCAAGTGGATGTCCGACCATCCCATCGGCCACTTCTACGCCATGTTCGCCGTGGTCACCATCACCGTGATGATCCGCTCGGATAATCTCCACGTGGCCCGGGTATTCTACGGTTCGATGTTCGGCCTGAGCGGCGCGCCGCTGTGGGACCCCCTCACCGGGGCGTTCCTCCGGGAGTACGGGCCGTTCCTGCTGGCGGGGGTGCTGTTCAGCCTGCCGGTGCCCGAATACCTGCGGGACAGGCTGCATTTCAATCCCAACCTCATGCGCGTTGCCGGGTCCGTCTGCCTGCTGGCGCTGACCTTCATCTCCATCACCTACATCGCGGTGGGGAGCTACAACCCCTTCATCTACTTCAATTTCTGAGGCTTTGGAGGTTTACCCATGAACGTCCTTTTGGAAAAGCTCCGCGCCCTCGCGCGGGAGGATCAGATACTGCTCGACGAGCCCATGTCCCGCCATACCACCTTCCGGGTGGGCGGGCCGGCCGACGTGTTCTTCATGCCCGAGTCCGCCGAACAGCTCACCGGGGCCATCGAGGCCGCGGAGGCCGGGGGCATCCCCTGGATGGTAGTGGGCAACGGCTCCAACCTGCTGGTGCTGGACAAGGGCATCCGGGGGCTGGTCATCGGCCTGGGCGAGGGCTTCGCCGCCATCGCCCGAGTGGGGAACACCCTCACCGCCTGGGCCGGGGCGTCGCTGGCGCGGGTGTCGGCCTATGCACAGGCCTCCGGGCTGTCCGGGCTGGAGTTCGCCTCCGGCATCCCCGGCACCCTCGGCGGCGGCTGCGCCATGAACGCCGGGGCTTACGGCGGACAGCTCTCCGACTGCCTCATCGACGCCGAGGTCTACCTGGACGGCCGCGTTCAGACTCTCACCAACGCGGAGATGGCCATGGGCTACCGCACCACGAGGCCCCTCCGCGAGGGCGGTATCGTGCTGTCGGCGCGGTTCGCGCTCACCCCCGACGATCCCGAGGCCATCGCCGGGCGCATGCGGGAGCTCAACGCCCGCCGCCGCGACAAGCAGCCCCTCAACTACCCCAGCGCCGGCTCCACCTTCAAGCGCCCCGAGGGCTATTTCGCCGGGGCGCTGATCGAGCAGGCCGGCCTCAAGGGCCGCGCCGTCCGCGGGGCGCAGGTCTCCGAAAAGCACGCCGGCTTCATCGTCAGGACCGGCGAGGCCGACGCCGCCGACATCCTCGCCCTCATCCATATCGTGCAGGACGAGGTCAAGGCCAGATTCGGCGTGACGCTGGAGCCCGAGGTCCGCATCGTGGGGGAGGCGTAGGCTGTTCTCCAGGCGCTTTGACGCGACAAAGATGAGCAGGCGTTGAGATGCGTTGAAAGTGGCGAGTGGGGAGTGGAGGTAGAAATCCTCACGGATTTCTTTTAAGCAGAGTAACTGTTCAGTTCTGCGGCAAACGTCAATTTGACGGGCTGAGGGGGACGACCTCTCAGTCAGCCTACCGGCTGACAGCTCCCCTGAAAGGGGAGCCAAGAGGAACGATGATGCGGCAGCCTCGGCTCCCCTTTCAGGGGAGCTGTCGCCGACGAAGTCGGTGACTGAGAGGTCGTTTCCCGATGGCCTGTGAGATCTCCCTTTTTCACGGCAAAACTGGACAGATGCGGATCAGATCAAATTCCGGAGGGATTTGCACCGCCACTCTTCACTTCCGACGTCCAGTCCCTAACGCAACGAATACCCTTATAATTACCTCCGAATCGACATAACTGGCAGGAGGTCTGCCCATGTCCTTTACCACCGACGCGCGGGGGGAACTGGCCCGCGTGAAGACGGACGACATCTGCTGCGCACGGAGCGAACTGGCTTCGGCGCTTTTGGCGTCGGGCGGGATCGCCTGGCGGGGGCGGGGCCGGTACGCGCTGTCAGTGACGGCGTCGGAGGCGGCCACGGTGCGGCGGTACTTCGGGATGCTGAAGAAGCACTGGGGCGTGCAGGGACAGATCCGGGCGCTGAGCGGGGACAGGCTGAACGGGCTGACCCGCTACCAGCTGGCCATTCCGGAGGAGGAATCCGTCCGATTGCTGGAGGAGTTCCAGCTGCTGGACGAATCGGCGCTGTTCGGGGTGCGGCAGGCGCCGGGAGAGGAGATCACCCGTTTCGCCTGCTGCAAGAAGTCCTTCGCGCGGGCGGCGTTTCTGATGTGCGGGGAGGTCAGCAATCCGGAGAAGGCCTATCACATCGAGATCGCCGCGCCCACGGAGGCCTTCGCGCTGCGGGTGAAGGCGTGCCTGGACTACTTTGACATCGAATGCTCGGTGACGTCCCGCAAGTCCAAGACCCTGGTCTACATCAAGCGGGCCGAGGGCATCTCCGACATGCTGTCGCTGCTGGGCGCGGCGTCGGCGGTGCTGGCGCTGGAGAACATCCGGGTGCGCAAGGAGGTCTCCAACCACGTCAACCGCCAGATGAACTTCGACAGCTCCAACATCAACCGCACCGTCGAGGCCGCGGAGGCCCTGATCCGGGACATCCGCTTCATCGACAGCGAGCTGGGCCTGGAAAAGCTGCCCCGGTCCCTGCGCGACATGGCCTACGCCCGGGCCAACAACCCCGAGACCCCCCTGACGGGCCTGGGCGAGCTGATGGACCCGCCCCTGGGCAAATCCGGGGTCAACGCACGCCTGCGCCGCCTGTCCGAGATCGCCCAGAAGCTGCGCAGCGGCGAGGAGATCAGGCTGGGGAGCGGGAAAAGGGAAAAGGAGTTCAGGGAACAGGGAACAGGCAAGCAGGCAACAGGGAACAGGGAACAGGAATAGCCCGGGTACGGCGGGACGGCAGATCGCCATACATATTGAAGTGCGTTTTGTATCGTGGAATGACGGGCGGGAGATGTCTGCCCCGGCGGTACGCGCGGCAGCGGCCATTCCTGTTGCCTGTTGCCTGTCGCCTGTTGCCTGTCGCCTGTTCCCCCGTCTCTCCCACAATAAAAAGGTCACTTGCCAAAGTAAACGCAGTAATGACAGAGTAAATGCAAGAGGGTTCGTTTAGTCTGTCAAAAAAGTGGAGACGATAAGTGCGAGATACCAAA
>CADCAS010000099.1 GCA_902799465.1 uncultured Eubacteriales bacterium
GCTTTCCCGAAGGGGCTTGACAGCCATGCCGAAGTCCACTGCGCTCAGGCAAGACAGCTAAAAGAAAACGCCGGAACAACTATAAACGTCCCTTTTTGCCTCTTCTCGCTGCTACCAGGCGAGAGGAGGTTTTTTCGTTGGCGGAGAAAGTTTTTATTCGTCCATCCACTCCATGAACCGCTGCATCCTTTGGACGGCGGATTCCCCGGCGGAGGACTGGTATTCTATGGTGCCGCAGGTGCCGCGGGTGCGCAGGCCGTACTTCTCCAGCTGGGACTTGAGGCGCTGGACGGTGCCGTCGCGGCCGTCGAAGAGACTGGCCTGTGGGAACGCGGCCTGGATGTGGGCGCGGAGGTAGGGATAGTGGGTGCAGCCCAGCACCACGGCGTCGATCTGCTGGTCGGCATAGGGCGCGAGCAGGGCGCGGACCCTGTCCCCGGCCTCGGGGGTATGGGCGCGGCCCGCCTCCACCAGCTCCACCAGACCCTCGCCGACCACCGGGATGGCGTCGTCGCCGTAGCGGTCCATCAGGCGCTCGAACTTTTGCAGCCGCAGTGTCGCCGCCGTAGCCAGCACGATCACCTTGCCGCCGTGGCGGGCGAAGTGGGCGGGCTTCAGCGCCGGCTCCATGCCGATGATGGGCAGCTCCGGGTGCTCCGCCCGCACGATCTCGGCATAGGCCGAGGTGGCCGTATTGCAGGCGATGACCACCGCCTTCACGCCGCGCCGCAAAAGCACGTCGATCCCCGCCGCCGACAGCGCCCGGATCTCCTCCAGGGGACGCGGACCGTAGGGGGTGTTGGCGTTGTCGCCGTAGAAGAGGTAGTTCTCCTCCGGCATCAGCCGCCGCGCCGCGTGCAGCACGCTGATGCCGCCCATGCCCGAATCAAAAAAACCGATCAGGTCGTTCATTGCCAGACCTCCGTCAATCCCTTGCTCTCAGACTATTATAGTGGATTTGGGGATGGATTGCAAGCGCGGGGGAACGGAATGTTGGGGGAGGGGAACGACCTCTCAGTCACGCTTCGCGCGCCAGCTCCCCTGAGAGGGGAGCCAGGGGAAAGGACCTTGCGTCAGCCTTGGCTCCCCTTTCAGGGGAGCTGTCGCCGACGAAGTCGGTGACTGAGAGGTCGTTCCCTATTGCCTTGCTTGATCTCCATTTATCCCAGCAGAACAGAAAAAATGCCGAGTAAAAATATAGTCATCATGTGCGCAGGATGTTGACGGTATGTCATTGTTGGTGTATACTAAGAAATGACAGAATGTCAGTTATCGGTTTGACGCGCGGGAGGCAAGACGAAGCGCGCGATATGTCAAATTGGACGACCACAGAGGGAGGCATGCAGGATGAAAAAGCTATTGACTGTACTGCTGGAGCTGTGCCTGTGCTGCGCCCCGGCGCTGGCGGCGGAGCTGACCACCGACGGGGGCGTGACGCTCGACCTGGCGGCGCTGCCCCATCGGGATGAAGCCGCGCCGGCCACGGTGTACTTCATCAGCGACATCACCCCGGAGGGCCTGGTCCGGGCCTATCAGGCGCTGGGCGTCCAGCTGCCCGGCAAGGTGGGCGTGAAGATCTCCACCGGCGAGGGCGCGAACAGCAACTATCTGCGCAAGGTAACTTTGCCTTTGGCAAAGTTATCCCCAGCAAGGCTGGGGATGGCGCGGCTCAAATCGTAGATTTGAAGCGCACCACCCCGGCGCTGATCGGCGACCTGGTCAAGCTGCTGAACGCCGCCATCGTGGAGTGCAACACCGGCTACGGCGGCAGCCGCGCCTCCACCGCCATGCACATGCAGCTGGCGAAGGATCACGGCTTCACCGACATCGCGGAGGTGGACATACTGGACGCCGAGGACAGCATGGAGCTGCCGATCGAGGGCGGCAACCGGCTTTCCGTGGACTACGTGGGCAGCCGCTTCGCCAATTACGATTCGTTCCTGGTGCTCTCCCACTTCAAGGGACACGCCATGGCGGGCTTCGGCGGGCGAAAGGTAACTTTGCCTTTGGCAAAGTTATCCCCAGCAAAGCTGGGGATGGCGCGTCTCAAATCATAGATTTGAGACGCACCACCCAAGAACATCTCCATCGGCTTCGGCTCGTCGATGGGCAAGGTGTGGATTCACTCCGGCGGCACCAAGACCAGCGGCGGCATCTGGGGCGAGCAGGATCCGTTCCTGGAGTCCATGGCCGACGCGGCCAAGGGCGTGAACACTTACATGGGGGATAACATCGTCTACATCAGCGTGCTGAACCGGCTGTCCGTGGACTGTGACTGCGACGGCAACCCCTCCGAACCGGACATGCACGACATCGGCATACTGGCCTCCACCGACCCGCTGGCCGTCGATCAGGCCGCCATCGACCTGGTGTACGCCATGCCGGACAGCGCGAGCCTCATCGAGCGCATCGAGAGCCTGGACGGCCTGCACACGCTGGACGCCGCCGAGGCCATCGGGCTGGGCAGCAGGAGCTACAATCTGGTGAACCTGGATGATTGATTGGATTCGCCGGGAGGCGATCTACCTCTGGTACTACCTGGACATCCAGGTCCGGCAGATCGCGCCGTACTGGGCGCTGGGCATACTGCTGGGCAGCGCGGTGTCCGTGTTCGGCAAGCGGACTATCCACGGCGCTTTTGCGAAGATCGGTCAGCGCAGAATGGGCTGGCTGGGCGTGATCCCCGCGAGCCTGCTGGGCGTGGCCTCGCCGCTGTGCATGTACGGCACGATCCCCATTGCGGCGTCGTTCTCCGAACAGGGCGTGAAGGACGACACCCTCGCGGCGTTCATGATGTCCAGCATCCTCTTGAATCCCCAGCTGATCCTCTACAGCGGCGCGCTGGGGCGGACGGCGGTGGTCATCCGGTGTTTAAGCTGCGCCCTCTGCGGCTGCGTGGCCGGGTGGCTGATACGCCTGTTCTACAGCGGGAGAGGCAGAACCTTCTTCGACTTCACCGGCTTTCACGAGGGCGCGAGCCGGGACACCGACCCGAACCTTTTTCTGCGGTTTTTGAAGAACGTCTGGCGCAACATCAGGGCCACCGGCCCCATGTGGCTGGAAACTTCGTTGCAGTTTTGCGCTGGGCATCCTGCTGACGGCGCTCTACCAGATCCACGTCCCCAGCGAATTCGTCAGCGGATTGTTCGGGAAGAACGAGGGCTTCGGCGTGCTGATGGCGGCCACCATCGGCGTGCCGCTGTACATGTGCGGCGGGGGAACGATACCGCTCTTGCAGCAGTGGCTGGTGGACGGCATGAGCATGGGCAGCGCCGCGGCGTTCATGATCACCGGGCGGCGCGGCGCTCGAATCTTTGATTCGACCGTCCGCGGTTTTTCGCTCTGCGAAAAACTTTGAAACCCTAAAGGGTTTCAAACCTCCCGTGACCAAGCTTAGGAGCCGTGCAGAAATTATTCATTCAGAATGCGAAGGATGAATTCGTCAGTGCAAGGCGGAGGAGGGAGGCGTGCCGGGGCACGTTGACCGACGACAACGCCGCAATGACGGATTCAGACAAGCATAATGTATGAATAATTTCTGCACGGCTCCTTACCAACCTCGGCGCGATGAAGATCGTGCTGGGCTGGCGGCGGTTCGTCCTCTACATCCTGTTCACCGTGGCCTTTGCCTGGGCGACGGGCATGGCCGTCAATCTGTTGTTATAAAAGAAACAACAGTATTGCCCATTTAACATGAATGTGCTATATTGATGAAGAGAGGTTCCGACGGCTGCCGCGCGGATGGCGGCCCCATCGGGCAGGAGGACGGGTCATTGACCGACACAGGACCCATACCAACGACATTCATGATAAGGAGACGTCACATGAAGATCAATAAGAGCATAGAAAACGGGAAGGCCTGCTACGCGCTGGAGGGACGGCTGGACACCACCACCGCACCGGAGCTGGAGAGCGCGCTGAAGAAGGATCTGGACGGCATCACCGCGCTGACCATCGACTGCGCCAAGCTGGATTACATCTCCTCCGCAGGTCTGCGCGTGCTGCTGAGCACGCACAAGGTCATGTGCAAGAAGGGCGGCATGAAGGTGACGAACGTCAATGAGATGGTTCAGGAAGTGTTCGATGTCACCGGGTTTGCGGATATTCTGAACATCGCGTGAAAAGCTGAAGCAAGAAATCTGAGGTTATCGCCGTATCCAGCCGGGGCAGCGGCATGGAGGCCGCCCCCTCAGATAGAGCGAAGGGTGAAGGGCGACAAATTGAAAGCCGCGATTGGGCCGATGGCCCAATCGCGGCTTGAATTATAGGTCTTACAGATTCTTCACGAACAAGCACCGAATGGCGTTGAGCACCGCAAGGATCATCACGCCCACGTCTGCGATGATGGCGATCCACATGTTCGCCAGACCCAGCGCGCCGAGGACGAGGCAGATGGCCTTGATGATCAGCGCGAAG
>CADCAS010000100.1 GCA_902799465.1 uncultured Eubacteriales bacterium
CTTTGGTCCTTTCTTTCGCCCCCCTTTCCCTTGATAAAACACCTGACAAGGCAGCTCGTCTTGTCAGGTGTTCCTCTGAGACTGTTTTTTTACAGCCCCATTTTTTTATTCAACAATAAGTAATGGGCAGGATTTTTGTATACTCCAGCGAATAATATCTGGAGGATGTCAACGGCATTCTTCTTATCACGCTGGCGGACGGCATCTATATCAACGCCGGGAACCTCAAGCCCCGGCTGCAAAACCAGATTCGATGGCTCGCAGCCTTCAAAAACCCCGTATTCTACAAGAATCTGGCGATGGGGATCGCCAATTTCGACACCCCTCGAAGAATCTTCCATCAGTAGACCCTGCTTTTACCGTTCTCCACTGCTCCCTGAATTCCAAAAGAACACCGGGGCTGTTGCAGCTTTTCAACTGCAACAGCCCCGGTGGTTGGGCTCAAGCGGCATTATTTCGCTTCCACGGTGATCGGGACGCGATTGGCGAACTGGACCTCGCCCTGGTCGTCGTAGACGTAGGTGACGGCCATGCCGGTGTAGGTGCCGGGGGCGACGGGGGTGTCCAGCGTGATCTCGTCGAAGCTCTCGCCGGGCTGGATGGGGCGGGAGGTGTACACGGTCTGGCCGTCCACCAGCAGCTTGAGAACCACGGGATTGGAGCTGATGGCGGTGTTGTCGTAGTGCCAGGCGGCGGTGACCCTGTCCGCGCCCACCTCGATGTGGTTGTTCACGGCGGTGGCGGTGTGGGCCTCGCCGGTGGCGGGATCGCGGGCCAGCTTATAGGCCTCCACCTCGGCCAGGCGCTTCTCGTACTCCTTGCGGCTCTCCTCCAGGACGACGCCCTGGTGCTCCGCCTCGGCGGTGGCCTGATCCAGCGCCTCTTGGAGCTCGGCCAGCTGCTCGGCGTCGGTCTCGGACTGAGCGCTCATCGCCTCGATCTGGGCGTTCAGACTGTCGATGGTCTCCAGGCGCTCGTCCAGCTCATCGGACAGGGCGGTGTAGCGCTCCTCGGCGGCGTCCAGCTCCGCCTGCATGGCCTCCAGCGCCTCGTCCGCGGCCTCCGCTGCCGCCTTCGCCGCGGCCTTCTCAGCCTCCGCTGCCGCCTCCGCCGCGGCCTTCTCGGCCTCCGCGATCTCCGGGACCGCCTCGCGGGCGTAGTCCCCGGCCAGCGTCTGGAACTGCTCCACGTAGTCCCGCAGCTCGGTCTGCACCGATTCCAGCTCCTCGACGCGCGCGTCCTCGGTCAGCTGAGCCTCCCCGGACAGCAGCTTGTCGATGCGGGTGCGCAGGTCGTCCGCACCATTCAACAGCGCCTGCGCCTGCGTGGCGCGCTCGGCCTGAGCGTCCGCCGCCGCATCCACGGCGGTCTCCGCGGCTTCGCCGATGTTTTCCGCGGATTCCGCGGCGGTCTCAACAGCGGTTTCCGCGGTCCCGGCGACAGCGTTTCCGGCGGATTCCGCGGCGGTCTCAACAGCGGTCTCCGCGGCCTCGGCGACAGCGTCTCCGGCGGCCTCCGCGGTCTCAACGGCGGCATCCCCGGCTTCGGCCGCGATCTCCGCGGCGGCTTCGCCCGCCGCCTCGAGGGCCGCTTCCTCCTGCTCCGCCGCGGCGGCCACCACGGCCTCCAGCTCCTCCAGCTTGTCCGCCCCGGCCTTCACCTCGGTCTCCAGCGCCTTGATCTTCTCCGCGCTGGTCTTGACCTCGGTCTGGGCCTTGGTGAGCTGCTCCTCCAGGGTCTTGGCCTTGGTCTGGGCCTCGGTGAGCTGCTTCTTCAGCCCCTCCGCCTGCTCCGCTCCGGCCTTGGTCTCAGACTGGGCCTTGGTGAGCTGCTCCTCCAGGGTCTTGGCCTTGCCCTGGGCCTCGGTGAGCTGCTTGGTCAGCGCGTCCACCTGCTCCGCCCCGGCCTTGGTCTCGGCCTGGGACTTGGTCAGCTGCTCCTGCAGCGACTTGGCGCCGGCCTGGGCCTCGGTGAGCTGCTTGGTCAGCGCCTCCGACTGCTCCTTGGACGCATCCTGGGCGGCGGTGAGCTGCTCCTGCAACGCCTCCAGCTGCTCCTTGGACGCATCCTGGGCGGCGGTGAGCTGCTCCTGCAGCGCCTCCAGCTGCTCCTTGGACGCGGCCTGGGCCTCGGTGAGCTGATCCTCCAGGGCCTTGACCTTCTCGCCGCTGGCCTTGGCGTCGGCCTCCAGCTGCGCGCTGACCTCGTCGTAACCGGCCTGGGTCTTCTCGAGCTCCGCCTGCAGCGCGGCGGCGTTCTCCTGCTCCGCCGTCAGCTGCTTCTGGGTGCTCGACAGCGTCTCGGTGCTGTCCTTGAGCTTGTTGTTGAACAGGACGATGGCGATGATGGCGGCGATCAGCAGCGCCAGCAGCACAATCTGCCAGATTTTGCTCTTGCGATCCATGGTCAGGCCTCCTATGAAAATCACAGCTTTATTTGTAACTGCTCAGTCCTGTGACAAACAGAGACTTGGCAGGCTGCGGGGGACGACCTCTCAGTCAGCCTAACGGCTGACAGCTCCCCTGGAAGGGGAGCCAAGGCTGACGCTCCCCTTTCAGGGGAGCTGTCGCCGACGAAGTCGGTGACTGAGAGGTCGTTACCCGTTGCCTCGGACAATCTCCACTTATCACAGCAGAACTGAATAGATACCTTTATTTATACATTTTATTATAGCATGAATAAAGAAAAATGAACAGTAGTGTGGCGAAATATTTTTAGGCAGTAGGGAGTAGGGAGTAGGCAGTAGGGAGTAGGGGGAGCTACGGCAAACGCCGGTATTCCTGTTGCAAGCACCGCGTTTTCCTGAGGTTTTTTCAGGATGCTTGGCGTTCTGCATTCCTTTGGAATACCGAGGCTTGCCGTAGCTCCCCCTACTCCCTACTGCCTACTCCCTACTCCCTACTCATCCACGATCGCGCCCCCGAGGCACACCCGGTCCATGTAGAAGACGGCGGACTGGCCGGGGGTGACGGCGCGCTGGGCGTCGGGGAAGGTCATGTGGGCGACGCCGTCCCGGAGGGTGAGGCGGCAGCGCTGCAGCGGCTGGCGGTGGCGCAGGCGGACCTGGCAGTCCAGGGCGACGCCGTCCTGCACCGGCGGGCGGCCCGACAGCCAGGTCAGTCCGGAGCCCACGGCCTCGTGGGTGTACAGCAGCGGCGAGTCTTCGCCCTGCTGTACCACCAGCAGGTTGTTTTTAAGGTCCTTCTTCACCACAAACCAGCGCCGCCCGTCGCCGCCGCCGCCGATGCCCAGCCCGCGGCGCTGGCCCAGGGTGTAGTACATCAGCCCGATGTGGCGGCCCACCACCTTGCCGTCCAGGGTGACCATGTCGCCGGGCTGGGCGGGCAGGTAGTTGGACAGGAACTGGCGGAAGTTGCGCTCGCCGATGAAGCACACGCCGGTGGAGTCCTTCTTCTCGCTGACGGGGATGCCGTTGTCGCGGGCCAGCTGCCGGATCTCGGCCTTGGTCAGATTGCCCACCGGGAACAGCGCCTTCGACAGCGCCCGCTGGTTGATCATGTACAGGAAATAGGTCTGGTCCTTGTTCTCGTCGGCGGCGCGGAGCAGGCGGTATTCCCCGTCCACGCAGTCGATGTTAGCGAAGTGGCCGGTGACCAGCTTCTCCGCGCCCAGCTGCTCGGCGAAGTCCAGGAACACGTCGAACTTGATCTCCCGGTTGCACAGCACGTCCGGGTTGGGCGTGCGCCCCCGGCGGTATTCCTCCAGGAAGTGGGTGAACACCCGGTCCCAATACTGTCTGGCGAAGTTGACGGAATAGTAGGGGATGTCCAGATGCTCGCACACCGCGCGCACGTCGGCCCAGTCCCGCTCCGAGGTGCAGACCCCGCTGTCGTCCTTCTCCTCCCAGTTCTTCATGAACACGCCGATCACCTCGTGGCCCGCCCGCTTCATCAGCAGCGCCGCCACCGAGCTGTCCACGCCCCCCGACATTCCAACCACTACCCGCATGCCTGACCTCCCGCGGCCGGGGCTGTCGTCCGCCCGGCCCTCTGCGCCTATTATAAAACACCCCCGTCCTCAATACAATCACTGTTGTATTAAGGACGGGGGTGTGCGCGGCTGCCGCGCTCACTTTTCCCGCTTCTGCGCCTCGAGCGCCTTCTGCTTTTCTCGCTGCATGATGGGCCACCATTCCCGAAAGGCCAGCACCACCGGCACGCCCAGGCCGATGACGCTCATGCAGAGGCAGTTGATGAACTCCTTCTTCGCCTTCTCGTATTCCTTGCTGTACATGTCGTCCGCTCCTTTCCCGCAAACTGTCCTCATTATAACGCAGACAGCCGCTAAGATTGCGGAAAGGATTATCCCTCTCATCGACAAAAATATCCTGTAGAGTGGTATAATCAGGTACAGGGAGCGGAGGCGTTGCGGCACGGCCTGTGCCTTCTTATGAAAGCGCCGCATTCATCCGGGATATTCAGGGGACGCCTGACGCGCTCACGGCTCACGCATGAATGATAAATGTGTGACGAAGCGGAAACAAACGACCTTGTAGGGGCGGCGATGCGCCGCCCGCCAGGCAGGACGAGGCGCAATGATGTACAAGGGCGGGCGGCGCATCGCCGCCCCTACGGACTCGTAGGTTCACCGTTCTGTCATACAATTTCAATTCATGCGTGAGCCGTGCTGACGCGCTTCATACCGCTTGAACGCTGCTCATTTGCCGTTCTCCCCTGCTCCCAAAAAGGTTACCATTCAGCCAATGCGATAAATTGGGGTTTGACGGGGAGAATTAGGAATGAATAGCAGCTGCCGCGCGTTGTAGGGGCGGCCACAATGGTCGCCCGCCATATACCGAAACAATACGTACTGCCTGGCGGGCGGCGCATCGCCGCCCCTACGCAGCCAAGCCATTTTTAATTCCTAATTCCTAATTCCTAATTCCTCATTCCTCATTCCTAATTTCTCATTCGTCAAATCCCAATTTGAAGGCTGAATGGTAACGGAAAAAGAGGTGTCGTAACGTGAACGTCAGGCTGCGGGACGCGCTGATCTGGGCGGGGATCATGGCGGCGGCGGTGGGTCTGTCCATGGCCCTCTCGGGGATCTACGACGACAACAATCCCTTCGCCACCCCGGTGTTCATACTGGCGGTGACGCTGATCGCGCGGCTGACCCACGGCTACCGCTACGGCGTTGCGGCGTCCATCGTGGGCACCTTCTGCGTGAACTACATGTTCACCTATCCCTTCTGGGAATTTGACGTGACGCCCACGGGCTACCCGCTGACCTTCTCGATGCTGCTGATGGTGTCCCTCATCATCAGCGCCCTGACCACCCAGATCAAGCGGCAGGAGCAACTGCGCTTCGCGGCGGAGCGGGAGAAGATGCACGCGGATCTGCTGCGGGCCATCGCCCACGACATCCGCACGCCGCTGGCGTCCATACTGGGCGCGAGCTCCTCGCTGAAGGCGCAGAACCTGTCCCTGGAGAACCGGCAGGCCCTGGTGGAGTCCATCGACCGGGACGCCCAGTGGCTGGTGCGGGTGACGGAGAATCTGCTGTCGGTCACCCGGGTCACCGGCGGCGACGTGTCGCTCAGAAAGACCGACGAGGTGCTGGAGGAAATCATCGGCAGCGCCATCGTGAAGTACCGCCGGTCCCCCGGCGCGCTGCCGGTCCACGTGGAGACGCCGGAGCGCATACTGATCGTCCCCATGGACCCGACGCTGGTGGAGCAGGTGCTGATCAACCTGTTCGACAACGTCAGCGCCCACGCCCGAACCGCCACGGGCATCTGGCTCAACGTCCGGCAGGCGGACGGGCTGGTGCGGCTGACGGTGGAGGACGACGGCGACGGCATCCCGCCCGGGGGACTCCCCGGCATCTTTGAGGGCGGCCTGCGGGATTTGTCCCGGAACCGCCCGGACGCCCGGCGCAGCATGGGCATCGGGCTGTCGGTGTGCCGCACCATCATCCGCGCCCACGGCGGCGAGCTGACCGCGGACGGCAGCCCGCGCGGCGGCGCGGCCTTCAGCTTTACGCTGCCCTGCGGCGAAGAACAATGACGACGGAGGCTCCCTATGGCAAACGAGATCAAACGCAAGATACTGATCGCGGAGGACGATCCGGGCATATGCACCTTCCTCAGAGCCACGCTGCTGGCCGAGGGCTACGACGTGATCACCGCGCACGACGGGCAGAACGCCCTGGGGATGATCTCCTCCCACTGCCCTGACTGCGTGCTGCTGGACCTGGGCCTGCCCGACATGGACGGCAATCAGATCATACAGAGCATCCGCAAGTGGACCCACACCCCCATCGTGGTCATCTCCGCCCGGAGCATGGAGGACGACAAGGCCCGCGCCCTCGATCTGGGCGCGGACGACTACATGACCAAGCCCTTCGGCACCGTGGAGCTGCTGGCCCGCATACGGACCGCCCTGCGCCACACCCACACCACCTCCGAAACCGGAGAGCTGGCCCTCACCGGCTGCTACCGCGTGGGCGGGCTGGAGATCGACTACAACAAGTGCCGCGTCTACCTCGACGGCGAGGATGTCCACCTCACCCCCAACGAGTACCGCATTGTCGCCCTGCTGGGCAAGCACGCCGGGCGGGTGCTGACCTACAAGTCCATGCTCCGCGAGCTGTGGGGCCCCGCCGCCAGCTCCGACAACAAGATCCTCCGCGTCCACATGGCCGGCATCCGCAGAAAGATCGAGCCCAACCCCAACGAGCCCCGCTACATCTTCACCGAGGTCGGCGTGGGGTATCGGATGGCGGAGGAGGAGAGGCCGTAGGGGAGTGGGATATGGGGGTAAAGGGAACAGGGAAAAGGGAAAAGGGAAAAGGGGTGACGGCTGGCGCGCGCCATGTACCGATAATAAACTTACTGTCTGGCGGGCGGCAGCATCGCCGCACCCGCGTGGAGGAGGGCTATCGCTTTTTTCTGTTGCATGAACAGGTAGTTGTCGGATTGACGGGAACGACCTCTCAGTCACGCTTCGCGCGACAGCTCCCCTGGAAGGAAAGCCAGGAGGCACGACAGTGCGTCAGCCTTGGCTCCCCTTCCAGGGGAGCTGTCAGCCGGCAGGCTGACTGAGAGGTCGTTCTCCTTTTCCCTTTTCCCTTTTCCCTTTTCCCTTTTCCCTTTTCCCTACTCCCTACTGCCTACTCCCTACTCCCTGCGTCCTGAATCCTTAGCGCCATATTAGCGTCATTTCTGCTAAAATGGATGGGAGAGAAAGGGAGGCGCAGGATATGGAAGAAAAGCTGAATGCCATGCTGGCGGCGGACGAGACGCTTTTGTGGAGCGGGCGTCCGGTGTCGTTCAAGACCTTTGACAACACCAACAGGAAGCGGATACTGCTGGGCTATCTCATCAAGGGGGTCATCCTTGCGCTCGTGCTGGTCCAGTATTTCCGGCTCTCAAGCGGCACGCAGGCGGGGGTTCGGCCCGGCCTGATCCTGTTGATACTGCTGTTCGGCGGCTTCGCGTTCTACGCGCCCTTCCACACCGCGCGGCGCCTGCGCCGGACGACGCTGTACGGCCTGACGGACCGGCGGGTGCTGCGCATCAGCACGAAGGAGGAGAGCGTTCCCTATGAACGCATCCACAGCGCCGCGCTCCGCGCCGACGGGGACGGACAGTATTCGCTGCTCTGCGGTCCCCGGGCGATGAAGCTCAGGTCAGACAAGTGGCGCGACGACGCGGACTATCCCTTCGCCGACGACCCCAACGAGCCCGAGGCCAACAGCGTGATCCTCTACGCGCTCCCCGTGGACAGCCGGTTCAAGGCGGTCGTGGCGCAGTATCTCCCGATAACGGCATAATCCAGGCGATCAATTAGAGTGTGTTTCCAAAGTCACGATGTGATGCTCGGCATCTCAAGCCGCGCATCCGTGACCCTGGAAACACACTCTGATTCTGTCTAATACCTGTTGCTCAATTCCACCAATCCCGTCTCGAATTGCAGGCCGAGGCGCTCGTCCGTTCCGGCGTCGCGGGTGCGGCGGATGCAGCGGGCGGTGAAGCCGACGGCGGTGTCGAGGGCGTGGGAGAGGGGGCGGTCCCGGAGGACCTCGCCTGTGAGCACGCTGGCGAACACGTCGCCCGCGCCGTGCCACATGCCGGGGACATAGGCGTCGTCGCAGTAGATGAGCTCGTCCCCGTTCAGCGACGCCGCGCCGATGCGTCCGGGTGCCAGCGAAACCCCGGTGAGCACCGCCGCGCCCCGCCCCAGGGCGTTCAGGCGGCGGAGCATGTCCACCACCCAGGCCTCGTCGTAGCCGGGGAAGGGGTAGTCCACGCCGGTGAGCAGCGCGGCCTCGGTGATGTTGGGCAGCAGCAGGTCGGCCCGGGCGCTCAGCGCGCGCATGGCGGCGACGTAGGCGTCGTCCAGGGTGGCGTAGAGCCTGCCGTTGTCGCCCATCACCGGGTCCACGATCAGCTTCGCGCCGTCTGAAAAGGCGTCCAGCAGCCCGAACAGGTGCTCGATGTGCCGGTGGGTGCCCATCCAGCCGGTGAATATGGCGTCGAACCGCAGCCCCAGGGCGCGCCAGTGGGCCGCGATGGGCGGCATGTCCTCCGCCAGGTCGCGGCAGGTGTAGCCCTCGAACCCGCCGGTGTGGGTGGACAGGATCGAGGTGGGCAGGATCGAGGTCTCAAACCCCATCGCCGACAGCACCGGCAGCGCCACCGTCAGCGAACACCGTCCCACACAGGAGATGTCGTGCACCGCCAGCACCCGGCGCTGTCGCTCGGGCCGGGTGGATAGCTTGAGTTTTTGCATAATGGTCGCTCCGTTTTTGGAGATGCTCATACTGTGGTAAATTGGGATTTAGGGAGTAGGCAGTAGGGAGTAGGGAGTAGGGGAGAACGGCAGATGAACGGCGTTCTAAAGGAATGAAGAACGTTAAGCATCCCCAGNCAATAGAAGTCAGAGGCTGTGCCGTAACTCCCCCTACTCCCTACTGCCTACTCCCTACTCCCTGGATTTGTCGGGCAAAGCCCGACAAATCCCCATTTGTCGCAAAGGTTTTTGTTGCCTGCGCGAAAAGGGACCGCCAATGGCGGTCCCTTTTCGCGCTTTCCTCACGCCTTGGTCAACTGGCTGACCTTCATAAAGCCGCCTTTGCCTGAGGTGGTTTTGACGTAGGCCCAGCCGCCCTTGGTGGCGTAGACCAGGACATATCTGCCGCTGCCCACCTTGGTGACGACGTGGGAGCCGGTGGAGGCCTTCTTGTAGATCTTGCTGGAGGATCGGGTCTTGTAGAGCTGCTTGGAGGAGACCGCGCCGTACTCGCTCAGGTACTCCTTGTAGACGTAGCCCGTCTGACCGCTGGTGGTGGAGACCAGGTAGAAGGCCTTGTGCTTCTTGCCGGTCCAGAGCACCTTCGTGCCCTTCTTCATGTACGTCAAAATATCCTCGTAATTTGCGGGATTGCGAAGATTGGCATTGGTGTTGAGCTTGAATATCTTATATGTGCTCGCAGCCTGGGCACTCATCGGCGCAATGAGCATCGATGCCAGCAGCACCAGGCACAGAGCCATTCTCATCAGTTTACGCTTCATAAGCGTCACCCCTCTCAGTGTCCATAATTGTAACACATTTTAAATAGATTTTCAAGACCTTTGTGACATTTAATTGAAATATACCAATTCTTCCTTGGGAGCGTGGGTGGGCTGGAGCTTCTGCTGGGTCAGCACGATGGCGTCGCAGTTGTGCAGCGGGCTGAAGCTCTTCTCGGCCCGGGCCTCCACCAGGATCCAGTCGTTGGTCTTGGGCGGCTGGCCGTCGAACTTGCACAGGAAGCCGATGCCGCCGATGTCCTCGGCGCAGCAGGTCATCACGTGGCGGCCGAAGACGTAGCAGTTCTTGGGCATGTCGTCCATGCGGAAGGCGCGGCCCCGGGCCCGGATGGTCTTGCCGTCGTAGCGGTCGGGGTGCTCCATGGCGTCCAGGTAGAAGGTGCCGAAGTCCTCGTCGCCGATCTGTATGGGCGTGGCCTTCACGTCGTAGGGCAGGTCCTCGTCGGACACGCCGTCGTCGGTGGTGCCGTCCAGGTTCTCGAAGAACAGCCGTGTGGTGTTGTTGATGCCCTTGACGGAGCGGCGGTACTTGCTCTTGGGGGTATTGTCGTCGGAGCGGTTGAAGATGACCAGGTCGGCCTCCTTGAGGCCGTCGGCCATGAACTTGCGCATGTTCTTCAGGTACACCTCGAAGGTGGAGGCGTCCACCAGGGTGATGATCTGCGCCAGCTCCCAGCTGTCGGGCTTCTTGGCGGCGTAGAGGCTTTCCAGCAGCCAGGTGGCGTTGTACTCGATGAGCACACGCTCCGGCTTGTACTCCCGGTCCAGCCGGCCCAGCTTGTGACCGGCGATGTCCCGGACCTGCTCCAGGTTCACCAGCACGGCGTTGGCCCGCTTCAGCACCTCGGGATCGTATTCCTCCTCGCCCTCCTCGCAGCACAGCACCAGCGTGCGCTCGCCCTCGGAGAAGTTCTCGTCGGTGAGCATCTCGGTGACGAACTTCGTCTTGCCGCAGCCCAGAAAGCCTGTGATGACGTATACGGGTACAGTGGGTATGTTCTGCATGATTAAACTCCAAACAACGCCTTCAGGGCGTCCTCCTTCAGATTGCAGCCGATGACGCACAGGCGCCCGGTGTAGTCGGCGGAACCGTAGCGAATGTCCACCTCGTCGGGGACGTAGTCAAAGTGCAGCCAGCGCCCGTCGGTCAGCGGCAGGATGCCCTTGGCGCGCAGCACGTCGCCGTAGATGTCGAACTCCTCCAGCTGGCCGATGGCCTCGCGCAGCGCCGCCTCGTCGAACTTCTTCGGGGTCTCCACGCCGATGTTCTCGAAGATCTCGTCCGCGTGGTGATGCCCGTGGTGGTCGTGGCCGCAGCCGCAGGAGCAGCCCTCGCCGTGCTCGTGGTCATGCTCGTGCTCATCATGATCGTGATCGTGATGGTGCTCATGCTCGTCGTGGTCATGCTCGTGGTGATGCTCGTGCTCGTCGTGGTCGTGATCGTGATGATGCTCGTGGTCGTGGTCATGATGGTGCTCATGATCGTGATGGTCGGCCTCGGGCAGGTCCTCGAGGGTCAGCAGGAAGGTGGGATGCTCGATGGTCTCCAGCATCTGCTTGGGCTCCAGCTGGTCCCAGGGGGTGGTGATGATGCGGGCCTTGGCGTTGTGCTCCCGCAGCAGGGCCACGCACTGCTCGATCTTGGGCTCGGTGGTCATCTGGGTGCGGCTGAGGATGATGGTCTCGGCGGACTCGATCTGGTCGATGAAGAACTCGCCGAAGTTGCGGGCGTACATCTTGCACTTGCCCACGTCCGCCACGGTGGCGCAGCCGGCCAGCTCCACGGGATGGGTCTTGGCCACGTCGTCCACCACGCGGCGGATGTCGGACAGCTTGCCCACGCCGGAGGGCTCGATGAGGATGCGGTCCGGGTTGTACTGGTCGATCAGCTCGCCCAGGGCCACGGTGAAGTCGCCCACCAGGGTGCAGCAGATGCAGCCGGAGTTCAGCTCGGTGATCTGAACGCCGGTGTCCTTCATGAAGCCGCCGTCGATGCCCACCTCGCCGTATTCGTTCTCCAGCAGGACCACCTTTTCGCCCTCAAAGGC
The DNA here is from genome assembly GCA_902799465.1 of uncultured Eubacteriales bacterium. Lineage (GTDB taxonomy): Bacteria > Bacillota > Clostridia > Christensenellales > Aristaeellaceae > UBA2862. The sequence goes on from CADCAS010000100.1 coordinate 11,605, forward strand.
GCCGTCCAGCAGCTTCTTGATCAGCGTGGTCTTGCCCGCGCCGAGGAAACCGGAAATGATGTTGATCTTTGCCATTTTGACTCACCTGTCTTTGTATCTTTTTCGCCGTCTGATGGCGGTGTCTGACAAGCCTGTCCCCCTGTTCACGGGGATAATTTGCCATTTCAAATCATACCCCTTTTGGACGTGTTTGTCATGTTAATTGATGCAAATTCACGAACAAATAACATGGAGGAGACGAGGAATTAGGGAACAGGGAACAGGGAACAGGGAAAAGGGAACAGGGAACAGGGAACAGGGAACAGGGAACAGGGAACAGGGAACAGGGAAAAGGGAAAAGGGAAAAGGGAACAGGAATGGCGGCTGCCGCGCGTGGCCCTGTTCAAAGATTTCTGTAAACGACGAAACTGCGGTAGCCCAAAGATTCCTGGAGCCAGAGGGCGTAACCCAATTGTGATACCTGCCGAGGCAGC
>CADCAS010000101.1 GCA_902799465.1 uncultured Eubacteriales bacterium
TTTGGTATCTCGCACTTATCGTCTCCACTTTTTTGACAGACTAAACGAACCCTCTTGCATTTACTCTGTCATTACTGCGTTTACTTTGGCAAGTGACCCTCCGTACTTTTCTGTCATTTTTGAGGCCTTTTAATGCGATTTGGGGTCGAAAAAGGGGTCATTTCCCCAGCTTGAAGAATTTCCGCGGGATGTGACAGTATCCACCGGGATTCTTGTCCAGGTACTTCTGGTGATATTCCTCGGCAGTGAAGAAGTTCTCCAGCGGCCTGACCTCCACGGCCAGCCTGGCCCCGGCCTTCTCGGTCTGCTCGGCGTACACCGCCTCGATCTCGGGCAGCTGATCTGCGTCGGTATAATAGATGCCGGTGCGGTACTGTATGCCGTGGTCGCCGCCCTGCCGGTTCACGGACAGCGGGTCGATGACCATGAAATAGTCGTTGAGCAGCTCGGTCAGGCTGATCACCGCCGGGTCGTAGTCCACCCGCACCGTCTCGGCGTGGCCGCTGCTGGCACAGACCTCCTGGTAGCTGGGCGCGCGGTCCGGGCCGTTGGCGTAGCCCACCTCGGTGGCCAGCACGCCGTCAAACTGGTCGAAGAACTTCTGGGTCCCCCAGAAGCAGCCGCCCGCGAGATAGATCGTCCTTGTGCACATCGTCATAACCTCCTTTGTCTGTCGGCATTATAGCACATTGATCGTGGAAAGGGAAGCACTCACCGACGCCGCCGGTGGCAGTCGTCGCACAGCCGGTAAGGCCAGTTCCAGGGCAGGTATTTGTTGCAGCCGGGGCAGGTCTTCTGCTGGAGACGCTGGGTGGAGAGGACGTGGATGATGCCGTCGGAGATCAGGGACTTCCGGCGCTGGATGGCGTCCAGGATGTCGTCGGGATCGTCCAGAAACAGGCGAGCGTAGTTGTAGTAGAGGTCGCAGCGCCTGTAGTCCGCCTCCAGGCCGTCCAGCTGTTCGATGACGCAGCTCTCCGGGTCCAGGTATTCGGGCAGCTCGGCCACGGGGTCGATGTGCTCCCGGTGGCACTCGGCGTGGTACATGGCCCGCCAGCGGGCGAGCAGGTCCGGGTCCGTCTCGTCGAAGGGGATGCACAGAAAGCGGTACAGCAGCCGCTTGTCGGTGCGCGGGGTCTCCAGCATGGCGGCCAGGGACTCCATTCGCGCGGCGGAGGCCTTGGAGAAGCAGTCCCGGTCCTTCATCATCAGCCACTGGCGCAGTATCTGGGTCAGCGGCAGCGGCAGGCCCAGCAGCGACTCCGGAAAGCCGATCACCGCCTCGGTGAGCACCAGCGCGGGCCGCGCCAGCGCCCGTGCCACGGTGCCCTTGAAGCCGAAGGCGTTGACGTAGCCCACGTCGTACTTGCCGTAGCGGCCCGCGCGGCCCGCGATCTGCTTGATCTCCGAGTCCAGCAGCGGACGCACGATGTCGCCGTCGTACTTCTCCGATTCCAGGAACACCACGCGCTCGATGGGCAGATTCATGCCCATGGCGATGGCGTCGGTGGATACCACCACCTCGGACGTGCCCTGTCGGAAGCGCTCGGCCTGGTCCCGGCGCACGTCCGGGGGCAGCGCGCCGTAGATCAGCGACACCTTCCAACCCTTGCGCCGCAGCTCCGCCGCCACGGCGTGGACCCGGGCCTTGGAGAACACGATCAGCGCGTCGCCGGGGCGCACCGACGCGGGGAACTCAAAGCCGCCCTTCTCCACCTCCAGCGGGGTCATGCGGTGGTGGCGCACCACGGACAGATCGTCGCCGCAGTCCTCCACGATGCGCGTCAGCAATTCCTCCGCGTCGGGGGAGGCGCACAGGTGGATCTCCTCGGCGCACAGGCCCAGGATCGCCGCCGTCCAGGCCCCGCCCCGATCGCGGTCCGCGATCATCTGGCACTCGTCGATCACCGCCACGTCGTAGCGCTCCCGCAGGTCGGCCATCTCCACCGTGGAGGACTGGACCCGGCTGCCGGGGATCCATATCTGCTCCTCGCCGGTGACCAGGGAGCAGGGCACGTCGGCCAGGTTCAGCGTCTCGAACTGCTCCGCCGCCAGCAGCCGCAGCGGGCCCAGGTAGATGCCGTTGCGGGCCCCGTGGAGCCGTCCCACGCCCTCGTGGGTCTTGCCGGAGTTGGTGGGGCCGATGTGCAGTATGAACCGCCGCTTCATGGCCCGGGCCAGCGGGTACAGGTCCCGGTAGTGCTCGGGCACCGCGTCCAGCAGCGCCGATTTCAGCCGCCTGTCCCTGGCCGAGGCCGCGTCCGCCTGGCGCTGGAGGCGGGCGAGGGAGGGATTGGCCTTCAGCAAGCGGCGCAGCCGGGCCGGAGGAAAGCGGCGCTTCACCTCGGCGCAGACGGCGCTCTTCGCCTTGCGGACCTCGTCCTTCATCGCCTCGGACACCGTCCTGCCCGAGGGGGTCAGCACCCCGCCGCAGCCCGACAGGCCGGGGCAGGCCTTTTCCGCGTCGGCGCGCAGCAGGCTGGTCAGGGCCTTGGGCTGCCACGCCCGGTCGACGAGGTCGGGCGTGACCCCGCCGCGCAGGGCGGTCTCCAGCAGCTGCGCGGCCACGTCCCCGGTCTGGGTCCCGACCAGGGCGGTCAGGTCGGCCCGCTTCAGATAGCGCTCCAGTTTGGTCTCGCTCTCGTCGGCATAGCGCCGCCTCTGGGCGTCCATGGCCCTGCGGGGCGCGCGCTTCTCCAGCAGCGCGAGGGCTGTCCGGGCCTTCTTCAGCGTCACGCGGCTGCGGTCCACCGACCGCAGAAAGGCCAGGTCCAGGGTCTCGTTCCGCTGAAGGGTCTGCTCGATCAGCGGCTCCAGGCGCTCAAATTCCGCTTGGTAGAAGTCCAGCGCCAGCTCGCCCCGGTTCAGGGCCTGGTAGACCCTGTCCCCCCGCCGCGCCCGATACACCGCGTTGGCAAAGGCGCGGCTCTCCAGATAGGCCTCCCGCTCCTCCGGGGACATCCCGCGGGTGACGTCCCGCGTCCGCCGCAGCGCCTGCTCGTACAGATACGCCTCCCGCTCCGGCTTCACCGCCTCAATATAGGCCAGCAGCGCCTGCTCCCGCATGGAATCACCCCTTTCGGAATGTGATGGTTCGGTTCTTTCGATGTATGGACACCGGGGTAATTGGGAATTGGGAACGGCTTGGTTACGGAGGGACGGCGATGCGCCGCTTGCCGACTTGTATGTATCCTACAGCGCGCGCGGCAGCAACTATCTTCAATTCCCAATTCCCAATTCCTAATTCCTAATTGCTAATCCAGTCCCAGCTCCCCCATCGCCTCGACCACATCCCCGCGGATCAGGAGCGTGGCGCGCTGGTCGGCGGGGGTGGGCGTGTCGTTTATGACCACCAGATGTTTGCCGTGGAAGTAGTCCAGCATGGAGGCGGCGGGCTCGACGCTCAGGGAGGTCCCGGCGACGATGAGGGTATCTGCCCCCGACAGCTCCCGGCATGCGCCCATGACGGTGTACTTGTCCGGGGCCTCGCCGTAGAGCACCACCCAGGGCTTCACCACCCCGCCGCAGCGGTCGCAGCGGGGAATGCCGTCGGCATGGAGCACCTTCTCCATCGGATAGAAGGCGTTGCAGTCCATGCAGTAGTTCTCGTGGACGCTGCCGTGCAGCTCGTACACCCGCCGGTTTCCCGCCGCCTTGTGCAGTCCGTCGATGTTCTGGGTGACGATCCCCCGCAGCTTATCCGCCCGCTCCAGCGCGTACAGCGCCCGATGCGCCGCGTTGGGCGCGGCCTCCGGGTGCAGCATGTACCTTCGATAGAAGCGGAAGAACCGCTCCGGGTCGAGGTAGAAGAAGGACTGGCTCAATATCATCTCCGGGGTCAGTCCCTCAAACTCCGCCGCGTACAGCCCGCCCGCCGAGCGAAAGTCCGGGATGCCGCTGCCCGTGGACACCCCCGCGCCGCCAAAGAACACGATCCGCCGGGATCTGTCGACGATCTCCTTCAGCCGCATGGCCACACCCCCCTCCGGCTATTATGCCAGAACCCCGCCCGAAAATCAAGTCGCGCGTCCAATCATACAGCGCTGCGCCCGAACCGTCCACTATTATTACTGATCGTTACTGGTATCTATTCAGTTCTGCTGTGATAAGTGGAGATTGTCCGAGGCAACGGGGAACGACCTCTCAGTCACCGACTTCGTCGGCGACAGCTCCCCTGAACCGTTAGGCTGACTGAGAGGTCGTCCCCCGCAGCCTGCCAAATCTCTGTTTGTCACAGGACTGAACAGTTACGAAAACAATGAAATAATCCGCGCGGCAGCCACTATTTCTAATCCCTAATCCCTAATTCCTAATCCCTCCCCGTCACTCCGTCAATTCCCGTTTATCCCGGCAGCACTGAACAGATACTCCCTGAACATAAAAATCCCGTCCTCACCGGGAGGACGGGACTGAAGGAGGGGGTAACCTATCTTGTATAATTTACTTCTGCTCTTCGAGGGTGATCTGCAGGTCGATGGTCGTGTAGCCGCCGCCCACATTCAGGGTGCCGTCGGTGACGTAGCTGCCGCTGTTGCCGTTGTTGCCGCCATTGCCGCCGTTGCTGCCATACCCGCCGTAGCCGCCGTAGCCGCCAAAGCCGCCGAAGCCAAAGCCGAAGGGCCAGTTGCCGTAGTAGTTGCCGTAGTCATTGTAGTTGTTCTGCATCATGGACACGTTGTTATAGCGCACCACGGTGACGGTCACGGTATCGCCGGGCTTGAACTTGTCCAGCAGCGTGGTCAGCTCGCGCATGGTCTTGACCCGCTCGCCGTTGATGGCGGTGATGAAGTCGTACTGCTTCATGCCGGCCTTCTCGGCGGCGCTGCCCTCGTTGATAGTGTAGGCGCAGACGCTGGCCGGGGGATAGTCGTTCATGGCGTCGTCGGGGCCCTCATAGGTCCGGGCAGTGATGCCCATCTGAGGACGGATGACCTTGCCATATTCGATCAGCTGCTGGGCCACGGGATAGGCGGTCTCCACCGGGATGGCGAAGCCCAGGCCCTCATAGCTGGTGGAGGAGTAATAGCTGCCGCCGTACTTCAGGGTGTTGATGCCGATCAGGTTGCCCTGATAGTCGAACAGACCGCCGCCGGAGTTGCCGTTGTTGATGGCCGCGTCGTGCTGGATGTAGGCCACGTTGCGGGTGGTGTTGCTGGAGGAGACGCTGGAGCGCTCCAGGGCGGAGATGATGCCCTGCGTCACGGTGTTGGCCAGCACCTCGCCGCCGGGATTGCCGATGGCGATGACGGTGGAGCCCACCTTCAGGCTCTCGCTGGAGCCGATGGACACCGGCACCAGCGTGTCAGCCTGCTCGGACACCTGCAATACCGCCAGATCCAGCGCGGAATCGCTGCCCACCACGGAGGCGTCCACCTTATCGCCGGAGGGCATCAGCACCTGGAAGGCGTTGCCGTCCTCGATGACGTGGTAGTTGGTCAGCACGTAGCCGCCCTCAGCGATGACCACGCCGCTGCCCTGCGCCAGCATCCTGTCCTGCACGCCGTAGGAGCGGTCCCAGCCCTGGGTGTTGGTGATGATGCCCACCACAGAGTTGGCGTTTTTCTCGTTGACGTAGATGGCCGGGCTGGTGTCGATCACCGGGGAGCCCACCTGAGCCGCCTCGGCGATGGCCGCCGTGGACGCCGGCGCCGCGTTCAGCGCGAACGCCCCGCCCACCGCCAGCGCGCACGCCAGCGACAGTGCCGTCAATACCGCAACGCCCCTGCGCTGCTGTTTCCTTGCCCGTGTATTCCTGGTCTTCATATTGATTTCTCCTTTCCGGATGTCATTTCATTATTCCCCGCCGCCGGTCTTTTCTTCCCCCGGCTGCTGGGAATATTATATAGTCAGGAAAGGACAAAGTCAATAAACAAAGATTCGATGAATTGTGAACAAAGTTGAAACATGGGGCGGATATAGGCAAAAGGGAACAGGGAAAAGGGAAAAGGAGAGCCGGAGCACGAAGGGATGTTATTGCGATATCCGCCAGCATCAACGAAGCGTTTCGTATTGCCTGACGGATGGCGCATCAACATTCCTGCGCGACCCGGTTCTCCTTTTCCCTTTTCCCTGTTCCCTTTTCCCTCAATGCTTATCCCCTCACGGCGTTGCGCGGAGCTTGTAGCCCACGCCCCGGACGGTTTCGATCATATCGGCGTCGTCGCCCAGCTTTTGGCGAAGGTGGCGGATATGCACGTCCACGGTACGGGTCTCGCCGTAGAACTCATAGCCCCAGATGCGGTCCAGCAGAAAATCGCGGGTCAGCACCTTGCCGGCGGAGGTGGCCAGCAGCTTGAGCAGCTCGTATTCCTTCAGCGTCAGGGCGAGCTTTTCCCCATTGCGGAATGCCTCGTAGTTATCGGAATCGATGGTCAGCGGGCCAATGCGGATCAGCGCGTCGGGGGCGGGATCGGTGCTGCGGCGCAGCACGGCCTTCACCCGGGCCATCAGCTCCCGGATGCCGAAGGGCTTTTTCACATAATCGTCCGCGCCCAGCTCAAAGGCGCGCAGGGTGTCCGCCTCCGAGTCCGCGGCGGTCAGCACGATGATGGGCGTGGTGGCGGTGATGGGGTCGGCCCGAAGCGCCTTGACCACCTCCATGCCGGACATGTCCGGCAGCATCAGGTCCAAAAGCACCAGCGAAGGCGCGCCGTTGAGCGCCGCCGAGATCGCGTCCGCGCCCGTCGCGGCGGTCAGCACCGAATAGCCCGAGGCCTCCAGGTTAAAGGACAGCAGATCGAGTATGTTCTGTTCGTCATCCACACAGAGAATATAAGGCTTAGACATCGCTTCTCCCTCCTTCTGTTACGTCACACCCTTTCAGAATGCACATATTCCCAAAGTAGATTATATATATTATAACAGATTTTCATCGTTATTACAACATATAATGATGCCCATTATTCGCCATAATGAAATATAATTGGTATAGAAATTTATCTATACCCTGAAATACGGCAATTTTTGGGCTTTTCTCCCCCGCATCCATAAGCCCCCGTTATACTCCCGTCGGTAATCCCTAAAGCATAGTAGGCTTATAGCCGCATAAGGAACATGAATGGTAACGCAGTGAGTGTTCGTGTAACTTTTGCTTTTTGCGGATAAGCGGGAGGCTGTCAGGATTACATCAGGCAACAGGGAACAGGCAACAGGGAACAGGAATAGCCTGGGCCCGTAGGGGCGGCGATGCGCCGCCCGCCAGGTCGCACATATTGTTTCGCTATTGGCCGCCCCGACAGTACGCGCGGCAGCCGTTCCCCTTTTCCCTTTTCCCTATTCCCTTTTCCCTTAATATCCCTTTTCCCTATAAAACCGGCGCTCCCTTTCGGGAGCGCCGGTGGCAAAGCCAGCGCCTTACAGCGCGGCCTTGTAGGCGGCCAGAGCGCCCTCAGCGCGGATCTGCTTGAGGATGCGGACGGCCTCGGCCTCGAAGCCGGGAACCTGGGTCAGGTCCTGGCCCCACATGTCGGTGTTGGTCATGACGGCGTGGATGAGCGCCTCGGGGGAATCGTCCTTGTGGGCGTTGTAGAATTCCAGCACCCAGCGGTC
>CADCAS010000102.1 GCA_902799465.1 uncultured Eubacteriales bacterium
CCGCCGCCGCCGCGGGCGACTGCCATCCGGTCATCATGCCGCGTCAGGGCAACACCGTGGAATCGTGCGTCATCACCGAGTTCTTCAAGTCCGTGGGCGATCAGGTCAACGTGGGCGACAAGCTGTTCGCCTATGAGACCGACAAGGCCGCCTTCGAGTGCGAGGCCGAGTTCGCCGGCACCCTGCTGGCCGTGTTCTACAATGAGGGCGACGACGTGCCCTGCCTGGACAACGTGTGCGTGATCGGCGCTCCCGGCGCGAATCCCGAGGTGTTCCGTCCCGGCGCCGAGGTCCCCGCCGCCGCGCCTGTGGCCGCCGCGCCCGCCGCGGAAGCCGCCCCCGCCGCCGAGCTGGCCGAGGCCCCCGTGGTCGTGGGCGATCTGAAGATCTCCCCCCGCGCCAAGAAGCTGGCCGAGGACAAGAAGGCCGACCTTAGCAAGGTCGTCCCGACCGGCCCCGACGGCCGCGTGATCGAGCGCGACGTGCAGAAGCTGATCGACGAGGGCAAGCTGCTCGGCGCGACTGCCGCTGCCGCCACCGCCGCCGTCGCTGCCGCGCCCGTGGAGCTGGGCGTCCCCTGCGACGACAGCTACACCGAGCCCATGTCCAACATCCGCAAGGTCATCGCCCGGTCCATGGTCGCCAGCCTGTCCACCATGGCCCAGCTGACCCACAACATCTCCTACGATGCCACCGAGGTCAAGGCGGCCCGCGCGCTGTACAAGGCCAAGGGCGAGCCCTTCGGCATGGACAAGATCTCCATCAACGACATCATCATGTACGTGGTGGCCCGCACCCTGACCCAGCCCGAGCATCGCGCCTTGAACGCCAACCTGATCGACGACGGCAAGACCATGAAATACTTCCGCGGCGTCAACCTGGGCATGGCGGTGGATACCGACCGCGGCCTGATGGTGCCCACCATCTTCAACGCCGACAAGATGACCCTGAAGCAGCTCAGCGACACCGCCAAGAAGCTGGCCAAGGAGTGCAAGGAGGGCAAGATCAGCCCCGATTACCTCCAGGGCGCGTCCTTCACCGTCTCCAACATCGGCTCCCTGGGCATCGAGAGCTTCACCCCCGTGGTGAACCCGCCCCAGACCGGCATCCTCGGCGTCTGCGCCATGAAGGACGCCTTCCGCATGAACAACGGCCAGATCGAGGTCTATCCCTCCATGAACCTCTCCCTGTCCTACGACCATCGCGCCCTGGACGGCACCCCCGCCTCCAAGTTCCTGCGCGACCTCAAGATCAACCTGGAGAACTTCAACCTGATGCTGGCCAAAGGCTAATGTGAAATTGAAAATGGAGAATGGAGAATGAAGACGCAAAAACCAATCATTTTCCATTTTCCATTATCCATCATCAATTTATAAAAGGAGAGTAGATAGCAATGTCCAAGCAGCTGTTCGTTGACCCGAATGAGCGCCGCGCCTCCGGTTATATCCATTTTGAGGACATTCCGGTCAACCAGTACAAGAAGACCGTCAAGGACGAGCTGGGCAACTTCACCAGGGAGCAGTTTGTCAACATCTATCGCGACATGCTGACCCTGCGCGAGTTCGAGACGATGATCAACCTCATCAAGAAGACCGGCGAGTACAAGGGCATCGCCTACAACCATCCCGGCCCGGCGCATCTGTCCATGGGTCAGGAGGCCGCCGCTGTCGGCGAGGCGTTCCATCTGGACGTGAACGACTTCATCTTCGGCTCCCACCGCGCCCACTCCGACATCCTGGCCAAGGGCCTGTCCGCCATCGAAAAGCTGTCCGACGCGGAGCTTCTGGACATCATGAAGAACTTCCTGGACGGCAAGACCTATGACGTCATCAAGGACGAGCCCCACGAGACCGTGAAGGACATCGCCATCAACTTCCTGCTCTACGGCGCGATGGCGGAGATCTTCGCCCGTGAGACCGGCTTCAACCGCGGCCTCGGCGGCTCCATGCACACCTTCTTCACCCCCTTCGGCATCTATCCCAACAACGCCATCGTCGGCGGCAGCGGCACCATCTCCATGGGCGCGGCGCTGTACAAGCGCGTCAACCGCAAGCCCGGCATCGTCGTCTGCAACATCGGCGACGGCGCCCTGGGCCGCGGCCCCGTCCTCGAGGCCCTGAACATGGCCGGCATGGGCCAGCTGACCCAGCTGTGGGACGACGAGATGAAGGGCGGCCTGCCCGTGATGTTCAACATCTTCAACAACCAGTACGGCATGGGCGGCCAGACCGTGGGCGAGACCATGGGCTATGACCGGCCTTCCCGTCTGGGCGCGGGCTTCAACCCCAACCAGTTGCTGGCCGAGAGCGTGGACGGCTTCAATCCCCTGGCCGTCATCGAGGCCTACGGCCGCAAGAAGAAGCTGCTGCTCGAGGGCAAGGGCCCGGCGCTGCTGGATGTCGTGACCTACCGCTTCGCGGGCCACAGCCCGTCGGACAGCTCCTCCTACCGCACCAAGGAAGAGATGGCGGCCTGGGAGGCCCAGGACCCGATCATCGAGTACCGCAGGCAGCTCATCGAGGCCGGCGTGGCCACCGAGGCCGAGTGCGACGCCATCGTCAAGTACGTCGAGGACGCCATCCTGCGCAACTTCAAGCTGGCCATCGACGAGAAGATCAGCCCTCGCATGGACCTGGTCGCCAATCCCGACGCCATCGCCGATCTGATGTTCACCAACGGCCACGTCGAGTCCTTCGGCGCGCCCGATCAGAAGCCCGACGTGCTGATGAGCATGGAGGAGAACCCCCGCGTGCAGGCCATCGCCAAGAAGGAGCGCTGGGGCATCAATCCCGACGGCAGCCTGGTGAGCAAGAACAAGGTCTATCAGCTGCGCGACGGCCTGTTCGAGGCCATCATCGACCGCTTCTACAAGGATCCCACCCTGGTTTCCTACGGCGAGGACGTCCGCGACTGGGGCGGCGCGTTCGCGGTGTACCGCGGACTGACCGAGGCCCTGCCGTATCATCGCCTGTTCAACAGCCCCATCTCCGAGTCCGCCATCGTGGGCTCTGCCGTGGGCTACGCCATGGCCGGCGGCCGCGCGCTGGTGGAGCTGATGTACTGCGACTTCCTGGGCTGCGCCGGTGACGAGGTGTTCAACCAGATGGCGAAGTGGCAGGCCATGTCCGCCGACGTCATCAAGATGCCCGTCGTGCTGCGCGTGTCCGTGGGCTCCAAGTACGGCGCCCAGCACTCCCAGGATTGGACGAGCCTGACCGCCCACATCCCGGGCCTCAAGATCGCCTTCCCCAACACCCCCTACGACGCCAAGGGCCTGATGGCCACCGCTCTGGCCGGCACCGACCCCGTGGTGTTCTTCGAGTCCCAGCGCATCTACGACGTGGGCGAGCAGTTCCACGAGGGCGGCGTTCCCGCGGACTACTACGAGATCCCCTTCGGCAAGGCCGACATCAAGCGCCCCGGCAAGGACGTCACCATCCTCACCTTCGGCGCGGTGCTCTATCGCGCCCTCAAGGCCGCGGACGAGCTCAAGGACAAGTACGGCCTCGAGGCTGAGGTCATCGACGCCCGCACCCTGGTGCCCTTCGACTATGAGACCATCATCGAATCCGTCAAGAAGACCGGCCGCCTGGTGATCGTCACCGACGCCTGCGAGCGCGGCTCCTTCGCCTCCGAGGTCGCCCGCCAGGTGACCGAGATGGCCTTCGATTACCTCGACGCCCCGCCGGTGGTGGTGGCCTCCAAGAACTGGATCACCCCCGCCCACGAGCTGGAGGAGGCCTTCTTCCCGCAGCCCAGCTGGATCATCGACGCTATCAACGCCAAGATCCTGCCCATCCCCGGCTACACCAACACCACCAACCAGTCCCTCGCCAAGAAGCTCGAAAACGAGTCCAAGGGCGTCTGACCGGCATGACAACCGTCCCCCTGTCCGTCAAGGGCAGGGGGATGTTTTTGCCGGGGGAAGCGCAGAGAGCAAAATTGCGCCATTGTTACCATTCACCCATCAAATTGGGATTTGGCGGGGAGAATTAGGAATTAGGAATTAGGAATTAGGAATTAGGAATGAATAGCAGCTGCCGCGCGTTGTAGGGGCGGTCACAATGGCCGCCCGCCATATACCGAAACAATACG
>CADCAS010000103.1:0-7353 GCA_902799465.1 uncultured Eubacteriales bacterium
TGCCTCGGCAGGTATCACAATTGGGTTACGCCCTCTGGCTCCAGGAATCTTTGGGCTACCGCAGTTTCGTCGTTTACAGAAATCTTTGAACAGGGCCGGTGGGCGGCGCATCACCGCTCATACGCAGCCGCTATTTCAATTCCTAATTCCTAATTCCTAATTCCTAATTCCTAATTCCTAATTCCTAATTCTCCTCTACAAATCCCCGTTTATCTCACCAGAACTCAAAGGATATCTGTCTTCAGCGGTTTCCCGGCGCGCCGCCGCCGCTGCTGCCGCCGGTGCGGGTGCCGGTGTTGCCGCCGCTGCTGCCGCCGCCATTGCCGCCGGGTGTGCCGCCGCCGGGCATGTTGCCGCTGCCGCCATAATTGCCGCGGTTGCTGCCGCGCTCCTGGTTGAACTGGGTGCGCTGCATGCCGCCGAACATGGACATGAAGCCGCCGCTCTGTTCCTCCTCCTTGGCCTCGACGTAGACGGTATCGCCCGCCTTCAGCCCCGAGGCGATCTCCACGTAGCTGTCGTTGTCCATGCCCACCTGGACGCTGACCTTCTGAAGCTCCCCCTGTTCGTCCTTCATCCAGACGTAGGCGGAGTTGTCCCGCTCGAAGCTCAGCGCGTCCATCTTGAGGATGACCACGTTCTCCGCCGAGGCCTTGGGGATGGTGACGGTGGCCTGCATGCCGGGGTAGACGCCCGCGTCCACAGCCACGTCGGCGGTGGCGGTGTAGTAGGCCACGTTGCCGGTGGACTGGGAGATGTAGTCGATGGAGCCGATGACGGAATCGAAGCTGCGCTCCTGGCTGGTGGCGGTGACCACGCAGGGCTGGCCCACGGCCACCTCGCCGATGTCGTACTCGTCCACCCGGATGGACACGGACAGGGTGTCGAAGTCGGCGATCTGGCACAGCTGCTGACCCGCGCTGACCTCGTCGCCCACCGCCGCCGACAGGGTGTTCACCGTGCCGTCCATGCCGGCCTTCACGGTCTCGCCGCTGGACAGGCGCATGAGCCGCGCCCCGGAGGCGACCTTGTCCCCCTCGGCGACGTACACCGCCCGCACCGTGCCCGACGCCGAGGCGGTCAGAAGCTCAGAGCTCTTGAGGGCGAAGCTGCCGCTGAAGGAGAGGTCGTTGGAGATGGTGCCGATGGTGGCGGTGTAGGTGTCGTAGGTGGTGGTCACGCTGCGCTCAAGCATCGGCAGACCGATGAACCAAACCCCGGCCCCGATCAGCGCCAGCACTGCCAGCCACGCCACTTGCCGGACCCATTTCCGCTTCTTCCGCGCCATGCCTTCGCCCTCCATGAAATGTCTATGATATTGATGGTATTTACCTTAACGCAGAAACCTTAAAAGAACCGTAACTGTTCAGTTCTGCGACAAACAGAGACTTGGCAGGCTGCGGGGGACGACCTCTCAGTCAGCCTAACGGCTGACAGCTCCCCTGGAAGGGGAGCCGAGCTGTCGCCGACGAAGTCGGTGACTGAGAGGTCGTTCCCCGTTGCCTCGGACAATCTCCACTTATCACAGCAGAACTGAATAGATACAAAGAACCTTAAAAAGGTGTGGCTTTTTTGGTGATTTTTGCCGGGAGAAAACGGAACGCTCACACCCGAACGAAAAGCAAAGAGCGGGGAGCCAGACAGCGTCAGCCGCCGTTCAACTCCCCGCTCCTCACTTTCAACGCATTTATTCAGTTCTGCTTCGATAAATTGGGATTTGTAGAGGAGAATTAGGAATTAGGAATTAGGAATTAGGAATTAGGAATTGAAATAGCTTGGCTGCGTATGAGCGGTGATGCGCCGCCCACCAGGCAGTACGTATTGTTTCGATATATGGCGGGCGGCCATTGACCGTTCCTACAACGCGCGGCAGTTGCTATTAATTCCTAATTCCTAATTCCTCATTCCTAATTCTCCCCGTCAAATCCCAATCTGCCGCAGCCTGAACAGTACCTCTCACCCGTAACAGAGGCCCCTTCTCACCCTCACTCCCCGATGGAGATGTTCACTCCGTTGACCTCCACGCCCTCCTCGGCGCGGATGAGGATGTATTTGACGCCGTCGATGACGCGGGTTTCCAGCAGGTCGGAGCGCTGGGGATTGACCTGGACCACCACGTCGGGGGTGCGGACCTCGAACTTTTTGGGCTCCACCACGTTGCGGGCGGGGAGGGAGACGGCCTCGCCGAACTGGGCGTCGTACTTCTCCTCGAAGGCCTGGAGCTTCTCCTCGGGCACCCCGGCGGACTCCAGCAGGCTGACCACCTCGCGGGGGCTGATCTCCAGGGGCTCGGCGGTCTTGTCCTTGTCGTTTTCCTCCAGGCGCTCCCGGAGGGTGTCGTGCACGGCCTGCACCACGTCCAGGCTCAGGTCCTCGTCCAGGGCGTCCTCCAGAATGGCCTGGAAGGTCTCGCGCTGCTCCTCGGCGGGCATGGGGGCGTCGGCGTTGAACACGGCGTCGATGAACTCCCCGTGGAGATTGTCGGCGTCCCGGGTGTAGTACAGGGCGGAATAGATGTTGGTCGCCCGGTCGTCGAAGGTGGGGAACATGAAGCCCAGCTCCGGCGCGGCCACCACCCATTCCTGCTCGAGGCTGTGGAAGGCGTTGTCGTCGGCGAAGTAGCTCAGCGCGGGCTTGGTCAGCTTCACCGGGCACACGGACACCAGTATGTAGTTGAAGACCTCCTCGGAGATCACGTCGACCTTGTTCTCGTCGGTGTGGCGGAAGGGCACGTCGTAGGCGTCGTGCATCATCAGGATCAGATAATTGCCCTCCAGCTCCAGCGCGTCGATGATGCGGCGGCACAGGGTCTCCACGCCCCTGTCCACCGTCAGTGCCGTGTTTTTCAGCCCCATCAGCAGACCGTGGGCCTCGCCGTCCATCACCTGATCCGGGCGAAACTCCACGTCGATCAGGTTGCGGCCCGGGATGCCCGCCAGCGTCCGCTTGAAGATGGCCAGGTATTTCTCGGCCTCCTCCTGGGGAAAGGAGATCAGCGGCCTGCTGAAGGTGGCCACGATCTCCCGCTTTTCGTTCACATAACACCCCCGCACGCAGCTGATGGCGTTCTTGTCGAGGCTGAAGCGCCGCCGGATCTCGGCGATCTCTTTTCTGTTCATAATGCTTGCTCGCTTTCGGATGGAATATCTTTTTGTAAAGTGGAGAGCTGAATGTCGGCTGAGGGCGAATTGAAAATGGATAATGGAGAATGGACAATGGCGGTGCAAATCCTGCGGATTTGTTTGATTTAACGTGACTGTTCAGCCGCCCAGGGATGACTCCCTCAGTCAGCCTGCGGCTGACAGCTCCCTCAACTCCTTCAGTCAGCCTGCGGCTGACAGCTCCCTCGGAGAGGGAGCCTGGACGGGCCTCCCTCTTTGAGGGAGGTGGCCCGCGAAGCGGGTCGGAAGGAGTCCGCAACTGTACAGTTGCGATTAAACACCGTAAGCGACGCTGTTGCGCTCAGATACGATCTTCCTTAGTAAAAGAAATCCGCAAGGATTTCCACAACCATTCTCCATTTTCCATTCTGCATTCTCCATTCTCAAGCAGTCCCCGCGCTATTCGTCCTTGTCCTTCTTGCTCTTGTCCTTGCGCCTCTGGGCCTTGATGTAGAGGTAGAGGGCGTCGAAGGGGCCGATGATGATGCAGACGATCAACACGATATAGTACCAGGGCATGGCTGCGCCTCCCTCCTGTGCGGCGGCTATTCCTGTTCCCGCGCGCCGATCTCGGTATAGATCATCCCCCGCTTGCCCCGGTCGGAGCGCATGAGCACGACGCGGCGGATGGGGGAGGAGAGGGGCGGGACGCGGATGGCCGGGATGCCGTAGGGACCGGGCTCGGCGCGGCGAAGCAGGGTGATGTGGGGCGTGAAGCGCTTGCGGTCGAAGGGGATGTCGGCGTCGGCCAGGGCGTGGCGCAGCGCGCGGACGTTGGCCGCGAGACCCGGGTCGTCCCGAAGGCCCAGCCACCACAGGTCGCCGAAGGCGCCCATGCCCTCGAGGGTCAGCACGGCGGGGCGCAGCCGGGCCGATTCCATGGCGCTCAGCACCGCATCCGGGTCGGGATACTCCCCGATGAAGGCCAGCGTCAGATGCAGGTTCTCCGCCGGGGTGTAGTTCCCCCGCACCCCCGCGTCCCGAAACGCCGCCTGGGCCGCTTCCGCCGCCGCGGCCTGCGCCGCGCTCAGCCGTGCCGCGATGAACAGACGCATGGCAATACCTCCTTGGAATGTTCGATGTTGATGGTAGTACCTCCTCACGGGAATGGAGAGGGCGTGGACAGCTCGACGGTGTCTTTGCCTCCATTATATCACACCCCCTCCCGCCGTCGTCGACTCATGTATGAACAAACTGTTAATTTCGGTGGGCTTCGCAACTTTTTACGCTTTTTGACATTCCAATATCATAGGAGAGTAATATAATGTTATTATCCATGAAAAGAGGCTGATAGAATGCGATTTGACGTGATGAAGCGTTTATTCTGCGCGGCGCTGGCGGCTGCGCTGCTGTGCCCCGCGGCGCTGGCGGAAAATCCCTCCGACGACGTGAGCGGCTATAATCCCTTTGATCCCGAGGGCAGCGCGGCCGCGGTGTTCAACAACAGCACTGCCGCCCCGGCGCAGTCCGCCCAGTCGGACAATCCCTTCGGCGGCGAGGATCTGACGCTGGAGCCGGGCTATGACGCCGGCGCGGCGGTGACGGCTACGGAGCTGTTCGGCACAAACGCGGGCAGCGCCGCCTCCACCGACCCCTTCGGCACGGGGACGGCGAATACCGCCTCCACCGACCCCTTCGGCACGGGGACGGCAAATACCGCTTCCGCCGATCCCTTTGCCGCGGGCGCGGCCAGTACCGCCGCCTCCGATCCCTTTGGCACGGGCGCAGCCGCCGCGGCGCCCGCCGCCAGCGCCGCCCCCGTCGGGGATGCCTCGAATCCCTTTGGCGCGGCCCCCACACTGAACGTGGGCCCCACCGCCACCCCGCTGCCCTCCATCGGCGGCTACAATCCCTTTGACAACAGCCAGGCCCAGGTGGCCATCCCGATGAACGCGGTGATGTTCGTCAAGGATGCCAGCCTCAAGCTCCGGGCCAAGGCCGACGAGAATTCCCGGATCGTCACCACGGTGTTCTTCGGCCAGCAGCTCACGGTCATCGCCACCCAGGGCGACTGGGCGCAGGTGCAGAGCCCCAGCGGCGTCACGGCCTACTGCCTCTACAACGGCCTGTCCAACGCCGACCCCAACGTGCTGAACCGTCAGATGTACGTGCAGCTGAACACCACGCCGCTGTACAAGGCCCCCTCCCAGAAGATGGGCCGCCTGCGCAACCTGAAGAAGGGGGACGTGGTGACCCTGCTGGCCATCACCTCGGACGGCCTGTGGTCGAGGGTGAGCGACGGCCAGAACTTCGGCTTCATCCCCACCATCTACCTGGACGACACCCCCGCCGCCGAGGGCACGCAGGTGTGGTGCCTGAACGGCTCCACCGCCGTGATGGTCAACCCCGACAGCTGGACCCAGATCTCCAGCCTGTCCTTCGGCCAGTCGGCCTACCTGGTGGGCTACACCGCCAACAACACCATCGCCAAGATCCGCTCGGCCAAGGGCTATGTGGCCTACTGTGACGCCAGCGCCCTGACCACCGTGGACCCGGCCAACCTGGACACGCTGGTGTACGTCCAGGTCACCGGCAAGCTGCTGTGCACCACCACCGACGCCAAGGCCAAGATCAACAACGTCAACAAGAACGTCCAGTTCAAGCTGCTGGGTGTGGACGGCAGCCAGTATTGGGCGCTGGTGAAGCAGGGCAAGCGGAAGGCCTACATCCCCTTCATCTATGTGAATACCCAGCGGCTGGGCAACGCCAGTCGCGTGGTGGTTGCCACCCAGGACGCGCCGCTGTACAACTCCACCGACCCCAACTCCGGCGTGCTCGGCACCCTGCCGATGGGCGCGCGGATGACCCTTGTGGGCGGCAACACCCAGTACGCCCAGGTCGCCACCATCACCGACGGCACCACCCCGCCCACCACCGGCTACGTCCCCATCGAATACCTGCGGGGCGAATAAACACAAAACCGGCCCGCGAGGGCCGGTTTTGTTTGAATAATAGGGAAAAGGGAATAGGGAAAAGGGAAAAGGGGAACGGCTGCCGCGCGCACTATGCCGAAACTAAGCATACGCTTCGCTATAACTGTGGAAACGCATTTGATTGATTCATGAGAAAACGGCAGCCTTGCACCATTTTTCAAAAAAAGAAATCCGCAGGATTTCCACATCCATTCCCAATTCCCAATTCCCAATTCCCAATTCCCAATTCCCAATTCCCAATTCCCCATTCCCATCTCATCACACTCAGAAGAAGAAGGTCCTGTACATGAAATCAACCGGCTGGATCGTGGTGCTCGTCGTGGCGATCGTCGCGGTGTATCTGACCGCGCCGAATCCCCGTCGTAGGCGGGTGAAGCGCTGGCGGCACGAGGCGTTTGCCCACCGGGGGCTCCACGACGCCTCAAGGGGCATCGTCGAGAACACGCTCCCGGCCTTCGAGGCGGCGTGCGCGGCGGGGTACGGCATGGAGCTGGACATCCAGTTCTCCCGGGACATGGAGGTGGTGGTGTTCCACGACGACACCCTGCTGCGCCTCACCGGCGACCCGAGGCGGGTCAGCGCCTGCACGCTTGAGGAGCTCAGGGGCTTTGCGCTCAAGGGCGTGGCCGACGCCCGCATCCCCACGCTCAGCGAGGTACTCGCGCTGGTGGACGGGCGAGCGCCGCTGCTGATCGAATTGAAGTCCGGCAAAAACAACCCGAAGCTGTGCGCCGCGCTGATGGACCTGCTGAAGGACTACAGGGGCGAGTACATCGTGGAATCCTTCAACCCCCTGATCGTGGCCTGGTTCCGCCGCCACGCGCCGCAGGTGGTCCGGGGCCAGCTGGTATGCCCCATGCGGGAGTACGCGCCCCAGGCCAACCAGATCGGCGCGTTCCTGATGGCCGGGCTGGCGCTCAACTGCCTGACGCGGCCCGATTTCGTGGCCTATAACGCCAACGCCCGCCGCTTCTTTTCCCCCCACTTCCAGCGCTTCATCTTCCGCACCCCCATGGCCGCCTGGACCGTCCGCAGCGCCTCCCTCGAGACCCTCATCGAAAAGCGCGGCGAGATCACCATCTTCGAGCGCATCGCTCCGGGCAGGAGGGACGGATGATGACAAATTGAAAATGGAGAATGGAAAATGGATGTTGAAATCCTGTATCTATTCAGTTCTGCTGTGATAAGTGGAGATTGTCCGAGGCAACGGGGAACGACCTCTCAGTCACCGACTTCGTCGGCGACAGCTCCCCTGAAAG
>CADCAS010000103.1:7398-11502 GCA_902799465.1 uncultured Eubacteriales bacterium
GGAGGGAGGCGTGCCGGGGCACGTTGACCGACGACAACGCCGCAATGGCGGATTCAGACAAGCATAATGTATGAATAATTTCTGCACGGCTCCTTAGGCTGACTGAGAGGTCGTCCCCCGCAGCCTGCCAAATCTCTGTTTGTCACAGGACTGAACAGTTACGAAATCCTTACGGATTTCTTTGATTAAATGGCCATAAATAAGTGTAACAGCGCCGCTTAACTTGTTCAATCAAACAAATCCGCAGGATTTGCACCACCATTCTCCATTCTCCATTTTCCATTCTCCATTCAAACCCCCTCTCGTTTGCCGTGAAGGATGGACCGCATCCCCTTGCCTCACTTAACCTATTTTTGTCATCCGCAGGGGTTGACAGGGAGCGCTTGTGCGTGGTATAATTCTTATGTTGCTTGTGAGGCACGGCCTCCAGATCGGGGTGTGGCGCAGTTTGGTAGCGCACGTGCTTTGGGAGCATGGGGCCGCAGGTTCGAATCCTGTCACCCCGACCACGCGACCTCTTGGTCAAGCGGTTAAGACACCGCCCTTTCACGGCGGTAACACGGGTTCGAGTCCCGTAGAGGTCGCCACTTTTTATCATGTAAGGTTAAGGGCCTTTAGCTCAGCGGTTAGAGCAGTCGGCTCATAACCGATCGGTCCGGGGTTCAAATCCCTGAAGGCCCACATGGTGCGGTAGTTCAGTTGGTTAGAATGCCAGCCTGTCACGCTGGAGGTCGAGGGTTCGAGCCCCTTCCGCATCGCCACCCAACAAGGTCAGCTTGTTTCCAAGCTGACTTTGTTTTTTGCCATTGACAATTCCATTGCCTTCTAATAGAATAATAGTATAGTGATGTAACTGCCGGTTCAAGCGATTGGCGGGGAGCTGCCGGGGTAAATTAGGAATGAGGAATGAGGAATTAAATAGCGGCTGCCGCGTACTCACATGGGCGACAGCACCGCCGCCCCTGCACAGCCAAGCCATTTCAATTCCTAATTCCTAATTCCCAATTCCCAATTCCTAATTATTCTCGACGAGTCCCATCTCAATCAACAGAACCGCGCAGTTATCAGCAAAAAAGGAGGTATCCCCATGAAGAAAGCACTTGCGCTTCTGCTTGTCCTGATGCTGGCCCTTCCGCTGGCCGCGCTGGGCGAGACCCTGACCGCGGAGGCTCCCGGCTTCGGCGGCGCGGTATCCGTGAGCCTGACCGTCGAGGACGGCAAGATCACCGCCGCTGAAATCACCGGCGACGCCGAGACCCCCGAGGTGGGCGGCGCGGCGCTGGAGCCGCTGGCGGAGCAGCTGGTGGCCGCGGGCAATGCGGACATCGACGGCGTGGCCGGCGCGACCTTCACCTCGTCCGCCGTCAGGGAAGCCGCCGCGGCGGCGCTGGCGCAGGCCGGCGGCGCGGAAACGGCGGCGGCGGCCCTGACCGACGGCGAATACACCGCCGAGGCCATCGGCTTTGACCGTGCTGTGACCGACAAGGTCACCGTCACCATCGCGGACGGCAGGATCGCCAAGATTGCCTTTGGCGACAACTGCGGCTCCACCCCGCCGATGCTGGACACCGTTCAGAACACCCTGTTTCCCCGCATCATCGAAAACCAGTCCACCGGCGTGGATTCCCTGACCGGCGCGACCGTCACCAGCAACGCCGCCAAGCAGGCCATCGACGATTGCCTGACCCAGGCCGGCGCTGACCTTTCCGCCTTCCATGCCATCCCCGAGAAGAAGGGCGGCGAGGAGGAGATCACCACCCAGGTGCTGGTCATCGGCATGGGCGGCTCCGGCACCTACGCCGCGCTGCGCACTGCTGAATCCGGCGCGCAGGTGCTGGCCATCGAAAAGCAGGCCCGCTATGGCGGCACCACGGCGCTGACCAGCGAGATCGAATCCATCAACCCGCCCCGCATCAAGGAGCAGTACAACAACGGCGAGGACTTCTGCGACGCCGCGGCCATGCGCCAGGCCTGGTCCGACTATGTGGAGGGCGACGCCAAGGAGGACATCATCGACCTGTTCTTCGAGAACAGCGGCCCCGCCCTGGACTGGCTGGCCCTGGATCACGGCGCGATGTTCGATTTCGAACCCCAGGCCGGCTTCACCGAGACCGATGTGTACAAGGTGAAGTTCCAGTGGTATCCCAACAAGGACGAGCGCACCCCCGGTGCGCCTACCTACGGCTACAACAAGGCGGAGATCGCCAGCTACTTCGACCGTCTGGTGAAGGACTTCACCGACCTGGGCGGACAGTACATGCTGGAGACCGAGGCCTATGAGCTGA
Source organism: uncultured Eubacteriales bacterium (assembly GCA_902799465.1). Classification (GTDB taxonomy): domain Bacteria; phylum Bacillota; class Clostridia; order Christensenellales; family Aristaeellaceae; genus UBA2862. The sequence goes on from CADCAS010000103.1 coordinate 9,684, forward strand.
TCGTCGAGGACGGCAAGTGCACGGGCGTCAAGGCCCGCAACCTGGCCGACGGCACCGAGTACACCATCCACGCCGACGCCGTGGTCATCGCCACCGGCGGCTTCCTGGGCAATCCCGAGATGACCGAGAAGTACCTGTCCGACGAATATTTCCCGCTCAAGGGCGAGTGGAAGATCTACGGCTCCTACCGCAACGACGGCAAGATGATCCAGTCCGCCATCGACAACGGCGCAGCCACCTACAACATCGGCATGCCGCCCGAGGTGCACATGTCCGGCACCACCGACTTCATCAACGCCCTGGACTACGGCTTTGAGATCCACACCGTCGAGGGCGCGCTGGACTTCAACACCGGCCGCGAGCCCATCTGGACCGTGGCGGACCTGCCCCTGATCATGGGCGTGTCCTCCAACAGCCTGGCCGTGGCCACCAACGGCAAGCGCTTCACCGGCGAGCCCGGCATCGCCATGCTGGACCCCTGGATCGCCGGTCCCAACTACTATTCCATCTGGTCCACCGAGCAGATCGACGGCATCGTCAACGAGGGTCTGAAGGTGGACGTCATCGGTCCCGCCGTGGGCTTCCTGGGCCACCGCGGCTCCATCCCCTCCGGCGTGCCGCTGCCCGAGGCCTATGACGTGCTGAACATCGCTATTGACCGCGGCTATGTGTTCAAAGCTGACACCATCGAGGCGCTGGCGGAGCAGATCGGCGTCGATCCCGCGGCGCTCTCTGAGACCGTGACCACCTACAACGGCTACTGCGAGGCCGGCGAGGACGCTGAGTTCGGCAAGCCCGCCTCCGACCTGGTGAAGATCGGCGAGGGCCCGTACTACGCCATCAAGATGGCCAGCTACAGCTACAACACCGTGGCCGGTCTGGACATCGACGCGCAGTTCCGCGTGCTGAACACCGAGGGTCAGCCCATCGAGGGCCTCTACGCCCTGGGCAGCGACAGCGCGGGCGTGCTGTTCACCGAAAAGAAGCCCTACGTCACCTTCGGCGGCGCGAACAACGGCTGGGCGCTGACCTCCGCCTACGTGGCCGGCCCCATCATCGCCGAGTACGTCGGCGCGGCCAAGTAAGGCTTTATACCTGAACGACGTTCCCCCGGGCTCGCCCGGGGGAAACTATTATTAAGGAACTACCGCGCAATACAGGCAGCAAGCGGCTGAATTTCAACCGCCTGCTGCCTGCAAAATCCTCGATTATCCTCCAGGTAACCTTCGGCTTCTGCGGTTTGCAATCGGTTAAAATTCATCTCGTCATTGTACTCCCCGATTGCGCGGTATTTCCTTAATTGGTTCTGACGTGATAAATGGGGATTTGGCGGAGATAATTAGGAATGAGGAATTAGGAATTAATAGCAGCTGCCGCGCGCATTGTAGGGATGACCACCCGCTAATATCGAAACAATGCGTATAGCCTGGTGGATGGCGCATCGCCGCCCCTACGTAGCTAAGCCATTTATAATTCCTAATTCCTATTCCCCCGAATTTTCCTGTTGCCTGAAACGGGGAAAGCGGTTATAATCCGGTTTTTGACAGCAAAAACGAGAGAAAAGCCTCAGAAGGCCTGTAAATAGGGCGTTTTGAGGCTTTTGGAGATTTTCCGGATACACGTTACATCAAGGGTTTTTCGTCACAGAGCAGATATTTCTCATGACTTTAACAGGGACGATCTGTTTGGAGGTACAGAAGCCGAAGGCATCATGCAAAGCGTCGGTCAACGCGGTTCTGGTGTAGACGGGCTGATAACCTTTTCCTTCATACTTCATAAAGTCCATCTCCTGCAGCGCAGGGATGATTTCGCTAATAGT
>CADCAS010000104.1 GCA_902799465.1 uncultured Eubacteriales bacterium
CTCCCCTTCCAGGGGAGCTGTCAGCCGTTAGGCTGACTGAGAGGTCGTCCCCCGCAGCCTGCCAAATCTCTGTTTGTCACAGGACTGAACAGTTACAATTCCTAATTTCTAATTCCTAATTCTGCCCGCGGAGCGGCGGTTTTTTTATATATATTACCGAAATCGTTTTAGTGCGTGTTTGGACTTATCGGCCACTTCATTGCGCGGCTGTAATCTATAATGGGCATAGTCACTAAAAACAAAGGCTGGAAAGGCCGCGAAACGGCGACAAACGGCGGATTTCATCATGTTAAATTTGAAATTCACTGTCGATTAAAACAATTTAACGAAAACGATGTATTGACATTTACCCAAAACCGTTATAGAATATCATTACAATCCACTCGGACATGGTTCCGATGGACGAAATCTTTCAAGGAGGTTACCATCATGAAGAAGGTAATCAGTCTGGTTCTGGCCCTGGCCGTGCTCGCCATGAGCGCTGTGGCCTTCGCCGCCACTCCCGTGGCCGCTACCGAGCTCGAGTACAACGGTGAGCTGGTGCTCATGCACTACTCCACCTCTGAGGAATCCGAGGGCAACGGCGGCTCCGACGGCTTCCGCACCACCATCGCTGCCTGGAAAGAGGCGCATCCCAACATCACCCTGACCGAAAACGTGCTGGCCAACGCCGAGTACAAGACCCAGGTCGCCACTCTGGCCGCCGCCAACAACCTGCCCGACGTCTTCCTGCTCCAGGGCATGAACACCATCGCCTGGGCGGATCAGGGCCTGGTCATGGACATGACCGACATCATCAAGGCTTCCCCCTACTATGATGCCTACAACACCGCCTACTTCACCCCCTTCACCACCCCCGACGGCAAGATCTACGGCCTGCCCGTGCTGACCGGCGGCACCTGCACCGTGGTGATCTACGACAAGGCCATGTGGGCCGAGGCGGGCTTCGACAGCTTCCCCACCACCTGGGAAGACGTCGAGAAGGCTGACGAGTACTTCTCCGCTCAGAACATCGACACCATCGCCTTCGGCAACGGCGGCCAGTGGCAGGCCAACTCCGACTTCCTGTCCACCCTGGGCAACCGCTACACCGGTCCCGAATGGTTCGCCAGCCTGATCGCCAACACCGGCGCCAAGTTCACCGACGAGGCGTTCGTGAAGGCCCTGGCCGAGACCCAGCATCTGTTCCATGACACCGGCATCTTCAACGCCGACTTCAACGCCGTCACCAACGAGGATGCCCGCGAGTACTACATCGCCGGCGACGCCGCTGCCTTCATCGGCGGCAACTGGGACTGGAGCTACATCTACGCCGTGCTGAAGGACTCCGACGAGGAGAAGTTCAACAACATGGGCCTGGCCGTGCTGCCCCAGCCCGCCGACGCCACCGAGGCTCCCAACAGCCAGAACATCGGCCTGGGCTACGCCATGGCCATCAACCCCAAGGTTGCTGAGGACCCCGCCAAGCTGGCCGCTGCCATCGACCTGTGCTACGAGCTGACCGGCCCCGCCTTCTCCTCCTACGTGGCTGAGAAGTACGCGCTGGGCGGCCTGACCAGCGCCGGCGACGTCGACCTGAGCGCCTTCGATCAGCAGACCCAGGACTTCTACAACTGGTCCTATGTCGACACCGACACCTGCGAGATCTACGACTCCTACCTGGATTCCTCCATCTGGTCCGTGCTGAACACCGAGATGCAGGAAATGATGAACGGCGACAAGGATCCCGAGACCGTCGCCGCCGACACCCAGGCCGCTTATGACGCTGTGTACAACAGCTGATTAAAGCGCTGAGTTGATCCGATCCCGACAGCCGTCCGCCTGCGAAACGGGCGGGCGGCTGTTTTGTCAAGCGCTTCCGGCCCCACGCCGCGGGGGAATCTCCGCGGCATGGGAGCGGAAGTGCGCACATTACAAGGAAAGCGAGGGGACAGAGCGTGCTCGATGCCATCAAACCCAAGAAATCGACCATCTATCTGTATCTGTTGATCCCGGTTGCCCTGTTTGTCTTCACGGTATTCTTCCCGCTGATATCCGCGCTGGTGTACAGCTTCTTTGAGTGGAAGAGCGGCCCGAACAAGACCTTCAACGGCCTGGCCAACTACCGGCAGCTGTTCGCCGACCAGGTGTTCTGGACGTCCTTCGGCCACAACCTGTACCTGGTGGCCGCCTGTATCGTCGGCCAGCTGGGCATCGCCTTCATACTGGTGCTGTTCGCCAACTCCCGCATGGCCAAGGCCCAGACCATCCACCGCACCTTCGGCTTCTTCCCGTCCACCATCTCCGCCGTGTGTATCGGTATGATCTGGTCGATGGTGTACCACAACAAGTACGGCATACTGAACTGGTTCATCATCAACGTGCTGGGCCATCCTGAGTGGGCCAAGGTCTGGCTGAACGACACCAAGAACATCATGCTCTACGTGTCCATCCCGCTGATCTGGCAGTACATCGGATACTACATGGTCATCATGTTCTCCGCCATCGCGGGCATCGACAAGTCCATCTTCGAGTCCGCCGAGATCGACGGCGCCAACGGCTTCCAGACCGCCATCCACATCACCCTGCCCCTGATCCGCAACACCATGCTGGTCTGCCTGACCCTGTGCATCGCGGGCAACATGAAGGCCTTCGACAACATCTACACGATGACCGCCGGCGGCCCCGGCTACTCCTCGATGGTTATGGCCATGTACGGCTACAAGGTGTCCTTCGAGCAGTCGAACCTGGGCTATGGCTCCACGATCTCCGTGGCCATCTTCGTGCTCTCGCTGGCCGTCATCGGCGGCAGCCAGTGGCTGGTCAAGCGGGCGACCCGCAGATTGGAGGCGTAATCATGCAGAAAAAGGCTGAAATCACCGCGGTCCGCAAGACCAGCAAGGTCGGCACCGCCATCGGCACCGTGCTCATCAATCTGGTGCTGTGGATCTTCTCGTTGAGCTGCATCTTCCCCCTGATCTGGATGCTGTATTCCTCCTTCAAGGAGAAGCGCGTCTTCAACGCCGACATCGTGGGGCTGCCCAAGGTGTGGGACCCCGTCAACTACGTCAAGATCCTCTCCAACAAGGACTATCACCTGTGGCAGTCCATGATGAACTCCCTGCGCACCACCGGTCTGTCCATCATCATGATCGTGCTGTTCAGCTTCATCGTGGGCTACATCCTGGCGCGCGTGCGCTTCAAGCTGAACCGGCCCCTGTACCTGATGTTCCTGATGGGCATGCTGATCCCCATCCACTCCCTGCTGGTGCCCATCTACGTGGTGTTCAAAAACGCCAACCTGCTGGACAAGTGGTACACCCTGCTGTTCCCCTACGTCAGCTTCGGCCTGCCCATGGGCATATTCCTCACCGAGGGCTATGTAAAGGGCATCCCCGTGGCCCTGGAGGAAGCCGCCTCCATCGACGGCGCGGCCTTCTCCCGCACGCTGTGGACCATCATCTTCCCGCTGTGCAGGCCCATACTGGTCACCATCGCCATCATCCAGATCTTCGGCTGCTGGAACGAGTTCTCCTTCGCCCTGGTGCTGATGAATGACGTCAACCTCCAGACCGTCCCCCTGGCGCTGACCCAGTTCAAGGGCCAGTTCGCCTCCGACTATCCCAAGCAGATGGCCGCCATGCTCATCACCATGGCCCCCATCGTCATCATGTACTTCGCCTTCAACGGCCAGATCATCAAGGGCATGGTCGCCGGCGCGGTCAAGGGCTAAGGATAACCACAAACGACACCCCACTCTATGATGTGAGGTGTCGTTTCTTTTGTCTGACGGTAACTATTCAGTTCTGCTGTGATAAGTGGAGATTGTCCGAGGCAACGGGGAACGACCTCTCAGTCACCGACTTCGTCGGCGACAGCTCCCCTGAAAGGGGAG
>CADCAS010000105.1 GCA_902799465.1 uncultured Eubacteriales bacterium
TTGGTAGTTTGTTGTTTCATCACCTTCATTCTACCACAAAGCAGCCTCGCTGTCTCTAGCTTGGCTGCTTTTCCGTGGGACTTTTTTTACAGCCCCGTGGCACCTGGAGGAGGACATATGGGAGCTGCGTCCGGGAAACAACCGCGTGCTCTACTTCTACCACCGCGATGACACCTACGTCCTCCTGCACCAGTTCAGAAAGAAAACCCAGAAGACACCGCGCCGTGAGATCGAAAAGGCCAAGTCAGAGCGCGATGACTGGATCGCCAGAAAGGGGAGATAAGCCATGAAAACCTGGAACGATTACAAGGACCATGTGCGGGATACCAACCCAGAAATCGCCGCGGACATGGATGAGATCGAATCCGTCTCCCGCATCGTCGGGGCGCTGATCGAGCGCCGTCAGGATCTGAACCTCTCCCAGCGGAAGCTGGCCGAGATGTGCGGACTTCCCCAGTCCTCCGTGGCCCGAATCGAATCTGGCAGAAGCACGCCGAATCTCAGCACGCTGCTCCGCATCTTCCACGAGCTGGGGCTGGAGCTGGTGGCGCAGCCCGCCGTTCAGCAGGGTGAATAATATGATCCGAAGCATCGCCATCGTCAGCCTCTCCAGCGGCGTCCTGGGGGAGCCCTTCGTCCGCCACGAGCTGGAGCTGGGCCTGAAGCGCCTGCGGGCGCGCGACATCGACGCTCGCTTCGCGCCTAACGCCCTCAGGGGCATGGAATACCTCAGGGCCCCACCCCGAGGCCCGCGCCGCCGACCTGCTCTGGGCGTTCCAAAGCCCCGGCATCGACATGATCCTCTGCGCCATCGGCGGGGACGACACCTACCGCCTGCTTCCCCACCTCTTCGATCACGACGAGCTGCGCCGCGCCGTCACCGACAGGGTGTTTCTGGGCTTTTCGGACACCACCGTGAACCACCTGATGCTGCACAAGGTGGGGCTGAACACCTTCTACGGCCAGGCCTTCCTCCCGGACGTCTGCGAGCTGGACCGCGACATGCTGCCCTACACCGAGCGCTGCTTCGACGAACTGCTCGCCACGGGGACCATTCGGGAAATTCGCCCCAGCGATACCTGGTATGAGAGCCGCGACGATTTCGGCCCCGACCGGGTGGGTGCCTCCCCCGCCGCCCATCCCAATAGCGGCTTCGAGCTGCTCCAGGGCCCTCCCGTCTTCTCCGGGGCGATCCTGGGCGGCTGCGTGGACACCCTGTACGACTGCTTCGACGGCGAGCGCTACCCGGATATGCCCGCGCTCTGTCAAAAGTACGGCCTCCTCCCCGCCCTGGAGGATTGGCGGGGCAGGATCCTGCTGCTGGAGACCAGCGAGGAGAAGCCCTCCCCGGCCAAATACCGGAAGGCGCTTGGATACCTCCGGGACGCGGGCGTGTTACGGGTCATATCGGGCATCCTGGCGGGCAAGCCGATGGACGAAACCCACGGCGCGGCATACCGCCAGGCCCTCGTCGACGTCGTCGACGATCCCGCCCTGCCTATCGTCTGCAACGTCAGCGTGGGCCACGCCCAGCCCCGCTGCATCCTCCCCCTCGGCGTGCCCGCCACCGTGGACACGCTCCGGCAGGTCATCCGCTTCCCGTAGTCCCGGCCTTTTCCCCATTGTTCAACCTGCCCAAACCATTCCAATAAAATCCCCAAAAAGCTTTACACAGCTTTGCGGCAGTCCGCCCATTTCCCGTGCTATAATACTATCATTCCAAAGGACAAAGGAGTACGAGCAATGGGCGGATTTTTTGGCGTGGCCTTGAAGCACGACTGTGTGTTTGACCTGTTTTTCGGCACGGACTACCACTCCCATTTAGGCACCCGGCGCGGCGGCATGGTGGTACACGGGGAGGGCGGCTTTGAGCGCGCCATCCACAACATCGAGAACGCGCCCTTCCGCACCAAGTTCGAGCGGGATGTCAACGACATGAAGGGCAACCTGGGCATCGGCTGCATATCGGATTACGAGCCGCAGCCGCTGATCGTGCGCTCCCATCTGGGCAACTTCGCCATCACCACGGTGGGCCGCATCAACAACGCCGAGGCCCTGGTGGACGAGGCCTTCGCCCAGGGCACCACCCACTTCCTGGAGATGAGCGGCGGCAACATCAACGCCACCGAGCTGGTGGCGGCGCTGATCAACGCGAAGGACTCCATCCCGGAGGGCATCCGCTACGCCCAGGAGCGCATCGACGGCTCCATGTCCATGCTGGTGCTGACCCCCACGGGCCTCTACGCCGCGCGCGACCGGCTCGGTCGCACCCCGGTGGTGATCGGCAGGAAGGAGGAGGGCTACTGCGCGGTGTTCGAGTCCTCCGCCTACCTGAACCTGGGCTACGCCGATTACAAGGAGCTGGGCCCGGGCGAGGTGGACTTCATCACCCCGGAGGAGGTCCGCGTGGTGCTGCCCGCGCACGATGCAATGAAGATCTGCACCTTCCTGTGGGTCTACTACGGCTACCCCACCTCCGCCTACGAGGGCATGAACGTGGAGGCCATGCGCTGCGCCTGCGGCGGCATGCTGGCGAAGCGGGACGACGTGACGGCCGACACGGTCGCCGGCGTGCCCGACTCCGGCACCGCCCACGCCATCGGCTACGCCAACGCCGCCGGCATCCCCTTCTCCCGCCCGTTCATCAAGTACACCCCCACCTGGCCGCGCTCCTTCATGCCCACCATCCAGTCCAAGCGCAACCTCATCGCCCGGATGAAGCTGATCCCGGTGGACGCGCTGATCAAGGGCAAGCGCCTGGTCATGATCGACGACTCCATCGTCCGCGGCACCCAGATGCGCGAGACCACCGAGTACCTGTACAACAGCGGCGCGAAGGAGGTCCACATCCGCTCCGCGTGTCCGCCGATCCTGTACGGCTGCAAGTACCTCAACTTCTCCCGCTCGGCCTCCGAGATGGACCTGATCGCCCGCCGGGTCATCGCCCGCCTCGAGGGCGAGAACGCCGAGGCGAAGCTCCCCCTCTACTCCGACCCCGATACCCCCGAGTACGCCCGCATGGTCGAGGAGATCCGCAAGGAGCTGAACTTCACCAGCCTCCGCTACCACCGCCTCGACGACATGCTCGCCGCCACCGGCGTCAGCCCCTGTAAGCTCTGCACCTACTGCTGGAACGGACGCGAATAACCGACAGCCCACAGACACCCGCCTACGCAAAAGACAACCGACCCCGCTGCGCATCCATTCAGGCGCGGCGGGGTCGGTTGTTTATATGTGATAAACAGTCTTCAGAGGAATCGTCAATGCTAATCACGCCGTCTCCTCCTTGGCTCCCCTCCCAGGGGAGCTGTCAGCCGGCAGGCTGACTGAGAGGTCGTCCCCCGTGAATGTAAGGCAACAGGCAACAGGCAATAGGCATCAGTCAGAGTGCTGGGAACGCCCTTTGACCTAACCCCAGCCCCCTCGGCTCCCCTCCCAGGGGAGCTGTCAGCCAAAGGCTGACTGAGAGGTCGTTCCCCGTGAATGTAAGGCAACAGGCAATAGGCATCAGTCAGAGTGCCGGGAACGCCCTTTGACCTAATCCCAGCCCCCTTGGCTCCCCTCCCAGGGGAGCTGTCAGCCGCAGGCTGACTGAGAGGTCGTCCCCCGCCCTCAAATTCTATCTCATAATGCTTTGCAATTCACCGTCCACTGCAGGGACGGCGATGCGCCATCCGCTCTACCATGACACGAATCTGTATATCACGATTGAATCGTTTCTGCTCCCCGCCAAAACAATAGGGTAGAGGGAGTGCCATAGCCCTCGCCCCTCCCGTTGCACCGTACATACCGGTCAGGTATACGGCGCTACATCGTAACATGGATTCAAG
>CADCAS010000106.1 GCA_902799465.1 uncultured Eubacteriales bacterium
TTGGTATCTCGCACTTATCGTCTCCACTTTTTTGACAGACTAAACGAACCCTCTTGCATTTACTCTGTCATTACTGCGTTTACTTTGGCAAGTGACCGGCGGAAATGGGGAGGAAATGATGAGGAAATGATGAGGGATTAGGGATTAGGAATTGCGGCGGGGCGTTTGTGCGTTTGCGCAGAGGTTCGGCGCATCGTCAATTACAGGCGTTTATTGTCCCCATGAGTTGAGATCGTTTGACAACATGGTGGACCACCGAGTCTGTAGGGGCGGCGATACGCCGCCCGCTCGACTAATGCCTATTGCCTCATGCCTCGATTTCATCCAGATACTTCTTATACGCCTGAGACGGATGCTCGGCCAGCAGCGCGCTGCACGCGGGGGAGGCGGCAAGGTCGCTGGTGAGGTAGAGGCGGGCGCTGCGGCCCTGGGGGCAGGCCTCGAGCACAGCGTAGGCGGACTCGACCCGGCGGACGAGCTGTTCCGCGTCGTTGTTGCGAGCGGCGGCTTCCCGGGAGAGGATGTCGCCCTCAAAGTCGGCAAAGGGCGGGCGGGCGTCGCGAGGGAGCTTTTGCCAGTCGGCCACATCCCGCTCCAGCCGGGTGAGGCAGGCGTTTTCCCGGAGCTCCTCGTCGGGCTTCATGACGCCGTGGGAGGTCTTGACCTCCAGCGCCCGCCACTTCTGATCGAAGAACTCCCGAATGCCGGACTCGGGCTCCAACGGCGGCAGCAGCGAGGCGAGCTCCCGGCGTCGGGCGAGACGCTTGCCGTCCTCCCAGAGCCGCGCGGCGGCGTGGGCGACGGGGCTGTACAGCATGGCGGCGAGGGCCAGGCATTCGGTGGAGGACCGCGCGGCGAGGGCGTCGGGGTCGCGCAGCAGCAGCGCGGACAGGGAGAAGCTGTCGGCGTCCGCCTCGGTGAGCCGGTCCGCGAAGTGGCGGAACAGGTCGTAGTACAGGCCGAAGGACCGGGCGATGGCGTCGTGCTGGAGGTATTGCAGGAACCACTTCTCGTCCACGGTCTCGCCGTCCTCCTCCAGCGCGGTGAGCATCAGCGACAGGTCCTCCCAGCCGCGGGCGGTGACGAACAGCTGTCCCCGGTCGGTGTTGGTGATGTTGTAGAAGTGGTCGGGGTAGACGCTCAGATAGGTCCGCACGGCGGGGTGCACCCCCATCTCCAGCGCGTAGCGCCGCCAGATGGGCAGATCGGCCTCCACGTCGATGTGCTTGACCCGGTCCAGCGTCACCATGTCCAGCTCCCGCACGGAGCGGTTGTACTCCGGGGGATTGCCCGCCGCCACGATCACCCAGTCCTCGGGCAGGGGCACGTTGCCGAAGGTCTTGTTTTGCAGCAGCTGGAGCATCACCGGGGTCAGCGTCTCGGATACGCAGTTGATCTCGTCCAGAAAGAGTATGCCGCTGCGCTTGCCCGTGGCCTCCATGTAGTCGTAGATCGCGGCCACGATCTCGCTCATGGTGTATTCCGTCACGGCGCGGCGCTGGCCGCCGTACTCCCTGTGGGCGATGAAGGGCAGGCCGATGGCGCTCTGCCGGGTGTGGTGGGTCATGGAATAGGCCACCAGCCCGCAGCCGGTCTCCCTGGCGATCTGCTTCATGATGGCCGTCTTGCCGATGCCCGGCGGGCCGATGAGCAGCACCGGGCGCTGCTTCTCCGGGGGAATGCGGTGCGCGCCGTCCGCGGTCCTGCGGGTGTACGCCCGAAACGTCCGCGCGATCTCCGCCTTGGCTTCCTGTATGTTCATGGCGATTCCTTTCAAACTGTTCAGGTGTGGCGATGAGCAGGGGTTTATTTGAATGGAGAATGGAGAATGGAAAATGGAGAATGGACGTGGAAATCCTGACGGATTTCTTTTTTTTATAGACTGTACTTAAAAGTGAAAACGTCGCTGCTATGCCGTTCTTCCTGGCTCCCATTTCAGGGGAGCTGTCACGCGAAGCGTGACTGAGAGGTCGTTCCCCTGTCCCTGTAGATCTGTGCAGATACGTTTAATCAAACAAATCCGGTAAATGTTCAAACGCGGACTCCCTCCGACCCGCTTCGCGGCCCACCTCCCTCAAAGAGGGAGGCTTTTGGGTTCCCGTTCAGGCTCCCGTCCAGGCTCCCTCTCCGAGGGAGCTGTCAGCCGCAGGCTGACTGAGGGAGTCATCCCTGGGCGACTGAACAGTTACCAAATCCGCAGGATTTGCTCCGCCATTCTCCATTTTCCATTCTCAATTCTCAATTCTTCTTCCAGGGTCGAACGTATACGTCCTCTCCAGGCACAGTGGAACGATCCAGTCGGGCTTTTTGTATTGCAGGGCCTTTCGCGTGGAGAAGACGAAGGCCGTCTCGTAGGGCGGCTTTTGCTGAGGATAGGCGCCGTCACCGTCGGTGAAGTACAGAAGTCCCTTGAGGCGCTTCAGCTCACCGGCCTTGATCAGCGCCTCCACCCGCTTGAACACCGGGCGGAAGTCCGTGCCGCTGCGGCCCTTCACCACCAGGTTTTGGGTGTAGGTATTCCAGCCCTCGAGGGAGTGGATAGCCGTGTCGGACTGCACCATGGCGTCGCACTGCATGATGCGGACGTTCATCCGCTTGAAGAAGTCGCCGCGCATCAGTATGCGCTCGATCTCCGACATGAACCGCGCCACCAGCGGCAGCGGGCAGGACCCGGAGGTGTCGATGGCGATGACCAGCTCCTCCACCTTGCGGGTCTCGGCGTATTCCAGCGGCTCGATCAGCGGCAGGTTGCCGTAGCGCTCCAGGCCGTAGCAGTAGGGGATGTAATCGAAGCCCGCCAAATCCAGCCGCAGCTCCTCGCGGGTGGTGGAGAAGCGGCGCAGATAGCGGGTGAAGTCGTATTTGCCCGCCTCCCGCAGCAGCAGCTTTTCCGCGCGGCTGCCGGGGGCCAGGCCGTAGCGGCCTGTGGCGGCCAGACCGCCGGGGAGATCGTCCTCCGAAGGCCACAGCCCGGCCAGGGCTTCCTCTTTCCAGACGGCGTAGGTCTGCCCTCTGCCGGGGGAGGCGGCGTCGCGGCGGTTCAGGTCGGGGTGGGGTAGGTACCAGTAGCGATGGTCGTCCAGCTGAAACCGCCCGTAAAGCGGCTCCAGCTCGTCCTCGAAGCGGTCCAGCAGGGCGCGGTAGACCTGCGCGGCCACGCGGGGATCCGTCTGCTCCGGCAGGGCGTCTGCGATGACGCGCTGGTTCAGGCGGCTCTCCCCGGTGGGGAAGAAGTCGCCCCGCAGATACTCCGCCGCCAGGTCGCAGGCCAGGTCCCACAGGGGCCGCACGGCGTTCTCCGGGACCAGGAGATGGCGAAAGATGCAGTGCAGCAGCAGGTGCTCCGCCGCGCCGGGGGGCGTGGATGCGTCGGGATCGTAGTAGATCGCCGCGCCGTCGGTGCCGAGGCCGCGCACGTCGCCGTCCGCCACCCGCTCGACCCGCTCCAGCGGCTGGCGCAGAAAGGGATAGGCCGCGCCCGCCCTGAAGAGATGCCTCTCCAGATCCGCCGTCAATGGACACGCCTCCCTTCCTCATTCAACATTCAGATTATACACCAGAACCGCGGCGGGTTCAAGGGCGGCGAGGATCAGAGTCCAAAGCAAAATGGAACAGGGAATTTGCATGAATGGAGAATTGAGAATGGAAAATGGAGAATGGAGAATGGAGAATGGAGAATGGAGAATGGATGTGGAAATCCCTACGGATTTCGTGACTATTCAGTTGCTCAGGGATGACTCCCTCAGTCAGCCTGCGGCTGACAGCTCCCTCGGAGAGGGAGCCTGGACGGGGCCCCAAAAGCCTCCCTGATTGATGAGACCGTCAGTAAGCGCAGCAGCGTCACATATCGTGTTTAATCATACAAATCCGAAGGATTTGTACCACCATTTTCCATTTTCCATTCTCCATTCTCAATTTCCCTATTGACAACCATGCCCGCATCGCGTATAATAACACATGAATGATTGTTCAAGTGATTAGAGATGATTGAAATGGCAGAGCGATTTGATGCGACGGACGGCAGTCTGCTTGAGAAGGTTCAGGGGGACATGCCCGACGAGGAGAGTCTGTACGACCTGGCGGAGCTGTTCAAGGTGTTTGGCGACACCACCCGAATCCGCATACTGTATGTGCTGTTTGAATCGGAGATGTGCGTGTGCGACATCGCGGAGATACTGAACATGACCCAGTCCGCCATCTCCCACCAGCTTCGCGTGCTCAAGCAGGCGCGGCTGGTGCGCAACCGCCGGGAGGGGAAGCAGATCTACTACTTCCTTGCGGACGATCACGTGCGAACCATCATCGGCCAGGGCATGGACCACATATCCGAATGAGTTTTTTAAGGAGGAAGAACACCATGAAGAAGACCTACAAGATCGACGTGGACTGCGCGAACTGCGCGAACCTGATGGAGGACGCCGCCAAGAAGACCCCCGGCGTCAAGGACTGCACCGTGAGCTTCATGACCCTCAAGATGAAGGTGGAGTTCGACGAGGGCGCGGACGTGGATACCGTCATGAAGAACGTGCGCGACAACTGCAAGAAGGTCGAGGACGACTGCGAGATCTTCCTGTAATCCTCTCAGGCCCGATCATAATGGGGAATGGGGAATCGAGTTACCGGCTGACGCCTGCAACAACGGGCAGCAGCGGCTTTCTTCATTCCCCATTCCCAATTCCACATTACGACAAGAAAGGGTGTGAGGATGTGAACAAGAAACAGAAGAATCTGCTGCTTCGCATCATCATTGCCGCGGTGTTTTTCGTTCCGCTCTATCTGATCTCCGAGGATATCGTGCACGTGAACATCCCCCGGTGGGCGCTGATCGTGCTGTTTCTGATACCCTACCTCACGGTGGGCCACGACATCCTGCGCAAGGCGGCGCTGGGCATCAAGAACCGCAAGGTATTTGACGAGTGCTTCCTGATGACGGTGGCCACCGTGGGCGCCATCGCATTGGGCGAGTACGGCGAGGGCGTGGCGGTCATGCTGCTTTATCAGGTGGGCGAGCTGTTCCAGAGCTACGCCGTGGGCAAGAGCCGCAAGAACATCTCCGAGCTGATGGACATCCGCCCGGACTACGCCAACATCGAGGGC
>CADCAS010000107.1 GCA_902799465.1 uncultured Eubacteriales bacterium
GAGACTTGGCAGGCTGCGGGGGACGACCTCTCAGTCAGCCTAACGGCTGACAGCTCCCCTGGAAGGGGAGCCAAGGCTGACGCTCTGTCTTCCTCTTGGACGAAGTCGGTGACTGAGAGGTCGTTCCCCGTTGCCTCGGACAATCTCCACTTATCACAGCAGAACTGAATAGATACCTCAATCTAAAAGCTAGACAGCCTGCGAGCGGATTTTCTGTCATGGCAAGGCGGAGGTCCGCAGGCTTGCTGGCGGCAAGTCAAGGGCCGACAACGCCGCCATGGCGGAATAGACGCCGCAGGATGGTTGATTTTTAGTTTGAGATTAGTGTCAATTCGTCCAGCGATTTGAGATACGGCGTGACCCTGTCCCCGTCGATCACCAGCTCTGCGTACAGGCCGCGCATCAGCGCGCCGGGATTGAGCATGAGCACGCCGCCCAGGTATTCGGCGTCGGGGATGTGGGTGTGGCCGTAGAGGGCGACCTTCGCGCCCAGCTCCTCGGCGTGGTAGGACAGGGGCGTCAGGGTCCACTTCACGTCGTAGCGGTGGCCGTGGGTGGCGAGGACGCGGACGCTCCCGAAGATCTCCACGCGCTCCCCGGGCAGCTTCATGAAGCTGTCGCAGTTGCCCGCCACGGCGTAGAGGGGCATGCTCAGCTTTTTCTTCATCTGCCGGGTCTGGCCCTCGCCGTCGCCCAGGTGGAACACCGCGTCGTAGCGCTGCCGGTTCGCCAGCTCGATGTATCGCTCGAGCCACCATTCGCTCAGATGGCTGTCGGAGACCACGCCCAGCCTAAACACCCTCGGCCTCCAGCTTCTCCAGCACCATGCGGATGGCCCTGGCTCGATGGGAGACGCCGTTCTTGGCCTCCGGCGTCGCCTCGGCGAAGGTCACGCCCAGGTCGTCGGACAAGAACAGCGGGTCGTAGCCAAAGCCGCCCTCGCCACGGTATTCGCCGATGATCTCCCCGTCGCAGCGCCCGTAAACCACGATGTCCGCGTGGCCGGGGCGGCACAGCGCCACCGCCGCGCCGTAGTGGGCCCTGTGGGGCGCGGGCTTGTCGGAGAGCTCTTTAAGCAGCAGCTGGTTGTTGGCCTCGTCGTCGCCATGGACGCCGCAGTAGCGGGCGGAGTGGACGCCGGGACGCCCACCCAGCTGGTCCACGCACAGCCCGGAATCGTCGGCCAGCGTGGCGCAGTGGGTCATGTCCATCAGGGCGTGGGCCTTGATGAGGGCGTTCTCCTCGAAGGTCTCCCCCGTCTCCTCCACGTCCAGCGCGATGCCCAGCTCCCGCATGGAGCGCACGTCGAAGCGGTCCCCCAGCAGCTCCCGCAGCTCGCGCAGCTTGCCGAAGTTGTTGCTGGCCAGCACCAGCCGGGGCTTTTTGCAGATCACCTCGGCGCGCTCGCCCAGCGCGGCGGTCTGGGCGTCCATCAGCTCCAGGCAGCCCTTCTCCCCCAGCGCCAGCAGCTGATCCAGCTCGGCGCGGGTATAGCAGCGGCCCTCGCCGGTGCCCTGGACCTCCACGAAGCCCAGATTGCCCCTGCCGTCCCGGGTCATGACGATGTTCATGTCCACCTGGGCGCGGCTGTCCTGGGCGTACTCCAGATCGAGCGTGCACTGGTCGTCGATCACCCCCGCGGACACCGCCGCCACCTGCCGGATGATGGGCGAATCGGCCAGCGTGCCCGCCTGCATCAGCTTATCCACCGCGATGCACAGAGCCACGAAGGCCCCGGTGATGGAGGCGGTGCGGGTGCCGCCGTCGGCCTGGATCACGTCGCAGTCGATGTAGACGGTGCGCTCGCCCAGCCGCGTCAAATCGCAGGCCGCCCGCAGGCTCCGCCCGATGAGGCGCTGGATCTCCACCCCGCGCCCGTCCTTCTTCACGCCGTCGCGGGCCTTGCGCTGGGGGGTGGAGCCGGGCAGCATGGCGTACTCCGCCGTCAGCCAGCCCTTCCCCTTGCCCCGCAAAAAGGACGGCACGCCCTCCTGTACAGACGCCGTGCAGATCACTTTGGTCCTGCCGCAGCAGATCAGCGCCGAGCCCGTCGCCATCTCCGTATAATCCGGCACGATGCGCACCATGCGCAGCGCGTCCGTCGGGCGTTCGTTCATTTCCATGGCTTGTATCCCTCCTGTTGCCTTTGTATGAATTAGGAATTGGGAATTAGGAATTAGGAATTCAATAGTTTGGTTACGCTGAGGTGTATATTACCGCTATCTTCAATTCCTAATTCCTAATTTCTAATTCCTAATTCCATAGATCATTCAAACAATGCGTTGGCCTGCGTCTGGATGTAGTCGTAGACGATGTTGTCGGCGATGTTCATGAAGCTGGGGACGCCGAGCTCGCCCTGAGAGGCGTCGTACTTTTGGCCGTCCACATAGATCTCCACGGACTTGACCCCCTCGAACTGGGTGCAGGTCAGCACCAGCGCCTTGAGGGCCAGTCTGCCGCCGTCGGAGTTCTGCACCAGGTCCACAAACTCGCCGGTGAAGTTGAGCTTGGCCACGCCGTCCTCCACCTTCACGTCGATGAGTCCGCAGCCCGCGGGCACCACGCTCTCCAGCATCTCGTCCCCGGCAGGGCCCTTGGCCAGCTCCATCACGGCGGTGTTGATGTCCGCCCCGGAGCGCACCATGCGGGTCACGGGCACGATCACCGACCCGGAGTCCGCCGGGAAGTACAGCATCACCGACTGGTCCGACACGCCCACCGTGGGCTCCGCGGATTCCACGTTGATGTCCCCGCGGGTGAAGGTGCCCTTAACGGCGGTGCCGTGGGGCAGCTTGTCCAGCTTCTGTCCGCCGATCAGAAACTCCACCCGGTCCACCGTGTCGAACTCCGTCAGCGTCTGCACCACCGCGTCCACCAGGTTGGCCTCGGCGGCGGCGTCGGGCATGCTCAGGACCTCCTTGCCCAGGTCGATACGGGCCAGGCCCCCGGAGATGTCCAGGTCGATGGAGGTGTTTTCGGGCAGCACCGTCCGCAGCCCCAGCCTCGCGGCCTGCATGTCGTTGTCCGGAGACTGCACCATCATCGACAGCGTGGCCTTGGCGATGCCGTCGGCCATGGGCACCGAGCACATCACCGGCACCAGATAGCCGTAGTTGTCCTGATAGTAGACGATGGTGGACGCCTTCTTCACCGGCTCCGCCGCCGTCGCCACCCCCTCCGGGGACGGCGTGACGGGCACCGACGGGGCGTAGGTCTCCGCCGGCAGCGGCTCGGCTGCCGCCGGGGGCGTGGGCGCGGTGTTCGCGTCCGCGCTGACGGGCTTGAGCCACAGCGTCCAGGCCCCGGCCACCGCCACCGCCGCCGCCAGCAGCGCCAGCGCCAGCCAGTAGATCCTTCGCTGGTCATGCGAAATATTCATCCAAAACCCTCCTTGCGACATCCGTTTCGATTCAATCTATTCCCCGTCGCCGGAGGGTATGCGTCCACATGGACCCCCGCCCCACTATTTTATCACAGATATTCCGGTTGCGCAATCCGGGGGATTGGGGTATAATAAACCTGATATACGCGGCGACAACATAAGAATTGACGTATCTATTCAGTTCTGCGGCCAATGGGGATTTGTCGAATGAGGAATTAGGAATGAGGAATTAGGAATTATAAATGGCCAGGCTGCGCAGGGGCGGCGATGCGCCGCCCGCCC
>CADCAS010000108.1 GCA_902799465.1 uncultured Eubacteriales bacterium
TGGGCTCCCGTTTGCCAGGCTGAATGCAGCCCCCATCTTTGCCAGTTTAAATGCAGCCCCTCTTATCCTTCCCTCTGCGTTTACTTTGGCAATTGAGGGGTTACAACCATACGATGCATGCCTCCAACGTTTAATGATTAAAGTCTTTATAACCCGTCCGCAATATGGTATAATACAGGCAGAGAGGCGATTCGCGCCTCGAATACCGAACGTATGAGGAGACGATCATGGGCAAATCCAATTTCGCCGTTTTTGTAGATCTGGAAAACGTGGGGGCGAAGGAATCGCTGCTGCTTTCCATCATTGAAAAAGTGAAGATCCGCGGGGACATTCTGCTGGGGAAGGTGTACGGCTACACGGACCGCTACACGGACCTCAAGCAGTGCCTGCTGTCCAATACCTTCGCGGTGGTGCCGTCGCTGCGGTGGGGGAAGGTGCAGAAGAACAACCTGGACATCCAGCTGGTGATCGACGCCATGGAGGTGGCCTACACCAACCCGCTGATCGACAGCTTCTGCATCGTCTCCGGCGACAGCGATTACACGCCGCTGGTGGGACGTCTCAAGAGCATGGGCAAGCACGTGCTGGGCATCTCGCGCTCCGAGGCGGCGTCGGGCATATTCGTCAACGCCTGCAACGAATTCGTGTTCCTGGAGTCCGTGGCCAAGCGCCAGCCGAAGAAGAAGCCCCGCGAGGAACGCGTCGCCCTGGACGGCGATCTCAGCGAGCTGGTCAGCCAGGTGGAGACCATCGTGTCCGACCAGGACGAGGAGCAAATGTACGCCTCCGAGCTCAAGGACACCCTCAACCGCCTGCGCCCCGACTTCTCCGAGCGCGCCTACGGCTGTCCCACCTTCGGAAGGCTGGTCCAGCAGATCACCCAGAATTCCGACAAGCTCACCAGCTGGATGGAGAATTCCACGCTGATGATCGGCTTATCCAGCGACGACACCGGGGAGGCCAAGCTGGACAAGACCAACTGGCTCCCCGCCTTCAGACAGGCGCTGGAGCACTTCAAGGACGAGGGCTTCGACCGGGTCAACCCCTCCATCCTCAAGGCCGCCATCCAGCAGGATTACCCCAGCTTTGAGGAGAAGCAGATCGGCTTCAAGCGCTTCTCCGACGTGATGAAGGCCCTCGAAAAGCAAAACCTGCTGGCCATCGAGATGGACGACCAGCACACGATGCTGCTGCGGATTATTTAATTAGGAATTGGGAATTAGGAATTAGGAATTGAAATGGCCTGGCTGCGAAGGAGAGGTACCCTTGCCGGTCGCTGACCGCAATTCCTTATTCCTGTTGTTAAGTCGCATAGAGACGCTCCCTACAGGTCGCGCGGCAGCCGCAAACTCCAATTCCTAATTCCTAATTCCTCATTCCTAATTCTCAACAGACTTTCCCCGAAAGAGAGGTGCACCCAATGGCCATCACGATCAACATCTACTACACCGGCCAGAACGGCGCGGCGATGGACTTTGCGCAGGAGATGACGGAGAGCGGCGTCGTGGCGGACGTGCGGAAGGAGCCGGGCAATCTGAAATACGAATACTTCTTCCCGATGGACGACCCGGAGACGGTGCTGCTCATCGACCGCTGGGAGGACCAGGCGGCCATCGACGCCCACCACAAATCCGAGATGATGGGCAGGATCGCGGCGCTGCGCGACAAGTATCATCTGCGGATGCGGGTCGAGCGGTACCAGGCGCTATGATCCCCTCCAGGGCCCGGCGGGGCAGGCGCGTGCTGCGGGCGCTGGCCATCGCGCTGCTGGTGCCGGTGGCGGTGGCGGGGGCCTATGTGGCCTACTTCTTCATGGACTACCACCGCCTGCAGGACGGCGCGGAGCAGCACTCCCAGAACGTCAACAACCGCGCGCCCATCGGCGTCGAAACCACCGTCGTCACCTGGAACATCGGCTTCGGCGCGTATCACAGGGACTTTTCGTTCTTCATGGACGGCGGGACCTCGGGCCGGGCGGACTCCCAGGAGGCGGTGGCGGAGGCCATGGACCACATCGCCGCGCTGCTTAAGGCGCAAGCCCCCGACCATCTGCTGCTCCAGGAGGTGGACACCCGGGCGGACCGGAGCTGGTTCATCAACGAGCTGGACCTGCTGCGGGCGTTCTTTCCACAGCACCAGAGCTACTTTGCCCGCAACTACAATTCCCCCTACATCATCTTTCCCCTCAATCAGCCCCACGGCAAGGCCCAGTCGGGGCTGTTGACGCTGTCCGACCGGGACATCTACCGGGGCGAGCGACACACCCTGCCGGTGGAGGAGGGGCTGATGCGGGTGCTGGACCTGGACCGCTGCTACACCCTGTCCCGCATCCCCACGGAGAACGGGCGGCAGCTTTGCCTGTACAATCTGCACCTGTCGGCCTACACCTCGGACGGCACCGTGGCCACCCGGCAGCTGGAGAAGCTCACGGCGGACATGCTGTCGGAATACCGAAAGGGCAACTACTGCGTGGCGGGCGGGGACTTCAACAAGGACCTGCTGGGCCACTCGGACCGCATCTTCGGCGTGGCCCCGCGGGAGGGCCTGACCTGGAACCAGCCCATTGAGCGGGACCTGATCCCCGAGGGGCTCAAGCTGGTGGAATCGCTGGACAAGCGCCACCCCGTGCCCACCTGCCGCGACTGCGACACCGGGTATGTGCCCGGGCAGACCTTCGTCGTCACCGTGGACGGGTTCATCGTGTCGGACAACGTGCGGGTGACCGACTGCCGCGTCATCGACGACGGCTTCACCGCCTCCGACCACAACCCCGTCAAGCTGACCTTTCAGCTCATCGAGGAGACGGAGGACCTGCGCTATGAGCTGGGCCCCTACACGGCACTGTCAGGGTACTGATTACGGCTGTCGTGGGCGCGAATTTGCGGAACGCAGGGCACGTCATAATTGAGAATGGATAATGGAGAATGGAGAATGATGGTGCAAATCCTGCGGATTTGTTTGATTTAATGTATCTGTTCAGTCGCCCAGGGATGACTCCCTCAGTCAGCCTGCAGCTGACAGCTCCCTCGGAGAGGGAGCCTGAACGGGGTCCAAAAAGCCTCCCTCTTTGAGGGAGGTGGGCCGCGAAGCGGGTCGGAAGGAGTCCGCGACTGAACAGTCACGATTAAATATATCTGTTCAGTTTTGCCGCGATAAACAGGAGGTTGAAGGGATAGGGGAACGACCTCTCAGTCACGCTTCGCGTGACAGCTCCCCTGAGAGGGGAGCCAGGAAGGAGGACAGACAGTGCGTCAGCCTTGGCTCCCCTTTCAGGGGAGCTGTCAGCGACGAAGTCGGTGACTGAGAGGTCGTTCTCCATCACCCTGTTTGGTCACGATTAAACATCACGAGCCATGGTTTTCCGGCCATTCACGTCCATAAATCCAAGAAATCCGCAAGGATTTCCACATCCATTCTCCATTCTCAATTCTCCATTCTCAATTCAGCGTCTTTTCTCCCTCCCGATTTCTCCCGCCCCGTGGCACGGCTCACGCATGAATGACAAGACGGATTGAAATCTTACAGAAAGGTTACGAATCGTACCTGTTTCAATCACATGTACCGGCTGTGCCGGTGCATGTGGATTCC
>CADCAS010000109.1 GCA_902799465.1 uncultured Eubacteriales bacterium
GCCTCGGCAGGTATCACAATTGGGTTACGCCCTCTGGCTCCAGGAATCTTTGGGCTACCGCAGTTTCGTCGTTTACAGAAATCTTTGAACAGGGCCCCGCTCCTGCGCGGCCAGGCCATTTTAATTCCTAATTCCTCATTCCTAATTCCTAATTGTCCACATCCATTCTCCATTCTCCATTTTCCATTCAACTTCTACAGCTTAAACCCCGTCCCCACGAACTGCGCCACATCCCGCCCGGTGTCGTCTGTGACGTCCACGATATACACGCAGGTGTTTCGTCCGTCCTTGCGCTGCCGGGCGGTCGCCGTGAGGCGCCGGCCCCTGGGGGCGGAGAGGTAGTTGATGCTGACCTGCTGGGCCACGGTGGGGCGGTGGACGTTGTTCACCGCGGCGGCGAAGGCGAAGTCGGCCAGGGTAAAGATGACCCCGCCCATCACGCCGCCGTTGGCATTTTGGTGGCGCTGGGACAGCGTCATGGAGCAGGTGGCGGTGCCCTCGCCGATGGCGTCCAGGGTCATGCCGTTTTCGGTGGCAAATCTGTCGCCCTTGAAATAGGCCTGGGCCTCCTCAAGGCTCTTGAAGGTGGACATGGTTAAAACCTCCCGTTATTCAAATCACAGCTCACTCTACCACATTCCAGTGATAAAAGCAAATTAAACCTTTTTGCTGGAACCACTTCCTTCCAATTCCCGTCCAATTGGCATAAACGCGAAGGAGGGAACCCCCATGAAGAAGCGCATTTGCATCGTGATCGCCCTTGCCCTGACCGCCGCGCTGCTCAGCGGCTGCGGACTGTTGACCCTGCTGTATTCCACCGCGGTGGAGTACGGCGTTCAGACCCGCGAGACGGATGATGTTGAACGCTACGTGGACGAGGACATGGCCGTGGAGGATGGGCTGGCCTACGAATCCATGCCGATGCTGGCGGCGGGCATGTCCATGGCCGGGGGCATGAGCGCCCCGGCGTTCAACACCGAGGAGTACGCCAGCGTCACCGAGAACGGCTTCCGCAGCGTGGCCACCAGCCCGCTGTCCACCTTCTCCGCGGACGTGGACACGGCCTCCTACTGCAACCTGCGGCGCATGCTCAACGACGGCTGGGCCGCCGAGAAAATCCCCGCCGGGGCGGTGCGCGTGGAGGAGATGCTCAACTACTTCCGCTACGGCTACCCCGCTCCCGAGGACGGCGCGCGCTTCGGCGTCACCGCCCGGCTGGGCGACTGCCCCTGGAATCCGAAGGCCAGGCTGCTGATGCTGGGGGTCCGCGCCGCCGACGCCCCGGAGAAGCTGGACGAGGGCTCCAACCTGGTGTTTCTGATCGACGTCTCCGGCTCCATGGACGAGCCCGACAAGCTGGGCCTGGTGAAGCGGGCGCTGTCCCTGCTCACCGAGCAGCTCACCGACAGGGACACCCTGTCCATCTGCACCTATTCCAACGGCGAGGAGATCGTGATCGAGGGCGCGAATCCCGCAGCCGACAAGGCGAAGATCCTCGCCGCGCTGGACGCCCTCGAGGCGAACGGCTACACCGACGGCCAGCGGGGGCTGGAGCAGGCCTACGCGCTGGCGATGAAGTACTACCGGCCCCGGGGCAACAACCGCGTCATCATGTGCTCCGACGGCGATCTGAACGTGGGCATCACCAACGAGAGCGACCTGCACGACTACGTGTCCGAGAAGAAGGAGACCGGCGTCTACCTGTCCGTGCTGGGCTTCGGCGCCGGCAATTACAAGGATACCAAGATGGAGACCCTGGCCGACGACGGCAACGGCAGCTACTACTACATCGACTCCATCCTGGAGGCCAAAAAGGTGCTGGTGGAGGAGCTGACCCAGACCCTCTACGCCGTGGCCGACGACGTCAAATTCCAGCTGGAGTTCAACCCCGCCAAGGTCTCGGCCTGGCGTCAGGTGGGCTACGAGAACCGCGCCCTGGCCGACGAGGACTTCACCGACGACAGGAAGGACGCGGGCGAGGTGGGCGCGGGAGCCTCGGTGACTGTGCTCTACGAGCTGATCCCCGCCGACGGCCAGCCCGGCGACGCCCCCCTCAAGTACCAGACCGGGACCCTCACCGAGGCCGCCCAGGGGGACGAGTGGCTCACCCTGTCCGTGCGCTACAAGGATCCCGGCGCGGCGGAAAGTCAGCTCATGACCCACGTGGTCACCGACGCCGACTACGCCGCCGAGCCCGACGGCGACTTCAACTTCGCCGCCGCCGTGGCCGAGTTCGGCATGCTTTTGAACCACAGCGACTACGCCGGGAACACCGACTACACCACCATCCTCGACCTGCTCAAACGCGCCGAGCTGAGCGACGAGTACCGGGAGGAGCTGTTCTCCCTGGTCAAGATCGCCCAGCGGGCCAAGGCGCTGGAGCAATGAAATTTCATGCCGTTTGGGGCCTTAGACCCCAAACGGCATCCATCAGGAGGAACCCATGAACTATCAGGACATCAACGCCCGCACCATCGACCGCTGGATCGAGCAGGGCTGGGCGTGGGGCAGGCCCATCGACCATGAGACGTACCTCCGGGCCCTGAAGGGGGACTGGTCGGTGCTGCTGACCCCCACCAGGCCGGTGCCCCGGGCCTGGTTCGGCGACCTGGCGGGCAAGCGGGTGCTGGGGCTGGCCAGCGGCGGCGGGCAGCAGATGCCCATACTCACCGCCGCGGGCGCGGCCTGCACGGTGCTGGACTATTCACAGAAGCAGCTGGAGAGCGAGCGGATGGTGGCCGAGCGGGAGGGCTACGCCATCGAGATCGTCCGGGCGGACATGTCCAGGCCCCTGCCCTTCGACGACGCGCGCTTCGACCTCATCTTCCACCCCGTCTCCAACTGCTACATCCGCGAGGTGGAGCCGGTGTGGCGGGAGTGCCATCGCGTGCTCAAGCCCGGCGGGGTCCTGCTGGCGGGGCTGGACAACGGCCTTAACTTCCTGGTGGACGAGCTCGACGAATCCCGCATCGTCCACCGTCTCCCCTTCGACCCCCTCGCCGACCCCGACCTTCGCCGCGCCCTCGAGGCCGTCGACGGCGGCATGCAGTTCTCCCACACCCTCACGGAGCAGCTCGGCGGCCAGCTCCGCGCGGGCTTCACCCTCACCGACCTCTACGAGGACACCAACGCCGAGGGCTTCCTCCACGACATGAACATCCCCGCCTTCTGGGCGACGAGGGCGGTCAGAGAGTAGGCAGCAGGGAGCAGGGGGAGCTACGGCATAGCGTATGCGTTCTTTTGAAGTATCTGTTCAGTTCTGTTGGGATAAATGGGGGTTTGCCTGGAAGAATTAGGAATTAGGAATTAGGAATTAGGAATGAATAGTGGTTGCCGCGCACTCTGCAGGGGCAGTCACTGGCCGCCCGCCATATACAGAAACAATACGTACTACCTGG
>CADCAS010000110.1 GCA_902799465.1 uncultured Eubacteriales bacterium
ACTGGCTGACGAGCAGCGTATCGCCGCCTCTACGCAGCCGAGCCATTTATAATTCCTCATTCCTAATTCCTAATTCCTCATTCGACAAATCCCAATTTATATCGTTTTAGCGCTGAAACGCCATAGCAATACCGACAAGCTCTGACAGAAGCCCCACGTCCCGCCGTCACTCCCCTACTCCCTACTGCCTGCTCCCTACTCCCTGAATCGAGGCGCCTATGAAGCTACGCATCACACAACTCAAGCTCAGGCTGGATGACTATCGCCTGTCTCCGGAGGCCATCGCGGCGCGGGCGTTGCGCTTAAAGCCGGGGGACATCCACTGGGCAAAGCTGGTCCGGCGCTCGGTGGACGCCCGGGACAAGTCCGACGTGCGGCTGATACTGACGCTGGACGTGGAGACGGCGCGGCCCATGCGCCCGCTGCCCCGGAACGCCGAGCCGCTTGAGGACGCCCCCGTACACGAGGAAGCGCCGACGGCCTGTCAGCTCGACCATCGCCCGCTGGTGGTGGGCATGGGACCCGCGGGGCTGTTCGCGGGGCTGACGCTGGCCCAGGCGGGCCTGCGCCCCCTGGTGATCGAGCGGGGCCGCCCCGTGGAGCGGCGGGAGCGCGACGTGGAGGCCTTCTGGCGCGGCGGGCCGCTGGACGCGGTCAGCAACGTGCAGTTCGGCGAGGGTGGCGCGGGGGCGTTCTCCGACGGCAAGCTCAACAGCGGCATCAAGGACCCGCGCTGCCGCCGGGTGCTGGAGATCTTCCACGAAGCCGGGGCCCCGGAGGAGATCCTCTGGCAGGCGAAGCCCCACATCGGCACCGACCGGCTCAAGCCCACCGTGCGCGGCCTGCGGGAGCGGATCATCGCACTGGGCGGCGAGGTGCGCTTCGAGACCACGCTGACGGGCCTCCGGGCGGAGGGCGGAAGGGTCACCGGCGCGCAGCTGAACGGCTCGGAGTGGTTCGACACCGACCACGTGGTCCTCGCCGTGGGCCACAGCGCCCGGGACACCTTCGGCTGGCTGTGCGACATGGGCGTCAGGATGTCGCCCAAGCCCTTCGCCATCGGGGCCCGCATCGAGCACCGGCAGTCGGACATCAACCGCGCCCAGTACGGCAGATTCGCCGGTCACCCGGCATTGGGCGCGGCGGACTACAAGCTGGCGGTGCATCTGCCCGGCGGGCGGTCCGTGTACACCTTCTGCATGTGCCCCGGCGGGCAGGTGGTGGCGGCGGCGTCGGAGGCAGGCGGGCTGGCGGTGAACGGCATGAGCCTGTTCGCCCGGGACGGCGAAAACGCCAACGCCGCCCTGCTGGTCAACGTCACCCCCGAGGACTTCGGTGGCGACGACCCGCTGGCCGGGGTGCGGTTCCAGCAGAAGTGGGAGCACGCGGCCTTCGCGGCGGGCGGCTCCGACTACCGCGCCCCTGCCCAGACCGTCGGCGATTTTATGAAAAAGCAGCCCTCCGCCGCGGGTGGCCGGGTCGCGCCCAGCTACCGCCCCGGCGTGAAGTGGACGAGCCTGGACGAGTGCCTGCCGCCCTTCGTCACCGACGCCCTGCGGGAGGCGCTGCCGCTGCTGGACAGGAAGCTCCGCGGCTTTGCACATCCCGAGGCCGTGCTCACCGGCGTGGAGACCCGCTCCTCCTCCCCCCTGCGCATCGAGCGCGACGCCGCCTGCGTGGCCTCCCTCCAGGGGCTCTATCCCTGCGGCGAGGGCGCGGGCTACGCCGGGGGCATCATGTCCGCCGCCGTGGACGGCATGCGGTGCGCGGAGGCGATCATCAAGTGTGGGAGCGTGAACCCATGAAGCATCCCTTCAAAGGCGCGATATTCGACCTGGACGGCACGGTGCTGGACAGCCTGTGGGTCTGGCGGCGGGTGGACGAGCGGTTCTTCGGGGCGCGGGGCCTGCCCGTGCCGGAGGACTACACCCGGGCCATCGCGGGCATGAGCTTCACGGAGACGGCGGCGTACACCATCCGTGCGTGCGGGCTTCGGGACAGCGTGGAGGCGGTGGAGGCCGAGTGGCTGGCGCTGGCGGCGGACGAGTATGCCCGCGACGTGGGGCTGGTGCCCGGGGCCAGAGACTACCTGCGGCAGCTTCGGCGCGACGGGGTGAAGCTGGCGGCGGCCACGGCCAACCGGGTGAGCCTCATCGGACCGGCGCTGGACCGGCTGGGGCTGACGGAGCTGTTCGACGCGGTGCTGACCACCGGGGACATCGGGGACCGCAACAAGTCCGACGGCGCGCTGTTCAGGCTGGCGGCGTCCCGGCTGGGACTCGCGCCGGAGGACTGCGCGGTGTTCGAGGACACGCTGGAGGGCGTGAAGGGCGCGCGCGCCGCGGGCATGGGGGCCTATGCCGTGAAGAGCGCGGCCTGCGCCCACCATCTGGACGCGGTGACAGCGCTGGCGGACGCGGTGCTGGACGACTTCACGGGCCTACTCACGCCCGGGAACAGGCCCCGCTGCGTGATCTTCACCGCCCATTGCGAGGGCGACCCCCGCGCGGCCTATGCCCCCCACCAAGGCGACTTCGCGCTGTGCGCGGACTGCGGCTGGCGGCTGGCGGCGTCCATGGGCGTGACCCCGGATCTGACCCTGGGCGATTTCGACTCCGGCGCGGCCCCCGAGGCCGGGCCCGTGGAGCGCTTCCCCGTGGAGAAGGACGACACCGACACCATGCTGTGCCTCAAGCGCGGCCTCGCCCTGGGCTACGACGATTTCCTGATCGTCGGCGGCTTCGGCGGGCGCCTGGACCACACGCTGGCCAACCTCCAGACCCTTCACTACGCCGCCCTCCGCGGCGCGAGAGCCGCGCTCAACGACGGCCGCTGTTGGGCCACCGTGCTGCTCAACGGCAGCGTCCGGGTGCCCAGGACCCCCGCCAAGCTCTCCCTGTTCGCCCTGGGCGACGCCTGCCGCGGCGTCACCATCCGCGGCGCGAAGTACGATGTGGAAAACATCACCCTGACCAACGCCTTCCCGCTGGGCGCGTGCAACGACGTCAAGGCCGAATACGCCGAGATCAGCGTGGAGCAGGGGCCGCTGCTGGTGTTGACGTGCCCGGAGTAATATCCTGTCAGAGCGTATCTGTTCACTTCTGCGACAAATGGGGGATTTGATGGAGTAACGGGGAGGGATTAGGAAAGAGGGATTAGGGATTAGGGATTAGAAATAGTGGCTGCCGCGCGGATTATTTCAAAAGTTTTCGATAACTGTTCAATCGCGGACTCCTTCCGACCCGCTTCGCGGGCCACCTCCCTCAAAGAGGGAGGCTTTTGGGCTCCTGTTCAGGCTCCCGTCCAGGCTCCCGTCCAGGCTCTGAGGGAGTTGAGGGAGCTGGCAGCCGCAGGCTGACTGAGGGAGTCGTTCCTGGGCGACTGAATAATCACAGTTTTCGATAGAAATCGCGGCAGCAGCCTTTTCTAATCCCTAATCCCTAATCCCTAATCCCTCTCTCGATATATTTCCGTTTATCAAGTCAGCAATCAACACTCGATCCACATAAAGCGACAGCCGCCACTTCAATGTGTGACGGCTGTCGTTCTGCAATATCACATCCGTTCCGGGGCCTCGACGCCGATGAGGTAGAGGGCCTGTTTGAGCACCTGGCGGGTGGCGGCGGTGAGCTGGAGGCGTGCGGCGCGGGTGCCGGGATCGTCCACCATGACCTTGTTCTCATAGTAGAACTTGTTGAAGGCCTGGGCCAGGTCCACGGCGAAGCGGGTGACCATGCTGGGCTCGGAGCGGTTGACGGCGGATTTCAGGATGTCCGGGAACTGCTCAATGAAGCGCACCACGTCCTGGCTGTAGGGGTCGGAGAGGGCGGAGAAGTCCGGGCAGGCGGCATCCGCGTCCCCGGCCCTGCGCAGCACGGAGCAGGCGCGGGCGTGGGTGTACTGCACGTAGGGGCCGGTCTCGCCGTCGAAGTTGAGGGCGCGCTCCCAGGTGAAGTCGATGTCCTTGATGCGGTTGTTGTACAGATCGAAGAACACCACCGCGCCGATGCCCACCTGGCGGGCGACCTCGTCCTTGTCCTCCAGGTCCGGGCTCTTCTCCTCGATGATGGCGCGGGCCTTTTCGATGGCCTGGGTGAGCAGCTCGTCCAGGTACACCACGCGGCCCTCCCGGGTGGACAGGCTCTCGCCGCCGAAGGACACCATGCCGAAGGCCACGTGCTCGCACTGGCTGTACCAGTCGTACCCCATCAGCTCCAGCACCTTGAAGAGCTGGCGGAAGTGGAGGTCCTGCTGATAGGCCACCACGTACAGCGACTTGTCGAAGTTGTAGGTATCCTTGCGGTACTTGGCCGCGGCCAGGTCCCGGGTGATGTAGAGGGTCGCGCCGTCGGAGCGCAAAATCAGCGCCGGGGGCATGCCGTATTCCTGGAGATCCACGATCTGCGCGCCCTTGTCCTCCTTCAGCAGGCCCTTGGCCCGCAGGTCGTCGATGATGGGCTGCATCTTGTCGTTGTAGAAGCTCTCCCCGGCGTAGGAGTCGAACTTCACGCCCAGCATGTCGTAGACGCGCTCGGCGTCCTTGAGGGTCACGGACTTGAACCAGTTGAAGATCTCCAGCGCCTCCGGGTTGCCGTCCTCGATCCGCTTGAACCACATGCGGCCCTCGTCGTCCAGGGCGGGGTCCGCCTTGGCCTCCTGGTTGAAGCGCACGTACAGCTTCACCATCTCGTCCACGCCGCCCGCGGCCACGGTGTCGTGGTCGCCCCAGCGCTTGTAGGCCGCGATCATCTTGCCGAACTGGGTGCCCCAGTCGCCCAGATGGTTCACGCCCACGGCATTCCAGCCAAAGAACTTGTGGAGGCGGTAGAGGCTGTTGCCGATCATCGTGGTGGACAGATGGCCGATGTGAAAGCGCTTGGCGATGTTGATGGAGGAGTAGTCCAGCACCACCGTCTTGCCCGCGCCGGAGTCGTCCGCGCCGTAGCGCTCGCCGTCGTGAAGCGCCTGACCGATGACCTTCTCGGCATAGGTGGCCCGGTCGATGAAGAAGTTCAGATAGCCCTTCACCGCCTCGGCCCTGCTCAGGAAATCGGCGTGAATGGCCCCCGCCAGCGCGTCCGCGATCATCACCGGGCTCTTGCGCAGGGGCTTCGCCAGCTTGAAGCAGGGGAAGGCATAGTCGCCCATGGCCGTGTCCGGGGGCACCTCCAGCGCCCCCGCGATGTCCTTCGCCGTGATCTCCACGTCCCCGTACACCGCGCCGATGGCCGTCATGATCTCATTGGCAACCGCAAGCTTGAAATCCATGGTATGCACCTCGTTATCTCATTCTACCGCCATTATACACGCATCCCCGCCGACACACAAGGGCGGCGGGGTAAAAGGTTGGTTGAAGGTGAAGGGAGTAGGGTGCAGGGAGTAGGCAGTAGGGAGTAGGGGAGTTACGGCAAATGAACGGCGTTCCAATGGAATGAAAAACGTCAAGAATCGCCAGAGCCCTACGAAAACGCGGCGTTTCCAACAGAAGCCAAAAGCCGTGCCGTAACTCCCCCTACTCCCTACTGCCTACTCCCTACTCCCTAAAAAAGCTCCGCGAAAACGCGGAGCTTTTTTCCCTCGATCAGTCGGACACGTAGGGCATCAGGGCGATGGTCCGGGCGCGCTTGATGGCGGTGGACAGCTGGCGCTGGTGCTTGGCGCAGGTGCCGGTCATGCGGCAGGATCTTGCCGCGCTCGCTGGTGAAGCGGCGGAGCCGGTTCACGTCCTTGTAATCGATGTGCTGGATCTTATTTACGCAGAAATCGCAAACCTTCCTGCGCGGCTTGCGGCCGCGGGGACGGCGGATGCGTTCGCCACGATCTTCAGACATTTTGTGTTCCTCCTTTTCGGATCAGAGGGGATGCTCTCGGGCATTCCCAAAGAAGAAATGCGTCTGCCGGTTAGAACGGCAGTTCGTCGTCGTCCACCTCGGTGAAATCGTTGGCCGAGGGGGGCGCGGGCGGGGCAGGGGGCGGGGTCGGGCCGTTGTCCCTGGGGCGGGACTGGCCGCCGTCCTCGCGGCTGCCGAGGCCTTCGACACTGTCGGCAATAATCTCGGTCACATAGCGCTTCGAGCCGTCCTGCGCATCATAGGAACGGACTTGAATGCTGCCCTCCACGGCAACCTTGCGCCCCTTGGAGAGGTAGCGGTTGCAGAAGTCGGCAGTCTGGCGCCAGGCCACGACGGTGAGGAAGTCCGC
Organism: uncultured Eubacteriales bacterium; assembly: GCA_902799465.1. Lineage (GTDB taxonomy): Bacteria > Bacillota > Clostridia > Christensenellales > Aristaeellaceae > UBA2862. Next base: position 6,202 of record CADCAS010000110.1, read on the forward strand.
CTCGCGCACGCCCTGCGCGTTGGCAAAGCGGCGCTGCACGGCGACGCGGAAGGTCGAACGCGAGATTCCGCTCTGCGTGGTGAAGGGCTCCGGGTCGTTGGCCAGGTTACCGATCAGAATCACTTTGTTCATGGATAATCCCTGCCTTTGTGGTTCGAGCGTTATTCAGCCTCGGATTCGGGCTTCTCGTCGTCCACGATCTCGGCTGCGGGCGCGGGCGCGGCTTCCACCACGGCGGCCTCAACGGGCGCGGACTCACGGGCGGCGTAGGGCTTCAGGGGCTCGCGCTTGGCGGGCATCTCGCCTTCGTACCGCACGGTCAGATACCGCAGCACGCTGTCGGAGATCTGCATGTTGCGCTCGATCTCACGGGGCAGCTCGGCGGGGGCCTTGATGTACATCAGCACATAGTAGCCCTCGGTCTTGTACTGGATGGCGTAGGCCAGACGGCGCTTGCCCCACTCGTCGACGCGATCCACTTCACCGCCGTTCTTCTTCACCAAATCGGAAAAACGGTTGATCAGCTCGACCCTGGCGCTGTCCTCCAGCGCGGGATCGATAATGTACATGACTTCATACTGGTTCATGTCATTTTCACCTCCTTATGGACTTCGGCCACGATGGGTTTCCTCGTGGCAAGGATGCGCTAAATGATATTATACCGCATTTGCAGCCGGATTGCATAGATGTAGATTGTGGTTTTTGTGTTATATTTCATATTGAATGTTGCCATTCAGGTTTCAAATTGGGGTTTGGCAGGGAGAATTAGGAATTAGGAATGAGGAATTAGGAATTAATAGCAGCTGCCGCGCGTTGTAGGGGCAGCCACAATGGCTGCCCGCCATATACCGAAACAATACGAACTGTCTGGCGGGCGGCGCATCGCATCCCTACGCAGCCGAGCCATTTATAATTCCTAATTCCTAATTCCTAATTCCTAATTCGTAAATCCCTGTTTATCGCATTGGCTGAATGGTAACGATTGAATTGAAAATGGACAATGGAGAATTCAAGAGGAAATCCTTTCGGATTTCTTTAATCAGACAAATCCGCAGCCTCAATTGCCAAAGTAAACGCAGAGGGAAGGATAAGAGGGGCTGCATTTAAACTGGCAAAGATGGGGGCTGCATTCAGCCTGGCAAACGGGAGCC
>CADCAS010000111.1 GCA_902799465.1 uncultured Eubacteriales bacterium
CCCCCAGTTTCGCACGGGCATGGTCCATTTTTTGGTCAGCTCCCAAGTGGCCAGGTAGAGCGCCTTGAGCAAGCTCATGTCGTTGGGAAAGACGGTACGGCCGCGGTTCAGGCGGCGGAAGCCACTGTTGACGCTCTCTATGGCGTTAGTGGTATACATGATCTTCCGGGCGACCTGGGAGAACTTGAACATGGGGCTGATGGATCCCCAGTTATCGTACCAGCGGTTCATGCAGCCGGGATATTTGACCTCCCCACGCTGCTCATCACGGTTTTGACCATCCTCTTCGGCACGCTGCTGGGCTTCGGCGTGTTCATGCTGTGCAGGAACGGCAACCCGGCGGCGAACCTCGTCACCCGCTTCTGCCTGTGGCTGGTGCAGGGCATGCTCATGGTGGTGCTTTTGATGATCCTCTATTACGTCATCTTCGGCTCGGTGGCCATCAGCGGCATCCTGGTGGCGGTGATCGACTTCACGCTCACCTTCGGCGCGGCGGTGTTTGGGCTCTTGAAGATGGGCGTCGGCGCGGTGGAGAACGGCCAGTATGAGGCCGCTTACGCGCTGGGCTTCTCCAACCGCCGCACGTTCTTTGAGGTCATACTGCCCCAGGCGCTGCCCCACGTGCTGCCCGCCTACAAGGGGGAGATCGTGGGCCTCATCAAGGCGACGGCCATCGTGGGCTACATCGCCGTGCAGGATCTGACGAAGATGGGCGACATCGTGCGCAGCCGGACCTACGAGGCGTTCTTCCCGCTGATCGCGGTGATGATCATCTATTTCGTGCTGGAGGGCCTGATCGGGTTCCTCATCAGCCGGATCAGCTTGGGCTTCAATCCGAAACGGCGCAGCCGGGAGAGCATCCTGAAGGGGGTGGAGACCGATGATTAAGATCGAACATCTCAAGAAAGAGTACCCCAACGTCACGCCGCTAAAGGATGTGAATGTGGAGATCCACGATGGGGATGTGATTTCCGTCATCGGCCCCTCCGGCACCGGCAAGAGCACGCTGCTGCGGTGCATCAACCAGCTGGAGAAGCCCACGTCGAGGAAGATCTGGGTGGACGGCGAGGAGATCACCGACCCCAAGTGCGACATCACCAAGGTGCGGCAGAAGATGGGCATGGTGTTCCAGAGCTTCAACCTGTTCGGCCACAAGACGGTGATCGAGAACATCATGATGGCGCCGATGCGCTTGCTGGGCAAGTCCAAACAGGAGGCCTATGACACCGGCATGCGGCTATTGCGCACGGTGGGCCTGGCGGAGAAGGCGCTGAACTACCCGGACGAGCTGTCCGGCGGCCAGAAGCAGCGCATCGCCATCGCGCGCACGCTGGCCATGGACCCGGACGTGATCCTGCTGGATGAGCCCACCAGCGCGCTGGACCCCACGATGGTGGGGGAGGTGCAGGCGGTCATCCGGGAGTTGGCGAAGACGGGCAAGACCATGATGATCGTGACCCACGAGATGAACTTAGCCAGGGCCATCAGTAACCGCGTGTTCTACATGGACGAGGGCGGCGTGTACGAGGACGGCACGCCGGATCAGATCTTCGACCATCCCCAGTGGGAGAATACCCGGCGCTTTGTGTACAGGCTGAAGGTGGTGGAGCTGAACATCGAGAGTCGGGACTACGACTTCCTGGGCATGGCGGGCCAAATCGCGGCCTGGTGCAATCGGAATCAGATCGAGCCGAAGCTGGAAAACCGCATCCAGCTGGTCTTTGAAGAAACCCTGGAACAGCTGCTGCCGATGCTGGAAGCGCCGCGCATCCAGGCCGTCTGCGAGTACTCCGAGCAGACCGAGCAGGCGGAGTGGACCCTGCGCTACGCCGGACCCCGCCGGGACCTGACCCGGTCGGACGACGACCTGGCCCTCATGGTGCTGAAGGGCATGACGGAGAGCATGGAATACGCCTGGGACGAGGGCGAGGCGCTGCCCAACCGGCTGCGACTGATCGTCAGGCGTGGGTGAACAGGGGAATATTGAAAAGGCTTGATAGGCGGCAGGACAGGGCCGATGCCGCGAGCCGCAGAAAGTTCAACGCACGATGACCTGCAAAAGGCATGGGAACCGGGAGGTTTACGGCATGAAGATGCGCATCGGGAAAAGAGGTATTGCGTGGATGCTGATGGCGGCGCTGCTGCTTCTGACGCTTCCGCTTTGCGCGGGCGCGGAGGGGCTGCCCCGGGTCGGGGTGGCGTGGAGGAGCAATCCGCAGTCCGAGAGCTTCGTCGCCACCTGCGAGGCCATTGAAGCGGCGGGCGGCGAACCGGTCCTGCTGCCGAAGGTGATGTCGGCGGATCTCACTTATGAGGAAGGCATGCTGGTCGACGCCACGAACGCGGATGGAAGCCTGTCGGACGCAGCGGCCAAGCGGGTGCGCTGCAACACCTGGCAGGGCTCCAATGCCCCGTCGGTCATGGAGGGCATCGCGGCCGTCGTGTTCCCGGGAGGCGAGGACATCAGCCCTTCCCTGTACTATGATCCCCAGCCGGTTCAGACCCAAGAGGGCTTCAGCGCCGAGCGGGACGTGTCCGATTATTTGCTGATGTCCTACTGCCTGGAGCAGGATATCGCGGTCCTGGCCATCTGCCGGGGCATGCAGCTGCTCTCCGTCGTCTCCGGGGCGGAGATGATGCAGGATATTCCGGGGGCCCTGCAGGAGCTCGGGCTCGACTATACCTACGACCATCGCAACGAACCGGAGGCGCCCGGCGCCTATCGCGATTTTGCCTTTCACGATGTGTCGGTGACGGAGCGGGAGTCGCTCCTCTACCGGCTCGTGGGCGTGGATGTCATCAGGAACGCGCCGTCCTGGCATCATCAGGCGGTCAGGAGCGTGGCGGGGACGCGCCTTGCGGTCACCGGCGTCACAAAGACAAGCGGCGTCGACATGATCGAGGCGGTGGAGCGGCCGGACAAGACCTTTGTGCTCGGCATCCAGTTCCATCCCGAGATCGCGGTGGTGAGGACGCTGGACGACACTTCACGTGCTTTTTCACGGCCATCGTGGAAGCGGCGCGATGATGGGAAATCCCTGTCTATCATTCGGGCATAGCCGCGGGTATAGACGATGCATGAGTAATGTAGGCTGTTTCAGGATTTGGGAAAAATCCAGTGCCATGTCAAGGGACAAAAAAGTGGCTCTTCACGTTTTGTTGAGGGATTCGGAACGAACAAAGGGTAAAGCGAGGTAACGAATAAGGGTGAAGAAATGAGCCTTTTCACTTTTTTCTGTAAATAGCTTCAAAACTGTGATAGAATAACAATATCACGGAGGTAAGGACATGGGCAGAAAAAGGAAAAGCGCACTG
>CADCAS010000112.1:0-1880 GCA_902799465.1 uncultured Eubacteriales bacterium
GTGTACTGATATTATACAGCAAAAGTGGAGAAAAATCAGTTGATAAATGTATCGAATTCACTTGTATTTGCAGGCTTTCTCGTCTTTTACAAGTGACTATCGTATACTAAATATTGGAGGCGTGATTCCAATGGTTGATATGAGCAAATGGCAGGCGATTGCGCAGGAGAAGATCCACGAGCGTCCGGCGACCAGCGGCCGTCTGGCGGGGAAGGTCGCCATCGTGACCGGCGCGGCCCAGGGCTTCGGCAAGGGCATCGCCGAGGAGATGTACAAAGAGGGCTGCACGGTGGTCATCGCGGACATGAATCTGCCCGGGGCCCAGGCGGTGGCCGAGGAGCTGGGCGCGCACGCCTGCGCGGTGGAGGTCAACGTCACCGACGAGGAGAGCGTGGCCGGCATGGTGCAAAAGACCGTGGAGACCTTCGGCGGCCTGGACATCCTGGTGTCCAACGCGGGCGTGGCCAAGGCCGGCAGCCTGATGGAGCTGGAGAAGAAGGGCTTTGACTTCGTCACCAGCATCAACTACACCGGCTACTTCCTCTGCGCCAAATACGCCGCGGCCATCATGGAGGCCGAGCACGCTGCGGACCCCGAGTGGTTCGGCGACATCATCACCATCAACTCCAAATCCGGCCTGGAGGGCTCCAAGAACAACTACGCCTACGCCGGGTCCAAGTTCGGCGGCATCGGCCTGACCCAGTCCTTCGCGCTGGAGCTGTGCCCCTACAACATCAAGGTCAACGCCATCTGCCCCGGCAACTACCTGGACGGCCCGCTGTGGTCCGATCCCGAGCGCGGCCTGTTCGTCCAGTACCTGAACGCGGGCAAGGTCCCCGGCGCCAAGACCGTGGAGGACGTGCGCAAATACTACATGTCCAAGGTCCCCATGAACCGCGGCTGCTTCCCCGCCGACGTGGCCAAGGCCATCTTCTACTGCGTGGAGCAGAAGTACGAGACCGGCCAGGCCATCCCCGTCACCGGCGGACAGGTGATGCTGAATTAAGAGTTGCTAAGGAGCCGTGCAGAAATTATTCATACATTATGCTTGTCTGAATCCGCCATTGCGGCGTTGTCGTCGGTCAACGTGCCCCGGCACGCCTCCCTCCTTCATCCTTCGCATTCTGTATGAATAATTTCTGCACGGCTCCTAAAGGGTAAAAAAACACCGAACCTCCCATGCGGAGATTCGGTGTTTTTATGTCGGGATCAGATCTCGGGCGCGGCCTCGTTTTCCACGGCCACGTTCTCCACGCCGCCGACGGCGCTGCGCTTGATGACCACGGTGTTCTGGAGGCTGCCCATGGTGAGGGTGACGGTGTCATCCTTGAGGGCCGCCACGGTGCCGTAGAAGCCGCCGATGGTCCAGATGCGGTCGCCCACCTTCAGGTTGTCCAGCATGTTCTTGACGGCCTTGTCCTTCTTGCGCTGGGGACGGATGAGCATGAAATAGAAAATGGCCACCATGACCGCCATCATCACCAGCATGGAGATCATGTCGCCCGCGCCGCCGGGCTGGGCGGTAGCGGTCGCGTTGGCGGTATCGGTGACGGAGACGGCCTGACCGGCTTCGGCCAGGGCAGCGTTGAGATTCATCAGCATATCGTGTAGCTCCTTTTCATTCCAGTGTACTGTGTTATATTATAACCCATGCACCCGATAAATACAACTTTTCCGGGTCAGAATGTTCGGAAAATTAACGCAACCCGCGAATTAACCTCCCCAACCCCCGCAAACGCTTGACCGACAGAGGCGGCGCGGGCTATAATAGCAATGATAGAGCTCACGGCTCACGCATGAATGCGTGAGCCTGTCGCGCAAAATCTGCGGATTTTGCGCGAGGGAGGAAGGGACGCGGAAATTCGCGCCTGACGACACGA
>CADCAS010000112.1:1925-4925 GCA_902799465.1 uncultured Eubacteriales bacterium
TGCACCGGCACAGCCGGTACATGTGATTGAAACAGGTACGATTCGTAACCTTTCTGTAAGATTTCAATCCGTCTTGTCATTCATGCGTGGGCCGTGTGATAGAGCTACCCCACAAAAACGACCACAAAAGCAGGAGGAATGTCCCATGGACGCTGCGCGGGCGGGCCAGGTGATGGAGGCCCTGCGGGGGCTGTACCCGGAGGCGAAGCCGGAGCTGCACTTCGCCAATCCCTACGAGACGCTGATCGCCACCATCCTGTCGGCCCAGTGTACGGACAAGCGGGTGAACCTGGTGACCGAGCGGCTGTTCCCGCTGTACCCGGACGCCTTCGCCATGGCGAAGCTGACCCCGGAGGCGCTGGAGCCGATGATTCGGGAGTGCGGCCTCTATCACAACAAGGCCAAAAACATCGTCGCCGCCAGCCGCGCGCTGGTGGAGCAGTACGGCGGGCAGGTGCCCAACACCCGCGAGGCGCTGATGAAGCTGCCCGGGGTGGGGCAGAAGACCGCGGGCGTGGTGCTGCTGGCGGCCTTCGGGGACGACCAGATCCCCGTGGACACCCACGTGTTCCGGGTCTCCCGGCGCATCGGCCTGGCCGACGCCAACACCCCCGAGAAGGTGGAGCGGCAGCTGCGGGCGCTGCTGGATAAGGACATCTGGTCCCTGGGCCACCACCTCATCATCTGGCACGGCCGCCGCTGCTGTCACGCCCGGAAGCCGGAGTGCGAGCGGTGCCCGCTGAACGACGGACTCTGTGAGAAGCATATGGAGAATTGATATGGCATTATTCGTAGATGTGGTGACCATCACCGTCAAGGCCGGGGACGGCGGCAACGGCTGTGTGTCCTTCCATCGTGAGAAATTCGTGCAGGCCGGCGGCCCCGACGGCGGCGACGGCGGGCGCGGCGGCGACGTGATCTTCGAGGCGTCGGAGCGCATGCACACCCTGATGGACTTCCGCTACAGGCGCAAGTTCACCGCAGAAAACGGCGCGGACGGCATGGCCAACCGGCGCTCGGGCAAGTCCGGGGAGCCGGTGGTGATCCAGGTGCCCCCGGGAACGGTGGTGCGAGAGAAGGCCACCGGCAAGCTGCTGCTGGACCTGTACGCCCCCGGCACGCGCAAGACGCTGATGCGGGGCGGCAAGGGCGGCTTCGGCAACCAGCACTTCGCCACCCCCACCCGGCAGGCGCCCCAGTTCGCCCGGCCCGGCGAGAAGCGGGAGGTCGTGGAATTGCAGCTGGAGCTGAAATCCATCGCCGACGTGGGTCTGGTGGGCTTCCCCAACGTGGGCAAATCCACCATCCTCTCGGTGGTCACCGCGGCCCGGCCCAAGATCGCCAACTACCACTTCACCACCCTCCAGCCGAACCTGGGCATCGTCAAGCTGGGAGGCACGAAATCTTCGGCTTCGCCGACTAACCCGGTCGATTCAAAGAATCGAGCGGGTTACCGCGACTACAGCTTTGTGCTGGCCGACATCCCCGGCCTGGTGGAGGGCGCGGCGGAGGGCGTCGGCCTGGGCCACGCCTTCCTGCGGCACGTGGAGCGAACCCGGATGCTTCTGCACGTGGTGGACATCTCCGGCTCCGAGGGCCGCGACCCGCTCGAGGACTTCGACGCCATCATGAAGGAGCTGGAGGCCTATGGCGACCTGGCCAAACGGCCCATGATCGCCGTGGCCAACAAGATGGACCTGCCGGGGGCAGAAGAGAACCTGGAGAGGCTCAGGGAGAAGCTCCGGGACACCGGCATCCCCGTCTACGCCGTCTCCGCCGCCACCCGGGGCAACTTCGACCCGCTGATGTACGCCACCGTGGACATGCTCTCCCAGTGCCCGCCCGCCGAGCCCTTCGCCGAGGAGGAGCTCTTCGAGCTGGACCCCAACGCCGGGGAGGCCTTCACCGTCGAGAAGGAGGGCGGGCTCTACTTCGTCTCCGGGCGGGAGATGGATCGCCTCATCGAGGCCGTCAACTTCGACAACGAGGAATCCATCAACTGGTTCCATCGCTCCCTGCGCCGCCTGGGCGTCATCGACGCGCTGCGCGAAAAGGGCGCCCGCGAGGGCGACAGCGTGGTCATCGGCGAGATGGAATTCGACTTCGTGGAATAACAATTTGGAGGATCAGCTATGACAACCAAACAGCGGGCCGCCCTGCGGTCCATGTGCAACACGCTGGAGCCGGTGCTCCACATCGGCAAGGACGGCATCACCGACAACCTGGTCAAGCAGTGCTGGGACGCCCTGGAGGCCCGGGAGCTCATCAAGGTGACCGTCCAGAAGAACGCCCCCTTCGCCTCCACCCGCGAGGCCTGCGACGCCCTCTGCGCCCGCGTCCACGCCGATCCCGTCCAGACCATCGGCAGCCGCTTCTCCATCTACCGCCAGGCCAGGGAGAACTCGAAGATCAGGCTGGAGGATTTATGAGAGGGAGTAGGGAGTAGGCAGTAGGGAGTAGGGGAGGGGCGGCGAAACTACAGACCTCTATATGAGTGCTGTAGTCCGCGGATGGGAGGGGAACGACCTCTTCCGTCAGCCCTCCGGGCTGCCACCTTCCCCTGAAGGGGAAGGCTTTTGGTGCCGCGTCGTCAGCCCTTTGCCTTCCTCTGAAGGGGAAGGCTTTTGGTGCCGTGTCGTCAGCCCTTTGCCTTCCCCTGAAGGGGAAGACTTTTGGTGCCGCGTCGTCAGCCCTTTGCTTTCCCCTGAAGGGGAAGGCTTTTGGTGCCGCGTCGTCAGCCCTTTGCCTTCCCCTTCAGGGGAAGGTGCCCCGAAGGGGCGAAAGAGGTCGTTCCCCGTCCCCCTGTTTACTGCCGAAGCTGAACGTTGCAACATTCAGCAGATCAAGTTAGGTTTGCCGTAGCTCCCCCTACTCCCTACTGCCTACTCCCTACTCCCTAAAAAAAGGGGCTGTAAAAAAACAGTCTCAGAGGAACACCTGACAAGACGAGCTGCCTTGTCAGGTGTTTTATCAAGGGAAAGGGGGGCGAAAGAAAGGACC
>CADCAS010000113.1 GCA_902799465.1 uncultured Eubacteriales bacterium
GTGCGCTTTTCCTTTTTCTGCCCATGTCCTTACCTCCGTGATATTGTTATTCTATCACAGTTTTGAAGCTATTTACAGAAAAAAGTGAAAAGGCTCGCCATTCCTGTTCCCTGTTCCCTCGTCCCCCCGTCCTCCTGTTCCCTGTTGCCTGTTCCCTGTTCCCTCGTCCCCCCGTCCCCCTGTTCCCTATTCCCTGTTCCCTGTTCCCTCGTCCCCCCATCCTCCTGTTCCCTGTTGCCTGTTCCCTGTTCCCTGTTCCCTCGTCCCCCGTCCCCCTTTTCCCTTTTCCCTTTTCCCTTTTCCCTTCTCAATGAAAACCCCCGCGGCCATAACCGCGGGGGTTTTCATTGACATTCCCTGCCCCTCCCCGTATAATGGTATGTATAAACTGACGGGGGTGAGGTTATGAAAGCGGAGGGCGCTTTCGGGGAGCGTTTCCGGCGCAGGGGGCGCTATGAGCTGGTGTTCGTGCTGCTGCTGGCGGCGCTGTGCGCCATCACGGTACTGAACATCAACATCGGCAGCGTGCCGATCCCGATGGGCGAGATCGCGCGGATACTGCTGCGGCGGGCCACGGACGCCAAGCAATACGCCATCATCTGGAACATCCGCCTGCCGCGGATACTGATGGCGGCGATATTGGGCGGGGCGCTGTCGCTGTCGGGCTTCCTGCTCCAGAACTTCTTCGGCAACCCCATCGCAGGCCCCTTTGTGCTGGGCATCTCCTCGGGGGCGAAGATGGTGGTGGCCGTCACCATGATCTTCTTCATGGGCAGGCTGGGCGCGGTGTCGTCCTACGCGCTGATCGTCGCGGCCTTCGCGGGCTCGATGATGTCGGTGGGGTTCATCCTGCTGATGTCCCGGCGCTTAAAGCACATGGCCATACTGCTGGTGGGCGGCATCATGATCGGCTACATCTGCTCGGCGGTGACGGACTTCATCGTCACCTTCGCCGAGGAGTCCGACATCGTCAACCTCCGGGGCTGGTCCCTGGGCAGCTTCTCCGGCATGAGCTGGGAGAACGTGGCGGTGGCGGCGGTGGTGGTGGGCATCACCTCGGTGGCGGTGTTCATGCTGGCCAAGCCCATCGGCGCGTACCAGCTGGGCGAGGCCTACGCCCAGTCGATGGGCGTCAACATCAAGGCCTTCCGGGTGGCGCTGATCCTGCTGTCCAGCGTGCTCTCCGCCACGGTCACGGCCTTCGCGGGGCCCATCTCCTTCGTGGGCATCGCGGTGCCCCATCTGGTCAAGCGGGCGCTGAACACCTCCAAGCCGCTGATCGTCATCCCCGCCACCTTCTTAGGCGGCGCGGTGTTCTGCATGGGCTGCGACCTCATCGCCCGCACGGCCTTCGCGCCCACGGAGCTGAACATCTCCACCGTCACCAGCGTGTTCGGCGCGCCGGTAGTCATCATCATGATGCTCAAGCGTCAGAAGGGGAGGTGAGCGCGATGTCTGAATACTACTTTTCCACCCAGGCGCTCACCGTCGGCTACGACGGGGTGCCGCTGATCCGCGACATACAGATCGACATCCACAAGGGCGAGATCGTGACCCTCATCGGCCCCAACGGCTCGGGCAAGTCCACCATATTGAAGTCCATCACCCGGCAGCTCAAAACCTTGGGCGGCGCGGTAGTGATCGGCGGGGAGGACCTTCGGAAGTTCAGCTACAAGGCCCTGTCCACCCGGCTGGCGGTGGTGCTGACGGAGCGCATGAAGCCGGAGCTGATGACCTGTCGGGACATCGTGGCCACGGGTCGCTATCCCTACACGGGGCGGCTGGGACTGCTGTCTGAGGAGGACGAGCGCCAGGTGGACGCCGCCATGGCCGCGGTGCACGCCCTGGACCTGTCCGAGAGGGACTTCAACGCCATCTCCGACGGCCAGCGCCAGCGGGTGCTGCTGGCCCGCGCCATCTGCCAGGAGCCCGAGATCATCATACTGGACGAGCCTACCTCCTTCCTGGACATCCGCCACAAGCTCCAGCTGCTGAGCATCCTGCGGTCCATGGCGAAGCAGAAGGGCATCACGGTGATCATGTCGCTGCACGAGATCGACCTGGCCCAGAAGATCTCCGACCGCATCGTCTGTGTGAAGGGCGACCACGTCCTCAGCAGCGGCACGCCGGAGCAGGTGTTCGGCGAAGACGCCATGCGGGAGCTGTACGGTATCGACCAGGGCTATTACGACCCGATGTTCGGCAGCATCGAGCTGCCCCGGCCCGCGGGCGCGCCGGAAGCGCTGGTGCTGTCCGCCTGCGGCACGGGCATTCCCGTGTACCGCATGCTGCAAAAGCGGGGGATTCCCTTTGCCGCCGGAATCCTGTACACCAACGACGTGGACTACCGGCTGGCGCGGCTGCTGGCCGCGGAGGTCGTCGCGGAGAGGCCCTTCATGCCCATCAGTGACGAGGCACTTCGAAAGGCCCTCGCGTGGGTGGAGGCATGCGGGCAGGTCATCGACGCCGGCGTGGCGCTGGGGGACTCGAACCGGCGCATGGCGGAGGTCATCGACGCGGCGAAGCGCGCGGGAAAATATATTTCAGTAGAAGACTTTTCCAAACGTGCATAAACGAGAAACGGGGGAGGCGAGCGCCTCCCCCGTTTCAGTATATATAGCTTTGTATTCGAAAACCCGCTACAGCAGGGCCTCCAGGGCCCGCAGCGCCGTGGAGATCAGGGTGTCGTCGAAGTGAAAGCCATCGGTGTGCAGGCCGGGCCAGTCCTTCCCGGCGCCGATGCCGAAGTAGAGGCCGGGCACCCGCTTCAAGTAC
>CADCAS010000114.1 GCA_902799465.1 uncultured Eubacteriales bacterium
GCGTTGCCACCAGCAGCTTGCGGTTCGCTACGCTTGGCGGTAAATACCCGCGACCGGACTTCCACCGGTTAGATGTGTGCCATGCCCGGCACACGAAATGACGCGGGGACGCCGTTCGGACGGCGTCCCCGCGTCTTTATACGCTTACAAAGCGCTCCCGCAGCTCCCTTCCCGCCGCGCGCAGCTCCGGGGCGTCATGGAGGAGCGACCATATATCGGTAGCCCGGCACTCCAGCTCAAAGACGGGGTCGCCTTTTAACCGAACGGGGTCGGCGATAATCGGCAGTGTGGATCGGGAGGACAACTCCTTGAGCAGCGGCTCCGCGCCCTGCCGAATGCCGATGAGCTTCGCGTACCGGGGCATCGGATGGGCGGCGAGCGTTTCCCGGGAAAAGCCCAGCAGCGCGTGGGTCAGCAGACGGCTCAGGCGGGCGTGCGTATAGCGCTTGCACTTCAGGGCCGTCAGCAGCGCCTCCCGGCCTGGCGTTTCCCGGCACAGTCTATGAAGGCGATGCTCCAGTCCTTCGCCCATGTCCGGCAGCTGGGCCATGTCCTCCATTGTCATACGCCGCAGTGCCATCAGCAGCAGGTCATCCATAGGGTGGAGCACCTCGGGCAAGCCGTAGGGGCGCGCTGCCTCGGGCAGACAAGCCAGCGCCGCGTCCGTCTCGCCCCTTTGAAAGGCCGCGCGTATGGCCGTGGCCGAGGCGAATTCTCCGAGCTGCTCGCCGTGGTAATCCCCCTGTCGGCGTATCGCCAGGGGTTCCACAGGCAGACCCTGGTCGGTTATTGCCCGCAGGTATTCCGTCCCCAGTATGAGGTTCGGTCGGTTTATCCATTCGCGGGGCAGTCCGAGGTGGTCAGCGAAGGCGTCGCCCCGGGCACGCGCGTGGGACTTGCCCCCGGCAAGGCTGTCCTGTATAGCCTCAGAAACCGACTCTGGTTCCTTTTGCCTGATTTCAGTCAGGCGGCGCACAAGCTCCATATCCTCCGTCTCGCATCCGAAGGACAATACGTCCACCCCAAGCCCGCCCAGTATGGCAACACCGCTGGCGGCGAACACATCCGCGGTTCTGACGGCGTACAGCGTGGGCAGCTCAAACACCGCGTCCACCCCGCAGCGCAGCGCCATTCGCGCCCGCTGCCAGCGGGAGAAGGGCGTCGGCTCGCCGCGCTGGGTGAAGTGGCCGTCCACGCAGGCCACGACATAGTCGCAGCCCGACCGGCGTCGGGTTTCCTCGACGTGCCAGGCGTGTCCCCTGTGAAAGGGAACGTATTCCGCGATAATGCCCGCGATGCGCAATGCTCCCACCTCCGATTCCCATTCTAAGCCATTTTCCCGCGCTTGACAACCCCTGGAAGCAAGGATTTAATCCCATGTTCGGCAGGAGGGCAGGGACAGGATGTCGAATACAGGTATCCTGTTTGAAGAGAAGAGCGAGGTGCGACACGACCATGTCCAAGTTATATTTCCGCTACGGCGCGATGGGTTCCTCCAAGACCGCCAACGCCATCATGGTGCAGTACAACTATCAGGAGCGCGGGCAGAACGCGCTGATGCTCAAGCCCCGGCTGGACAATCGGGACGGCGAGCGCGTCGTCGGCTCGCGTTCCGGGCTGAGCGCGCCGTGCAGCTTCGTGGAGGAGCTGGACGACATCGACGTAAAGCGCTATGACTGCGTCATCGTGGACGAGGCCCAGTTTCTCACCAAGGCACAGGTTCGGCGGCTGGCGGACATCGCGGACGATCTGAACATCCCCGTGATCTGCTACGGCCTGCGAACGGACTTTCAGGGCAACCTGTTCGAGGGCAGCCAGTGGCTGATGGCCTGGGCGGACACCATCGAGGAGATCAAGACCGTGTGCTGGTGCGGGCGCAAGGCCACCATGATCGCGCGACTGGTCAACGGCGCGGTGGTCAGGACCGGCCCGCAGATCGTGCTGGGCGGCAACGAGAGCTACGTCTCTCTGTGCCGCCGCCACTGGTCCCGGGGCGAGCTGGCCGCCGAGGAGGTGCGCCGCATCTCCGCGGGCAAGGAGGCGTTCATGCCGCTGCTGCTGGAGGCCGACCCCAGCGAGGCCATGATTCGCCGCTATCTGGACGCCGGCGAGCTCTACGTCCTCACCGTTCACGGCAAGCCCGCCTGCGTGGCGGTGATGCTGGCCGATGAAGGCGGCGATTGGGAGCTTAAAAACCTGGCCACCGCCCCCGACATGCGGGGCAGGGGATACGCCACGCGGCTGATGGAGCACCTCATCAAGCTCTACGGCCCCCGATGCGAGCGTCTCCGGGTGGGCACCAGTCCCGCGAACGTGGGCTTCTACGAGCGCTTTGGTTTCAAGACGGCGGGCGTCCGGGAGCGCTTTTTCACGGACAACTATCCCGAACCCATCGTCGAGGACGGCGTGACGCTGACGGACATGATCGTCATGGAGCGCATCCAGGCATAATTGCAGAGGGAATAGCGGATCAACGCTATTCCCTCTCTTTCGTGTGCCGGGCATGGCACACATCTAACCGGTGGAAGTCCGGTCGCGGGTATTTACCGCCAAGCGTAGCGAACCGCAAGCTGCTGGTGGCAACGCC
>CADCAS010000115.1 GCA_902799465.1 uncultured Eubacteriales bacterium
TGGAAATACAATGCCTAAATACAGAAAAAATCCAGTGTTTATGCCGAATGATGCATTTTTAGTATAATTGTTAGTAGAAAATCATTTAAGACTCAGATTTTCAATTTTAACAAATCACCATCTGTCGCATTGACTGATTGGTAATAGGAAAACATACCAGGAGGCGGCAATCCTGCGGATTGCCGCCTCCTGGTACGTTTTCCTCGTCCTCTCCCTCACTTCTCCTCCCGCGCGACCGGGGGCTCCTTCCTGCGGTAGAGCTTGCGCTCCAGGGACCAGATGCGGTCGGTGAAGCCGCCGGGCTGGGCGTTTTTGAGCTCGCGGTTCATCTCGAACATGCGGGCGTCCAGCAGGTCGAGCACGTGGAGCACCTCGGCCTCGGGGAACATGGGGGGCTTGGGGCTGCCGAACTCGGGGAGATCGTGGTGGGAGAGCACCATGTGCTCCAGCATCATCAGCAGCTCGGGCCGCACGTTCAGCTCCCGGCCCAGCCGGTCCAGCTCCGCCACGCCCTGAACGAGGTGGCCGATGAGCATGCCCCGGGCGGTGTAGTCGGACACCACGCCCAGGCTGTCGGCGTCCATCTCGGTGATCTTGCACAGATCGTGGAGGACGACCCCCGCCGCCAGCAGGTCGGCGTCCAGGGTGGGATAGATCTCACAGATGGCCGCCGCGCCGCGCAGCATGGTGCTGGTGTGGTGCAGCAGCCCGGAGCGCTCCGCGTGGTGCAGCTTGGAGGCGGCGGGATAGTAGTTCAGCCGGTCGCCGCACTCCTCCAGACGCCTGAGCACCAGGGTCTTGAGCTCCTCGTCGGCGAAGGCGCTGACCCGCTCCAGGATATAGCCGAGCATCTCCTCCGCGGGCAGCGGCGCGCAGGGCGCCAGCTGGCCCATGTCCACGTCGTCCCCCTCCACGAGGGCGCGCAGCTTGTCCACCCGCAGCTGGGGCCGGCCGTTGTACTCCAGCATCATCCCCCGCAGGCGGATCACCGTGCCCGCGGCGGGCGGCGGCGTGGCGCCGTCCCACATCTTGGCGTTCACCTCGCCGGAGATGTCGCACAGCGTCATGTCCAGATATTTGCCCCCGTTGGAGCTGGTCCGCTGCTGCGCCTGCCGCACCAGCAGATACCCGTCGAATACCTGACCCTTGATCATGCTCCCCAGCTGAGGCTGCTCCCTCATGTCGATCCCTCCGTTTTCAGTGTTTCCGGTGTGCTCATTCCGCGACGCTGATGTTGACGCCCTTCAGGCCGATGTGCGCGCCGCTCTTGGCCTCGGGGGCGTCGGGATGGGCCAGCAGCCACTTGTTGCGGGCGGTCATCCACTTGTCCTCCTCGCAGGCGGGGGCGAAGTCGGGCTTGGCGGTGTTGGTGCCCTTGGGCAGCACCACGGCGGTGCGGAAGCCATCGGCGGCATCCACGTGGCAGGGGGCGTAGTGCAGGGTGGTGGCATAGACCTCCACGGGCACGCCCGCGGGCACCTTGAACGCCTTCACCAGCGCGGTGTCCAGCGTGCCGTCCACGATCTCGTTCTCCCTGGCCAGCAGCAGTATGAAGTCATGGGTGCCCACGTTGATCTCGCTGTCGCGGTGGTACTCCAGACAGTTCAGCAGCACATTGTGTCCCCAGCACAGACCCAGCTGGATGGGCATGCCGCCGAAGCCGCGGTCCTGGAAGTCCCTGTAGATGGCGCACGCCTCCAGGGAGGCGATGCCGGGCTCGTAGGCCGTGCCCTGGGCGGGGAGGTCGATCTTCATCATGGCGTCCATGAGTTCCTTGCAGTCGTACCCCTCCAGCACCTTGCCGTAGGGCTTGAATTCGGCGTCGTACACAGAGTAAATCTTCATGTTCTTACGCTCCTTTGCTCATAGTGGGGAACCATGCCCCGATCACACCCATGATACCATATTTTACGGGATTTTACAATCATGCGCCGCCGTTTTTGACGGGGCTGTAAAAAAAGTCCCACGGAAAAGCAGCCAAGCTAGAGACAGCGAGGCTGCTTTGTGGTAGAATGAAGGTGATGAAACAACAAACTACCAAG